>QIAP01000033.1 GCA_003225075.1 Acidobacteriota bacterium | reverse complement strand
GGCATCGGCGGCGACACATCCGTTCGCAGATTGGCGGATGCAGGAGATTACGGCTGACGAGCGGTACAAGAATATTGTGGAAGATTTGCAACTGGTGGCGCGGGCCAATTTGATCTTCGGGCTGCACGTGCATATTGGAGTGGAGGATCGCGAGACGGCAATTCACCTGATGAATCATGCACGGTATTTCCTGCCACACATTCTGGCGCTTTCTACGAACTCCCCTTTCTGGCTGGGGATGAATACCGGGCTGCATTCGTATCGTTGTAAAGTATTCGACAAATTCCCGCGCACTAACATTCCCGATTACTTTCCAAGCTGGGGAGAATACGAGAATTTCATCAAGTTGCTGATCAAGACGGGGTGTATTGATAACGCCAAGAAAATCTGGTGGGATATCCGGCCGCATCCGTTCTTCAATACATTGGAATTCAGGGTGTGCGATATTCCCATGCGGGTGGACGAAACCATCGCGCTGGCGGCGCTCATTCAGGCCACGATTGCGAAGCTCTACAAGTTGCACTCCGCCAACCAGGGGTTCCGGCTGTACCGGCGGGCGCTCATCATGGAAAACAAATGGCGAGCCGCGCGCTATGGATTGAACGGAAAGATGATCGATTTTGGCAAGCAGAAAGAGGTTGCAGCGCGCGATTTGATCCAGGAGTATCTGGAATTCGTGGATGACGTGGTGGATGAACTCGATTCACGCGAGGAGATTGGTTACATCCGGAAGATTCTGGAAATGGGATCGGGGGCGGACCGGCAGCTTCGCGTGTTCCGGGAAACCAACGATCTGAAGAAAGTAGTGGACTATATTATCGAGGAAACGGAAGTGGGCCTGGGCGAAACAACTGCCGCCACCGTTTCCGAACAAAAAGCAGGGTAATTGAATATTCAAATCGGCAGTACCAATAGTCAAACCAGCATCAGTCACGGCAGCCGTCAGCTGAACACAATCTCATTTGATCCTGAACTCATTCCGGGGGCGCGCAATGCGGTGAATGTTTGCCTGCGAGTGGCGTCCGGCGAAAAGGTGTGCATCATCACTGATGAAGTCACCAGGGAAATTGCTGCCGCTATAGCGCATGAACTGGAGCAGGTGGGCGCGAGCTACAAAGCATGGGTGCTGGAGGATCTGGCGCCACGTCCGCTGACGAGGGTGCCGCAGGAGATTCTGGATGATCTGGAAACCAGCCAGGTGAGCGTCTTTGCGGTGCAGGCGCAGGCGAATGAATTGCAGTCCCGCATGGAGATCACAGACGTAGTCAACCGGCGCAGAATCCGGCATGCGCACATGGTGAACATCAACCGGCAAATCATGATGGAAGGCATGCGGGCGGATTTTCTGAAAGTGGACCGCATCAGCGCGAAAGTGGTGGATACGGTGCGCAGAGCGAAGCAGATTCGCGCCAAGACTTCCGCGGGCACTGATCTGGTGGCCGATCTGAATCCGAATTATCGCTGGCTGAAGACCAGCGGCATTATCAGTCCCGAAAAATGGGGGAACCTGCCGGGCGGCGAAGTCTTTACTACTCCCGGCGAAGTGAACGGAACGTTTGTGATCGATGGCGTGGTGGGAGACTACCTGTGCGCAAAGTTCGGCAGCCTGCGGGAGAATCCGCTGACCATTCATATAAAGGGTAACCGGCTTACGGAAGCCCATTCGGATAATCGCGAACTGGAAGCCGATTTCTGGCGCTACACCCATACCGATGAGAATAGCGACCTGGTGGGAGAATTCGCGATTGGAACCAATATTGAGTTGAAGGATGTGATTGGGCAGATTCTGCAGGATGAGAAATATCCTGGAGTCCACATCGCCTTCGGCAATCCATATGGCGCACATACTGGAGCGGAGTGGTATTCCTCCACGCACATTGATGTGGTGGGGAGGAATTTCGATATCTGGGTGGATGGCGAGCAGATCATGCGAGGGGGCAAGTTCTTAATCGAGGCTTAAGAGGCACTGTTCGGCTTCGATGAGGGCAGACTCTGTCGCGGACGCTACGAAGGCTCTGCGGGGAGTCATAGAAGCAGCGGGCGAGGCCCCTTCGATTACACTCAGGGCAGGTCCGCTCCACACACATACACACACAGTCTCATGATTCCCAGCCTGCGACGGCAGTTCAACGCTAATTACAAGTCAGAAAAGTATCAGGCGCTTCTGAAACGGATGGAGAAGCGTTGCGGCGTGCCGATTAAGTTCCGGCTTTCAGAAACTCCCTGTTTTCTGCCCAAGCCGCTAATCGATCAGATGTCGGGCTACGGCAAGGAATTGATTCACCAGTTGGTGGACAGTTCTGAGTACCGGGCGATCTCCAGCGAGTCTATCCCCGCGGAGTTCAGGGTGCCGGGCGAGACGGCCCATCCCATGTTTATCCAGGTGGACTTCGGCCTGGTACGGGATAAACAAGGAGAACTGCGACCTAAGCTAGTTGAGTTACAGGCCTTCCCTTCCCTGTACGCGTATCAAAATGTACTCGCCCAGACTTACATTGATGTGTTCGGGTTAGACCGCCGCTTGAGGTACCTGCTGAGCGGATTGGAGGAGACTGCATATGTCAGTCTTCTGCGGCAGGCGATTGTGGGCGATCACGATCCGGAGAATGTGGTGCTAATGGAAATCGATCCCATGGATCAGAAGACGCTGCCGGACTTTTTGCTTACGGAGAAGATGCTCGGGATCAAAACTGTATGCATCACAGAAATAAAGGAGAAAGGCAAGCAGCTGTTTTATGAGAGCAAGGGCAAGCGGGTGCCGATCCGACGAATTTACAACCGGGCGATTGTTGATGAATTGGAGCGGAAGGGAGTCAAGCTGGGATTCGATTTGCGGGATGAGTTGGAGGTGGAATGGGCGGGACATCCGAACTGGTATTTTCGTATCAGCAAGTATTCCATCCCCTACCTTCGACATGAGTCGGTACCGAAGACGTGGTTTCTCGACAAGCTGGATCACATTCCGGAGGATCTGGAGAACTACGCTTTGAAGCCGCTGTACTCGTTCGCCGGTCTGGGGGTGATTATTGCGCCTACGAAAAAGGATATTGACGCAGTTCCTGCTGACAGAAGATCGCAGTACATCCTGCAAGAGCGGTTGCACTTTGAACCGGTGATCGAGACTCCGTTCGGGGGAACGAAGGTGGAAGTTCGCGTGATGTATGTCTGGGTGGATGAGCTTCTTCCGGTATTGACGATTTTGCGGATGGGGCGTGGGTTGATGATGGGCGTGGATCACAACCGGAACATGGAATGGGTGGGGTCGTCGGCGGGACTGTATTTGGAAGAATAATCTTTGCGCCAGCTCAGGATTGCGCCAGGTGGAGCAACGTAGCACGGCGAGGGTGGCACGGGCGGGGACGCCCGCCTACATCGCGCCCTAATCTATAGGTTGACCTGACAAATGGACGGGGCCTAACATAGCCGCCGACAGGAGTGGTCGGTCCATGATTGGCCAGACGATCTCCCACTATCGCATTGTTGGGAAATTGGGCGGCGGTGGTATGGGAGTTGTGTATGAGGCTGAAGACACTCGCCTGGGACGCCGCGTCGCTTTAAAGTTCATCCCCGAAAATCTCATTGGAGATCGCAAGTCGCTTGACCGTTTCGAGCGCGAAGCCCGGGCTGCGTCGCAATTGAACCATCCCAACATCTGCATTATTCACGACGTCCAGGACAACAACGGGCACCCGTTCATTGTGATGGAGAAGCTCGAGGGGGAAAGCCTGAGGGATCGCATGCGAGGGCAGGCGATAGACCTCGATCAACTCCTCGAAATTGCAATCCAGACGGCAGACGCGCTGATGGCTTCACACGCCAAAGGCATCGTCCACCGTGACATTAAGCCTGCGAATATTTTTCTGACGAAACACGGACAGGCAAAGATTCTGGACTTCGGGCTGGCCAAGCTGGCGCACGACAAATCGGTGGGAACCGAGACCGACACTCCAATCGAAGATTCTCTGACTGCGGTAGGGGTGATTCCGGGCACTGCCGTGTACATGTCCCCGGAGCAGGCACGCAGCGACAGCCTCGACCCGCGGAGCGACATTTTTTCGTTTGGTGTAGTGCTGTATGAGATGGCGACCGGTAAAAAACCATTTACCGGAAAAAACGTAGTGACCACGCTGGATGCGGTGCTGCACCAGAAGCCTCCGGCACCGAGAATGATTAACCCGAATCTGCCGAAGGACCTTGAGGGCATCATCGGCAAGGCCATGGAGAAGGACCGCGTTAAGCGGTATCAGAGTGCCGCCGAAATCAAAGCAGATTTGCAGAAGCTGAAGAAAGAGACCGAGTCCGGATTGGTAAAAACGGGAGCCCAAGAAGGTTCGCGGCTGCATGTGGTCACCAGCACTTTCCAGCGTTCGAGCCGGCTTCAGATGTATCTTCTGCTGGGGGTGACGGCGGTCCTTCTCATGGTGCTGGCGGCGGTGGGAGCGTGGTGGCTCAAGCACCGTTCGGCGGGAAGCGCGGCAACTGCCAGCCGGAACACAATTGCGGTGTTGCCACTGCGCAACATGAGTCACGATCCGAGCAGCGAGTATCTTCGTTTCGCGTTGGCAGATGAGATCGCGAACGCGCTTACCTACACCCGGTATCTGGAAATTCGTCCGACGACTACCACCCAGAAATACGCGGGAGGAGATGTTGACCCGCAGAAGGTCGGACGAGAGCTGCACGTTTCAAACGTCCTCACCGGTCATTTTCTGCGCGAGGGCGACAAGCTGATTGTGACCCTGGAGGACATCGAAGTAAAAGACAACAGGCTGCTGTGGCAAACGACTGTTAATGCGGCGGCGAACGATTTGATCGGCCTGCAAGCCGACCTTGCCACCAAGGTTCGCGAAGGTTTGCTGCCGGCGCTGGGAGCCGCGGGAGGAGCGCTGGATACCAGTACTTACCCGGTGAACCAGCAAGCTTACGACCTCTATTTGCGCAGCCTGGCCGTGTCTCATGACCCGGGGCCTAATAAAGATGCGATTGCGATGTTGGAACAAGCCGTCAAGCTCGATCCTACGTATGCGCCGGCCTGGGAAGCGTTAGGACTCCGCTATTATTTCGACGCGGTTTACGCCGGCGGCGGAGAAGACTCTTACCAGAAATCCGACGCCGCATATGAACATGCGTTGGCACTCGAGCCCAGCCGCGTCTCCGCGGCGGGTTATCTATTGCAGAATCACGTGGAGCATGGGGAATTGACGAAGGCTTATAAAGCCGCGATGGACCTGGTGCGGCGACGTCCGGAGAATGCAATGGCGCATTTTTCTCTGTCGTTTGTGCTGCGCTATGCAGGCAAGCTGGACGAAGCACAGCGCGAGTGCGACATCGCCACAGGCATCGATCCCGGAAACTTCATCTTCCGCTCTTGTGCTTTTGCATTCATGGAAGCCGGCAAGAATCAGCGCTCCCTGGAATACCTGCGTTTGGATGCGAACTCCGAGTTGTCCAATGCTGTGACAGTGGCTGTGCTATTGCGGGCGGGCAAGGTACAAGAGGCGCGCGTGGCCTTGCAGCGGATGACGGATAATCCCACATGGATGCGAGAGTTCCTGCGAGCCTGCCTGGATAACCGTCCCAGCGGGGAGACCGACAGACTGGCAACGCTGGCCGAAACCAATCTGCTGCCGGAGCGTGATCCCGAACTGAAGTATTATCAAGGAACAATTTTGGCTTATTGCGGTAAGAGATCAGAAGCATTGAAGTTCCTGCGACGGGCGGTGGCGCAGAATTACTGCGCCTATAGCGCGTTACAGACGGATCCGATGTTGGCGAAGCTGCGGGGGGACGTAGAATTTGACCAAGTGGTTTCCGCCGCCAGCGAGTGCCAGAGGAAGTTTGTGGCGTCACAAAATGCGGCGCTCCACTGAATAGGTCCGGGCTGAAGTTGTGCTAACGCTTGGGCCGAAAAGTAGTCCAATCATAGACCACACGACCAGGAAACATTTTGCTGCCTATTCCGAAGAAAACCATCTCACCTGAAATGACAAATTCTGAACCACGAGGTATTTGGTATCTGCTTTTGCGGCGGTGTGCTGCGGTACGAGCCCTGCTGGCCATTGTTCTGGCGACACTCCTGCTGGTATCGGGAACAGCCCAGACTGCCGGCGATAAAGTCAGCCCGGTCGATCCGCTTCCCCAGGATTCAGGAGTTCCGGGACTGAAGCAGGTGTTGCTTCGCCTGAAAACGACCGCCCGGCTATTGCAAACCACGGCTCATCCGGATGACGAAGATGGCGGGATGTTGACACTAGAGTCGAGAGGAAAAGGCGTCAACGTGACTCTGCTTACGCTGACCCGCGGCGAGGGTGGGCAGAACAAAATTGGCAGCAACTTGTTTGACGTGCTGGGCGTGGTACGAACACTGGAACTGCTGGCCTCGGACCGCTATTACGGAGTCGAGCAACGCTTCACTCGGGCGGCGGATTTTGGCTATTCCAAGAGCCCGGAAGAGACGTTTCAGAAATGGCAAGGCCACGACGTGGCGCTGGGAGATATGGTGCGGGTGATTCGGACGTCCCGTCCGGACGTCCTGGTGGCTCGATTTTCGGGGACAAGTCGTGATGGACATGGACATCATCAGGCGTCGGCAATGCTTACGAAAGAGGCGTTTCGGGCGGCCGCCGATCCGAAGCGCTTTCCCGAACAAGTCGCAGAAGGATTGCAACCGTGGCAGGCTAAGAAACTGTATGTAGGCAACGTATGCGGGTTTGGGGCGAGTACGTGTCCTGCGGAAAATTACACGGTGAAGATGAATACGGGGCAGCAGGATCCGCAGCTAGGTATGTCGTACGTGCAGTTCGCCATGCAAGGTCTGAAACACCAGCTATCGCAGGGCGCGGGTGGATGGTCGGTGGAACCGGGCGATCGCTTTACTTACTACAAACTGGTGGAGTCGGTGCTGCCGCGTACGACCGACAAAGACGGAGATGAGAAGGATTTCTTTGACGGGATTGATACCAGTTTGCCGGGGTTGGCGTCGAGGCTCGGCGCAGAGGAAGCGAAAGTCCCGTTTTTGCGGCCAGCGCTGGCGGAGATCGCGAAAGAGGTCAATCAGGCAGACGCAAGCATCGACAAAGATCCGAGTCGCGCTGCCACGCCGCTCTTGGTGGCATTGCGATTACTTGACGATGTAACGGACCGATTGGAACACAGCCAACTTATTGAGCCAGCTAAATCGGATCTGCTGACTATTCTTCGCGACAAGCAACAGCAGTGTGAAGTGGCGGTGAACCTGGCGCTGAACGCTTCGTTAAGAGCGGACGTCGTAGCGACCAAGGGTCCGGGGGCAGGCATTCCACCTGAACCAGGGGCTCTGACGATCGTTTCGCCCACACAAAAGTTTACGGTGGTCGCGAAGTTTCACAACGGATCGAAGTTTCCCATGGAAGTGCAAAACGTCTCGATGGAAGCGCCTCCGGGATGGATTAAAAACATTTACAAAGGCCAAACGGGCGCGATTTCGCCTCGTGAAGATTATTACGCTAACTTCCTGTTACAGGTGCCATCGAAAGTGAGCTATAGCCGTCCCTACTGGCATCGCAGGGAACCGGAAACAGAAAGCGTCAACACGGTGGATGATCCGCGGTACGCGACGCTTCCCTTCCAACCCGCTTTGCTACACGTCAGCCTCGAGTACTTAATGGTTGCAAAGGCGGCCGGCTTGAATCTTCTTGGCCATGAGATAAAGCGTGGCTCAACGGAGGGCGGCCGCATATCCATTCCAGTCACAGTTCCATTCCTTGATGAAACTGGGCACGAGCAAAGGCGGACCCTGGCGGTGGCTCCCGCATTTTCTGTCATGCTGGAACCGGGCACTCAGACTATCCGAGTGGAGGGCGATCCGGGATGCAACGTGAAGGTTGGCGTGAGCTATAACCTTTCGGCGCCTGCAAAGGGAACCTTACACCTGGAAGTTCCGCCGAACTGGCGTGTCGAGCCTGCTCAGTTGCCGGTGGAATTTCATCAGCGCGGTGAGAAACAGGAGTTTCAGTTCAAAGTATTTCCCGCAGGTTTGAAAGAAGGCCGGGCAGAGATGCGGGCAGTTCTTGACGCAGGCGGCTCGACGTACAGCGAAGGCTATACCGTCGTCACGCGCGAGGATCTCGATGCCTTTTATTACTATCAGCCGGCAATTCAGCGGGTGAGCATTGTAGATGTGAAAGTCCCTGCTGGATTAAAAGTGGGCTACGTCATGGGGGCTGGCGACGACATTCCTACAGTACTTAGCCAGCTAGGGATGAACGTGGCGCTGATTCCAGCGGAGAAGCTGGGCAACGAGGACTTGAGCCGCTATGGAACCATCGTGCTGGGAATCCGCGCGTATGACACCCATAAAGAGGTTGCCGCGAACAATAAGCGGCTGCTGGATTTCGTGTCGGCGGGTGGAACATTGATTGCGCAGTACAACACCGGCGTGGGAGATTTTAATGGCGGGCGCTTCACTCCGTATCCCGCACAACTGAGCCGGGCGCGGGTTTCGGTGGAAGAGGCGCCGGTGGAAATTCTGGCGCCCGAGGATAGTGTCTTTCATTTTCCGAATGCGATCACGCCGCGGGACTTCGATGGTTGGGTGCAGGAGCGCGGTTTGTATTTCATGGACCAGTGGGATGGTCATTTCAAGCCGCTGCTGGCGTCTCATGATCCGGGAGAACAACCGCAGCAGGGTGGACTGCTTCGGGCGCAGTATGGCAAGGGCACGTACATCTATGCGGGATACGCGTTTTTCCGGCAGTTACCGGCGGGAGTGCCGGGGGCGATTCGGCTGTATGTGAATCTGTTGAGCGCGGGACATGAGGGAAGTGGTCAGTGAGTAGAGTGAGTAGAAGGTAGATAAGCGCATTTCGATGGATCCCGACTCAATCCAAACCGCAGACGATTCAATTTCGCCGAAACTTATCCGCGGCGTGGGACTGGGCAGTGCTACGGCGCTGAACATGATTGACATGATTGGGGTGGGGCCGTTCATCACCGTGCCGCTGATCGTGAGCGCGATGGGCGGACCGCAGGCCATGCTGGGCTGGATTTTAGGGGCAGGGTTCGCCATGTGTGACGGGCTGGTTTGGGCGGAACTGGGTGCGGCGATGCCCTGGTCGGGCGGCTCGTATGGGTATTTGAAAGAAATTTATGGGCCGAGAAGTTTAGGCCGGCTGATTTCGTTTTTATTTATCTGGCAACTTTCATTCAGCGCTCCGCTCTCCATTGCTTCGGGATCAATCGGTCTGGCTCAATATGCAGGTTTCTTTTGGCCGGGTCTGGAGCATACTTACGCCGGGCGCAATGCCAGCATGCAACTGCCTTTTCTGGGAGCGTTACAGGTGAGTTGGGTGGTGACTGGGGGGACTTTCGTCGCCATTCTGATTTGCGTTGTTGCGGTGTTGCTGCTTTACCGGCGCATCACCACGATTGGTCGGCTGTCGAAATTGCTCTGGGTTGGGGTGATGGGCACGATTGCCTGGATCATTTTCGCGGGGCTCACACACTTCAACGCGGCCCAGGCATTCAGCTTTCCTCCCGGGGCCTTCACCCTCTCGCGAAACTTCTTCAATGGATTGGGCGGGGCGATGCTGATCGCGGCTTACGACTACTGGGGTTACTACAACGTTTGTTTCCTTGGAGACGAAATTAAGGACCCAGGTAGAACAATTCCTCGAGCTTTGCTGCTTTCCATTCTGCTCGTCGCCTGTCTATATGTCGTGATGAACATCAGCATTCTCGCCGTGGTGCCGTGGCAGGATATGGTGCGGAGCGGGAAATCCAACAGTAGCCTGTATGTCGTTTCAGTGTTCATGCAGAGGATCTATGGGACATGGGCCGCCCGGCTGGTGACCGGATTAATCATGTGGACGGCCTTCGCATCAGTGTTCTCGCTGATGCTGGGGTATTCCAGAGTGCCGTACGCGGCGGCACTCGATGGCAATTATTTCAAGGCGTTTGCGAGGGTGCATCCCAAATATCGCTTCCCGCATGTTTCTCTGTTGGCGCTGGGACTGGTAGCAGCGGCATTCTGTTTTCTGCGGCTGGCGGATGTGATTGCCGCGCTGGTAGTGATTCGGATCATGTTGCAGTTTCTGATACAGGCGATTGGAGTGATTGTGCTGAGGATTCGCCGACCCGACATGCCGCGTCCTTTTCGCATGTGGCTTTACCCCCTGCCGGCGCTGCTGGCAAGCCTGGGATTTCTGTTCGTACTGATTAAGAGACCGAATC
Organism: Acidobacteriota bacterium; assembly: GCA_003225075.1. Taxonomy (GTDB): domain Bacteria; phylum Acidobacteriota; class Terriglobia; order Terriglobales; family Acidobacteriaceae; genus Gp1-AA124. Next base: position 23,601 of record QIAP01000033.1, on the reverse strand, counting down.
CGCTGAACGAAATCCGATACGCAGCGGTGATCCTGATCGTCGGTTTAGTGATTTACCTGATTCGCGCGTGGCGAAGCCGGGAGTGGCCCTTTGGGCAGAGCATTCCGGTGGTGCTGCAGAGCGCATCGAGCAATTGACAATGGCGGATTCGTTCAACGTGTCGTTATCGGAAAGCCTGCGCGCCAAGCGACGGAATGGTTCTGCGCTGGCCCCGTTGCGAGAACCGCTGTTCCGGTCGCTTTGGATTGCCGCGGTGATCTCCTACACCGGCACCTGGATGCAGAACGTGGGTGCGGGTTGGTTGATGACGCAACTCACGATGTCGCCGCTGATGGTGGGCTTGGTGCAGGCAGCGGCGACGGTGCCTGTGTTCCTGGTGGTCTTGCCCGCAGGGGCGTTGGCCGACATGATGGACCGTCGACGTCTTTTGCTGATCACGCAAGGTTGGATGGTGCTGGCAGCGGGCATACTGGGATTTTTGACGCTGCGTGGTTCGGTCACTCCATGGACGCTTTTATTGTTCACCTTTCTGCTGGGACTGGGGTCGGTCATGAACGATCCGGCATGGCAGGCGATTACTCCGGAAATCGTTTCGCCGGACCAGCACGCTTCGGCGGTGGCTTTGAATTCAGCCGGGTTTAATGTGGCCCGTGCGGTTGGTCCCGCGCTGGGTGGAATGGTTGTGGCGGTCGCGGGTTCGGGACTGGCGTTTTTGCTGAATGCGGCGTCTTTTTTCGGCGTGATCTTTTTTCTCTACCGCTGGAAAAGACCGCACGCCGAACAGGTGGAAACGGGACGGGTCCTGGAAGCGATGCTGACGGGAATCCGTTATGTGCGCGGCGCGCCGCTGGTGAAATCGGTGCTGATTCGAACCGGTGCTTTCAGTTTTGCCGCCACCTCGGTGCTGGCGCTGCTGCCGATTATTGCACGTCCGCACGGAGCGACGGGGTATGGCGTGTTACTGACCAGCTTTGGCTTGGGCGCGTTGGCGGGAGCGGCGGCGCTGCCCAGATTAAAGGAGAGGCTCTCGATCGACGGAATTGTGGCGTTTGCCATTCTGCTGTTCGCGGGAATGACATTCGCAGCCGGACAAGTAAAGATTTTTGAAGGGTTATGCGCCGTATTCTTCGCGGCTGGAATGGCCTGGATCGGTATACTAGCGTGCTTGAACATGGCGGCGCAGACGATGTCTCCATCATGGCTGCGAGCCCGAGCGCTATCCATGTACCTGCTGGTATTGCAGGGAGGAATGGCGCTGGGCAGCGCGCTTTGGGGAGCGCTGGCCACGCGAGTGGGTGTTCCGACGGCGCTCATGTACTCCTCCTTTGCGCTGATCCTGGGACTTTCTACAATCCGGCGGCATCGGCTTACTACGCAGCAACTGGAAATGGCGCCGGCGGTGGTTCGCGATTGATTGGGAAGTTTGTTATAGCGTCATTGGTTAAGGAGATTGGCATGAAGAAAATGTATGTTGCTTCGCTGATGTTGCTGCTAGCTTGCAGTGGATTGGCCATCGCGCAGGCGCCCGTAAAGCCGCCGGAACGCCGCACGATCCAGCAGGTTCTCGATCGAGCGGTCAAGAATACTGAACAGGAATTTGTGTCCGCAGCCGATGCCATGCCGGAAGATAAGTACTCCTTCGCTCCTACAAATGGTGAATTTAAGGGCGTGCGCAATTTCGGAGAACAGGTGAAACACGTGGCGGCGGTGAATTATGAAGTCGCTGCTGCCATGATCGGGGAAAAGCCGCCGGTGGAAGGCAACGAGGAAAAGGGGCCCGATTCGGTGAAGAGCAAAGCTGACATCCTCAACTACCTGAAGGACTCGTTCGCTTATGTGCATAAAGCGGTCGCGACGATTGACGAAAAGAATGTCGTCGAACCGGTCAAAAGTCCGTTCGGAGAGGGCACAGTCACCCGCTTAGGTATGGCGACACTGACGGTGGGACACTGTATGGACCACTACGGCCAGATGGTGGAGTATCTGCGGATGAATGGGATTATTCCGCCTGCCAGCCGCTAAGGAAGACGGCGGACCCGGAGCCAAGAGCCTCATTTTGAAGTTCTTCACTGCCTGGGAAGCGCTGACCCGCCAAGAGACTTCCCCATCCCACAGGGCCATTTACAGGGATAGGGCGAAAGTAGTAGGCTTACAAAACCGTTTCCAGAGAAAAAGGTGCCGGACAGCACAGGCGACTTTGCACCGCGGTGGCTGACGGATTGTTTGCCAGTTGCGAAATGGCGAACGGTTGTGGGGGGGAGTAAATGAAAACCAGCCAGCTTCGTGCGCGCATGTTTACCCTCGCGCGTTCTTCAGAACAAGATGACTTCCGCATGGAAGTTCAAAATTTCCTCAGCGCTATGAACTCGTATCCCGACAGGGTCGCTAAAGATCGCGATCTGAGTTTTGAGGAGCACCTATTCAGCGTGATCGCGTCGGCGCAACGAAATGGTGGCCGGCGAAATTACTCGCGCCGACAGCCTTGAATTCTTCACAAGTTTAATCCTTTCAGCGGGTGAGACTTATCGCTTGCCCGTTCGGTTCTCTTCTCCTCGCGCTCCGTGAAGAGAAATAGCGGTATCGAGCAATTCTGCCGCGAGCCTGTGGATCTTCAAGTGAGAGATGAGCGCCTGCCGCACTTTATTCTTAGGAATTTTCGGATCAAGAAAAATCAGGACTGACGGGCCGGCGCCACTCAAACTTACGCCTAAAATTCCAGGTTTTCCTACAAGTTCGGTAACGGCCGGCAGCAATGGACACAATTTGGCACGATAAGGTTGGTGGAAGCGATCTTTAAGAGCGGAGGCGAGAAGATCGGATCGTCCCTCGACAAACGCGGCTAACAGAAGCATCGAATTTTGGACATTGGCGACAGCATCGGCACGCGAGTATTGAGCAGGCAGTGCGCGCCGCGCTTCTTCCGTCGGCAGACTCTCATTTGGAACTGCAACCAGCAGGGGCCACTTGCCTTTTGGTTTCACGCGCAATACCTGAGCTTCGAACTCCGAGGACATGCGGGCCACGGCCAAGCCTCCCATCCAGCAGGCAGCGGCATTATCGGGATGGTGCTCGCGGCGCGAGGCCTCGCCAATGATCCTGCTTTCGGTCCAATCCAATTTTCCAAAATGGACGGCCAGAGCGATCCCTGCAAGACGGGCGGCTGCCGAAGAACCGAGGCCTTTGCCGATGGGAATTTCATTTTCGATGCGCAGACCGAGAGGCATGATCTTTTTGCCCTGTGAGCGCAGCACGTCGCGGTAGGTATCCAGGATGAGGTGGTTGTTGATCTGATTGCAGATGGCGGCGTCGCGGCCCCGGGCAACGATCGAGAACTCCGCGGCAGAACTAGCCTTGATTTTCAGAAACAGTTGCAGCGCCAGGGCTGCCGCATCGAATGCCGGTCCAAGATTGGCGGAGGTTGCGGGAAGACTTAGCTGTAATGAACTGCTGCGGCGCTGGGCAGAGCGGTTGATACTCGGCATTCTAATTGGGCGGGGTGCTCTTTTCGGCCTGTTCGAGCGCCTTCACGACGGCATCCGCCGTGGGCTCCAAAGTGACGCGAGCACGCTGATGTAAGCGGAGAGCAGCGGCTTGTTGCTCGTATTCTGTGCCTTTGAATAAGTCTCCGCGATGAAATTTGAGGGTGAACTCAGGATCTTTGAGCAAGTGACCGGTCAAGATAAGTACCACGATGTCATCTTGTTTTACGAATTCTTGTTTTACCAGCTTTTTCAGTCCGGCCAGGGTGACGGCGGAGGCCGGCTCGCAGCCGATTCCATCAGCGCCGATTTCGGCTTTAGACTGGGCTATTTCAATTTCGCTGGCTTGTTCGACGGTCCCGCCAGTGGCCTGCAACACACGCACTGCCTTCTTCCAGGATGCAGGACTGCCGATACGGATGGCAGTGGCGGCGGTCTGAGCTTGCATGGGAATCAATTTCTTTCCACCGTGTTCTCTAACACTGCGCAGCAGTGTATTAGCGCCCTCCGCCTGAATGACCGAGACTTTCGGCGTTCGTGTAATCAGACCCAGATCCAGCAGTTCGAGAAGAGCTTTGCCGAGCGCCGAGCAGTTTCCCAAATTCCCGCCGGGAACGATGATGTGATCGGGCACCTGCCCATCGAATTGCTCAAGGAGTTCGATGGCGCCAGTTTTCTGTCCTTCAATGCGATAAGGATTGACGGAATTTAGCAGGCAAACGGGCCACTGCTTCACGACTTCATTGAGCACTCGCATGCAGCCATCAAAGTCAGTACGTAGCTCGCAGGTAAGGGCACCGTAGTCCAGTGCCTGAGAAAGTTTCGCCCAGGAAACTTTGCCTTCGGGAATGACCACCAGACTTCGCATGGCAGACCTCGCAGCATAGGCCGCCATGGAGGCAGAAGTATTTCCCGTGGAAGCGCAGGCGACCCAGCGGAAGCCCTCCTGCAGGGCAAAGGATGCGGCTACGGTCATGCCTGTGTCCTTGAACGAGCCTGTCGGATTCATGCCCTGATGCTTGGCGTAAAGCTGTTTTACGCCGGCGATGCGGGCACAAGCAGGAAGATTGTAGAGAGGCGTATTGCCTTCGCGCAGGGTGACGGCTTGATCCCAGTCGCGAAGGGCAGGCAGAAGTTCGCGAAAACGCCAAACGCCGCTTTCATCGATTGCCCGCCGAGAAGTCTTCCTTTGCTGCCATAGCGCCTTGAAGCCTGGCGCGTTGGTCGCCATCTGTTCGCTGTGCCAGGCGGGGTAAAAGATCTCCAATAGATCGCCGCAATCGGTACAACGAAAATCATGACTAACGTTGTCACGGATGACGCCGCATGCAATGCAGCGAAAACTCGACACCGGGGCGGCAGTCGGAATGGAAATCGTGCGATTGGTCATGTGAGTACGCGGCAACGGAACTTGAATTATTGCTGCGATCTATTTCTGGTCTATTTGCCACGCAGATATTTGTCGTCCTTATTAATCCAGTCAGCGCGTGGCGGATTGAAAACGTCCAGATCCACGGTGTCCACGAGCGCTTCTGCCTTGTGCGGCATGTTCGGAGGAATAGTCAGCACTTCCCCGGCATGGACCGTGATCTCGCGGCCGTCGATCCAGAACTTCAGCGCACCTTCCAGAATGTAGGTGATCTGCTCATTGACGTGGCTATGGTGGGGCACGATGCAGCCCTTCTTCAGCAGGACGCGCGCCAGCATAACGTCATGGCCGACCACGAACTGACGCTGGAGCAGCGGGTTCAAGCTCTCTAATTCCACTGTGTTCCAGGGGACGTGTTTCAAGGTGGCAGTCGCGCCTCGTTTTTTCTCCACACCCTTCTGGCGGAAGACCGGCGCCATCGGCTTCTTTCTCATGGCGCTGTTTTTGCTGCTGCCGCTCTTGTTAGCGGAAACCCTCTTACTTGACATGCCAGTTCTTGCCATATCACTGAACCTTGCCTTCGTAGATGCGAATCGCATTATCGTGGAGGTAGCCGTGGGCCATCTCCAGCGCCTTGGATTCGCTTACCTCTCCCATGGATACCATTTCGGCAAGCGCAGCAGCCAGGCCCTGTCTCGCCGACTGCACGCCCAGCCAATAGCTCTCTTCGGCGCCGAGAACATCATTGTAAGGGAAAGCGTCAGTACCGAATGTGATCTTGTCGGGAAATGTTTCCAGCCATTGCTTGAGCGAATTCTTAAACTCTGAAGGATACATGGCAATTTCCATCAGCGAGGAATCCATATAGACGTTCTTCACCGCGGCCAACCAGATGGCTTCGCGTTCCAGCGGATATCCGCCGTGAATCATCACAAACGTCACAGCGGAATAGCGGGGATCGCGGAGAATATTCTCCAGGTTCATTATGTTGGCCTCGGAGATGTTGAAATAATCGCCGATGCCGACCGCCGAGTGGATATGGACAGGAAGATGGAGGCGGCCGCCTTCACTAATCAAGTAACGGAAAATGTAATCCTGAAAGATGCGGTAATCATCGGCAGCCGGCACGCCCCCATTGACATAATGCTGGTAAATCTGTTCCGCCTGTTGGCGAGGCGGATTGCTGAATTTGGTTGAGCGGAAATACGCTACTTCAAACTTCATAGCGATACCGCCCCGCCTCTGGTTCTCCTCGAGGGTGCTGCTGATGAATGAGAGATAGCCTGCAAAGTCAGCGGGGGGCCTGTTGAGCTGCGCCTGCTGCATCCAACGGTGCAGCATTTTTTCCTGTAAGGGAATGTAAACCTGTTCGTCAGGATTACGGGAGCGCTGCTGCTGGTTGTCGAATGGCCACATGAAGGCGTCGGCAAAAAAGACCCACGGAAAGCGCTTGGGATCGAGATAGCCGGCCATCATGGCGCGGTTCGCGACCGAGCGCTCGATATTTAGCTTGTCGAGAATATTGGAGAAGTAGGCGTTGCCCTGCGACTTCTTCAACTCGGCTTTTTTCTGGACCAGCCACTTGGCGTGCTCAGGGGAGAAATCGTTGTAGGGATAGCCAAACAGAGCCTTGGCGGCCGCGACTAGTTCGAGATTGCTGTCACGCTCACGCAGAGCGGCGCTGCCGGGAGGAGCGGCCATGGCGTCAACGTCGGGATCGTCGGGAAAACCAGGATGAGCATGGTGATCGAAGATGGGAATCTTTTCTACTTGCGGCAAAAGCCGTTGATAGATCTGCTGCACATCAGGCCCGGGAAAAGGACGGGCCTGGGCGAACACCATTAAACTGCTCGATGCTGCTGTGAGGATCACAAACCATTGCCACCAGCGACACCTGAACTTCATGGAAGTCTCCGTAAGGTTGTTCGATCTATCTTCTTGCTAGTGTTCCCTGCCAGGCGCTGGAAACTTTGAGAATGCGCTCCACCGCTTCTTGCAAGGTAGCGGTTGAAGATGCGAAGGAAAATCGCACGAAATCCTTGCCGGAGGCGCCAAAAGCTGCGCCGGGAATGGCAGCGACGCCGGCATCATCCAGCATAATGCGGCAAATTTCCTCGGCGCGGCTACCAGTATCACTGATGTTGACCCAGGCATAGAACGCCCCTTCCGGAGGAGCACAGCGGAATCCCGGCACACGGTTCAAGTCGCGGACAAACTGCTCGCGGCGTTGCGCGAACTCCTTCACCATCCGAGGCGTGGCTTGGGCTCGATCACGCAAAGCTTCCACTGCGGCATATTGAGTGAACTCGGTGACACAGGTGTAGCTGTTGATGGCGAGCATGACCAAGGCAGGCACGATGTGCGCAGGAGCAACGGTGTAACCCAGGCGCCATCCGGTCATGGCGAAGCTTTTGGAAAAGCCATCGATGATCAGCGTGCGCTCTTCCATCCCGGGATAGGTGAGCATCGATAAGTAGTTTGGGCGGTAGATAATGCGAGCGTAGATTTCGTCGGAGAGAACATAGAGATCGTGTTTGACGGCGAGCTCTGCGATGCGACGCTGGACGTCGTCCGTGTAAACGCTTCCCGTGGGATTACCCGGCGAATTGGTAATCAGGATCTTGGAACGCGGCGTGATTTTCGCGGCGATCTCGTCGGGATCGGGCTGGAGGCGATTTCGTTCTGCTAGCTGGAAAGGAACGGGAACGCCACCGAGGCCCAGCGTGATCGAGGGATATCCAGGAAAACCGGGATCGGGAAAAAGAACTTCGTCGCCGGGCTCGATCAGCGCCATCATGGCGAGGAATAGCGCGATCTTGCAGCCGGGCGCGATAACGACGTTCTCTGGCGAAATGTTTAAATTCCGTGTCCGGCGAAGGTAGGTCGCTAATTCCTCGCAAAGCGCAGGGACGCCGGCGACGCGGCAATAACGGTCCTTCCCTTCTTTGACGGCCTTGTGAAGAGCGTCGATGACCGGCTCGGCGGGATGAAAATCCGGTTCGCCCAGTTCCAGATGAATAATGGAACGACCCTGGCGCTCCAGTTCCCTGGCATGGGCAAAGACTGAGAGCGCGCCTTCGCCACTCATCACCGACATTCGGGAAGCCAAGGGTCGCATTCAATCCTTCTTTTCGAAAACTCCTTCGGGCACGGGAGTGGTGGGGATGCGCAGAGCGTCCACAAAGCGCGGGAAGAAATCGAAAGCGGCAGCGGTGGCGGTCAGTTCGATTATCTGCTGATCGTTATAGAAACTCTTCAGTTGCGCGTAGAAGTTGTCGTCGAGTTCGTGAGGCGAGCGATGAAGTTTGTCGGCACAGCGCAGACCGACCTTTTCCGCCTCGGTGAACGGTCCCTTTTCGAAGTTGCCCTTCACGGCTTCGATTTGATCCTCGGTAGCACCCTTCTGTTTCGCCGAAACAGAGTGCGCGGTGATTCAATAATCGCAATCCTGAAGCCAGGCGACGCGGGTTGCAACCAGTTCTTTGTAGGAGCCGGGCAGCGCGCCATCTCCCATGAGCGGCTTGAGGAACGCGGCAATACCTTGCGCCAGCGCCGGAGTATGCGCAATGGTTTTGAACATGTTGGGCACTACGCCCCGCTGCTGAAGGAGAGCGTCGTAGATGGCGCCGACCTCGGACGAGACCTGATCGCGCTCTAGCAGGGGGATGCGAGGCTTTTGGCCTTTCATCAGAAAGAGAACCTTCCAGAAAGCTGGATCAGCCGTGGAGTGCCTTTGGTACTGGTGATCGTACCGAAACCCAGACCGTTGAAGATGCTGTTGGGACTGGCAAAAATCGGGTGATTCCAAATATTGAAGAAGTCGGCTGCGAACTTGAAGGTTTTGCCCTCCGTAATGCGGAAGTTCTTACCAATGGAGACATCCCAGTTTTGCTGGCGGGGTCCACGGAAATCGTTGCGACTCAAATTGCCGAAACCCGTTTCGCCGTTTGGTCCAATCACGGGCGCTCCACTAATGCCCAGCGGCACACCCAGGGAGTCAACTTTGAACCAACTGTCAAGTCGGTTGTGGACATCGCCGCTGGTCTGCACCGAAGACAGGGTGAATCCCGGGTTCAAGGTTGCAGTACTGGTGTTCGGACTACTCAGGTTGAAGCCAAGTCCACCACCCGCGTCGATGACCGTAAATGGGGTGCCAGATTGAAATGTTGTAATTCCGCTGAGTGTCCAATGGCTCAACACAGCGCCGACGACACCGGTGCCGCTTGCGAAGAAGGGCATATCCCAGTTGTAACTGATCACAAACCGGTGAGGGCGATCGAAGTCGGCTGGACCATAGGAGTTTCGCAAATTCGTCTGATCGTTAATGGCAGTGTTGAATGCCGTGTTGCCACTGGAGGTGGCATCAAGCGCCTTCGACCATGTGTATGCCGCCTGGAAATAGAGGGATCTAGAGAAGCGATGCGAGGCGGTCACCTGCAAGGAATGGTAATTCGACCAGGCATCGCTGGCGAATAATTGATAGTTCTGGGTTGCCAGTCCGAGGGCGCGGGAGCGCGCGTTGGCATTAAAGAATGTGTTCTGGTTAACCGTGTAAACCGTTCCGTTCAGAGCGGTTAGCGTCACGGGATGAGTGGTCGCGTCGAAAGGCTGAATGGAATCACGAGTTTCACGAAGGTGCGTGCCCTTGGTGCCGACGTAGCCTACTTCCAATATCCAGTTTCGAGGCAGTTGTTGCTGAATGCTCAGGTTCCACTGTTGCGTGCTGGGCGAGACAAAGTGCCGCGGGACTTCCAGTCCGAACAGGTTAATGCTGTTGCCTCCGAAAATGCCGTTGGGATGCGTAGCATCCCCGAAGGCATTGGGCTGTCCATTATCGAAAACGGCGCACTGGCTAGTGTCCGTGGTGGGCGCGCCGGTTGCGCAATCGGCAAAGCCGAGAAAGGGCGAATAGACGGGAATGAAGGCTGGATCAATGACTCCTCCGGTCGGCAGTCTGCCGGGACCGACGGCGAAGACGTCCGCCATGTCTCCTGGAGTTCCAACTGGCGTCGTAATAGGAAGAATCGGAGTCGTAAACGATAGCTGGTCCACAGTACCCACATCTTCACGCACATAAAAGATGCCATATCCACCGCGGATTGCGGTGGTGTGATGGCCGAACAGGTCGTAAGCGAAACCGAGACGGGGTCCCCAATTGGAAGCGTAGCCATTTTTCATGGTGCTATCGCTAAGAGTACCGGTAAAGCCCGGCACTCCGAGTTTGCCGACGCACTTGGGATATACGAACGGCTCGATGCCCTGATTGGCGAGCGCCGAGATCGTATTGCCGATATGGCACCGGTTATCTTTAGCGGCGCCGAATAACTCCCATCGCAGGCCGGCGTTGATCGTCAGGTTGGGGGTCGCTTTGTAGTCGTCCTGCAGGAAAAGACCGTAGTCGTTGATCCTATATTGATGATTGAATACGCCGCTGCCGCCAAAGGAGAATCCGGGCGCACCTCGAAGGAAATTTTGAAAGTCCGAGCATCCACCGTTGGGATTTTGCGCGGTGGCTGCACAAGGATCATTCGGGTCGCTGGGATTGGCTGGTGAAGGAAAGAAGAACAACTCTCCATTAAAGGTTTGCGGAAAGTTCTTGTCGAGGTTCACCCGGTCATACTCGCCGCCAAAGCGAAGCAAATGCTTCCCTGCGGTATAGCTGGCGGTATCCAAAAAAGTGAGGTTGTTTTGCAGTTGGCTTTGGTCCGCACCCGGGGTGGGGCCAAGCTGAAAGGTGGAAAAGGTGAACTTGTAAATCGTCTTAAAGAGATTATTGTTGGGCCGGTTGATGCCCAGGTCGTCCACGGTGATGATGGGCTTGTTGATTGCCTTGTTGTCTATATGCACGTAGCCGAAGCGAAACTCGTTTACCAGCCGGGGGTTGAAAAGATGAGTCTCGGCGATGCTGAAGAAACGATCGTGCACCGGCAGGTCGAGAGGGAAATTAAGATCTGTCTGGCTGATGGTGCCACCCAGGGTCGCGGTCAAACCACCCGCTCCGAAGGGCAACACCGACTCGAAATTGGAAAAGAAAAAGCGCGCTGAGATCTTGTCGGCACTGTTGTGGAACTCGCGATCGTAATTGGCGGTGAACTGGTCATCCGTGTAAGTTCCAGCTTTACTGAGCACGAATTGGCCACCAGAGGAAGGGTCGGCGCCAGGAAACAGAAATCCACTCGCATCATTGAACTGATTACTTTTGAAAGCGAGCAGCTTCGCCGCTACCGGGTCGATCGTAGCAGCCGTGACACTAGGGTTTCCGGGGAACATGGTCGCGGCCAGCGAGCCTGGGGAGCGATCTGCTGGCAGAACAGGGAGCGTAGTGCTGATGATTGCTCCCGGGGAAAGACCGCTGCGCTGCCGAGTGCCCTGATAATTCACAAAAAAGAAGCCCCCCTTGCCTTCCTTTCCGACCGGTCCGCCCAGGCTACCGCCGAAAATGTTCTGCTTGATATCGGGCCGGCGGTTGGAGAGGCCTAATCTCGTTTGACTTCGCTTGAGGAAGAACTCATTCGCATTCAAGTCCGTATTGCGAAAAAACTCAAACAAGCTACCGTGAAAGTTGCGGGTCCCAGTCTTCAGAATGGCGTTGATGTTCCCACCGCCATTTCGGCCTTGGGTGGCGTCGTACATACTGGTTTGGACTTTGAATTCCTGAACAACATCGGGACTGGGTAATGGAGTATTGGTCAGCTCGGCGACGTTGTAGTCGGTGGCGCTGATGCCCTCGATCAAGTAGTTGTTATTGTCTTCGCGCTGGCCGTTTACTTCTATGCGGACATCTCCCCGCCCCAGTGATGCGGAAGCATTCAGGTCAGAGTTAGTACCCGAAGAGAGAGTCAGGAGTTGCTGAAAGTTCTGGGTCGACAGCGGCAGGTTGCGAATTGTCCTGGCTTCGACGCTTTCTCCGGTGGTAGCGGTGGTCGTATCTACCGCCTGCACCTGGGCCTGGACTTCAACTTTTTCCAGGACCTGTAGCGGCACCAGCTTGGCGGTCATGCGCGTGGTTTCGGTTACGCGCACCGCGATGTCGGGGAACTTGCCTTCGCGAAAGCCCGGGCTGTGGACCGAGACCGTGTAATTTCCCACCGGCAGCAGGGTTGCCGCAAAGGAGCCGTTGCCATCAGTCCTGGTGGTGCGGGTGAGAGCGCCGGTGTCCTGATTCACGATGCGGACCTCAGCATTGGCTACCACCGCACCGCTTGAATCCTGCACAGTTCCGGTGATGGCTCCCGTAGCTCCGCCCTGGGCAAAGGTCATGCCTACCAGTGAAATTGCCAACAGTGCGCAGCAAAGGAATTTATTGACCGACCTGGACATACACCCCTCCCCTGAGAAACGACGGGTCTGTTTCCGCTATCGTCTCGGAACGATGAAAGGACAAGACCTGAAACAGCGCGACGAACCGGCTCTGCCCGACTGTAAAAATAATTGCGTTTTCGAGACGAGCAGTGGCCCACATGAACGAGTCCTGATCCTGCGGTTGCAGGCACGTCCCCAAGCAAACTAACTTATTGAAAGTGAGCCACAGATTACTCGAAACCGAAAGGATTAGCAATCCTTGGAAAGGTTCCACAATTTGCTTTAGTTAGTGTTATAGACCCTTATAAAGCCCCCCATCCACCAGGACGGTCTGACCGGTAATATACGAGGCTCTTTCCGAGGCGAGCCACACAATGGTATCCGCGACCTCGCGAGGTTCGCCCAGACGTTTGAGCGGAGAATCCATCGCCCAGCTTTCGAAGATTTCATTTTCATTCTTGCCTAGCACCGCGGAACGGGACTTGGCAAGTTCCTTCAGGCGATCGGTGGCCGTATACCCGGGTCCTACGTTGTTAACCAGGATTCCATCTTTCCCGAATTCGTTGGCAAGACTCTTGACCAGACCAACCACGGCGGCTCGCACGGCATTTGAGAGGACCAGATCGGCCACCGGCTGCTTGGTAGTGATTGAGGTAATGGTGATGATTCGACCCCAATGTTTGCGCTGCATGTGAGGAATGACTTCACGGGCGAAATAGACCGTGCTTAGAAAGTTGAGGTCTACGGCTTTTCGCCAGTCTTCCAGCGAAGCAGCGAGGAAGCCCTTGGCCGGCGGACCTCCGGCATTGGTGACGCAGATATCGACCCCGCCAAAATTACTAACGACAGCTTCGACAAAACGGTGCACGGCACTCGGATCGGTGACATCCAAAGCCTCGGCTAACACTTCGGCACTGTATTGTTTTTGTATTTTCTTGGCGGCGGTTTGGAGCGCTTCCGGATTGCGGGCGCACATAGCGACGCGGCATCCCTCAGCGGCAAAGGCTTCGGCCGCGGCCCGACCGATTCCCTGGCTGGACGCGGCGACGATGGCAACCCGGTTTTTTAGGCCTGTATCCATAAGGGGGCGATTATAAATCGAGTCCGGGGGTCGTGATAAATCGACGCTATTCGGAAGGTTAAGACCGCGAAGGCTCTTGCTCAGTCGGGTTCTGACAGTTACTCTTGAATAATTATCTAGTCGTGGATCGAGGATTCTATGGCATCTAAATCGCGTTACGTTTGGGTTGAGCACGAACTGAAAGACTCGTCCGAATCAAAAATTCCTTTTGTGAATGCCGGCTTGCACTATGGCTTTAGCGTATTCGAAGGCATACGCTGCTATGCAACTGATACTGGAGCCGCCATTTTCCGGTTGGAGGAGCACGTTGATCGCCTGCTCGATTCGGCGCACATTGTCGGTTTTCGAGATCTATCTTTCACACGGGCTGAACTCCTGGAGGCGATTCACAAGACGGTCGCAGCGAATGGCTTTTCCGCCTGCTACATCCGGCCGCTGATCTATCTGGATGGGGCGATGAACCTGGTAGTGGACAGCGGCAAACCGCGGTTGATGATCGCCGTCTGGGAGTGGACTTCGTTTCTAGGCGCAGAAGCACGGGAACGCGGTATTCGCGCCAATATTTCCTCATATACGCGCCTGCACCCAAATATCATGATGACCAAGGCCAAGGTCTCGGGAAATTATGTGGGCTCGATCCTGGCCAAGACGGAGTCGCAACGCCTGGGATTCGATGAGGCCATCATGCTTGATCCCCAGGGATACGTAGCCGAGTGCTCGGGCGAGAACATATTTCTGGTGCGCGACAATGTGATCTACACCGTGCCGAAGGCTTCAATTCTGGAAGGGATTACCCGCGACAGCTTGATTACGTTGGCTCGTGACCTGGGCTATACCGTACTCGAGGAACCCATCTCGCGGGATCAACTTTATATTGCTGACGAGGTTTTCGTTTGCGGCACGGCGGCTGAAGTGATCGCGCTACGGGAAATTGATTTTCGAATGATTGGCGACGGTAAGACTGGCCCGGTTGCGCGCTTGTTGCAGGAGTCTTTCGAGCAAGTCACAAGTGGACGGCACCCTCGATCGGCGGAATGGCTTTCCCTTGTACCCGCCTTCGACACTGCGGTTGCTAAAGCGTGAGTGCCTACTAAGGAGGGAGTATGAAGAAGCATCAGCGTCGTCAGGAAACCGAAGCCGTACGCGGCGGGACCGATCTCACGAAAAAGAATGGGCCGCTGGCGACTCCGATTTATCAGACCTCGACTTTCGAAGTGACAGACAGTGAGCAACAGGTGCGGGCAACGCACACTGACATGTTCTACACGCGGTATGGCAATCCGACCCATACGGTCGCCGAGGCTGCAGTGGCTGAACTGGAAGGCGTGGATGCTGCCCTTCTTTTCGCATCCGGCATGGCGGCGATTACGACGTCAATATTTGCGCTGGTGAAGAGCGGGGATCACATCGTCGCTCAGCGGGATATTTACGGAGGCGCCACCAAGTTCCTCAGCCAATGGCTCCCAAAGATGGGCGTCGAAACCACGTTTGTGGACACGACAGAGTACGAGCAGCACGCACGCGCGATCCGGCCAAATACAAAGCTTCTCTATCTTGAATCACCGACCAACCCTACTTTGAAGGTGGTGGATTTGCGAAAGGCTGCGGCGTTGGCAAAGCAGCACAGCTTAATCACCATGATTGACAGTACTTTCGCCACACCGATCAACCAGCGTCCCGCGGAATTTGGCATCGACCTGGTAATGCATTCTGGGACGAAGTATTTCGGTGGACACTCTGATCTAATCTGCGGCATCGTTGCGGGACGGCGTGACATGATTGAGAACATTCACGAAAGCCGGACCGTGCTGGGAAGCTGCATGGATCCTCACGCCGCGTTTTTGCTGCTGCGCGGAATTAAGACGGTGGCGGTGCGCGTCCAAAGGCAGAATGAAAACGCGTTGCGAGTGGCGGAATTTCTCCGTGCTCATCCCAAGGTCAAACGAGTGCATTATCCATTCCTTGAAGGTCATCCGCAACGCGCCCTGGCGATGGAACAGATGGCTGGTGGCGGCGGCGTGTTGAGCTTTGAAGTTGATGGCACGGGAGAAGATGCCCGCCATCTCTCCGAGGCGCTGCACCTCTTCACGCTTGCGCCCAGCCTGGGCGGAGTGGACTCACTGGTCAGCCTTCCGGTACTCACTTCTCATGCCATGATCTCGCCCGAGGCGCGGCAGAAGATGGGCGTCACGGAACAATTGATCCGGTTGTCGGTGGGTATTGAGAACGCTGATGATCTGATTGCTGATCTGGAACAGGGACTCGCCGTGGTAAGTACGACCCGGCAACATGCCCAAGTTGGATAGTGTACTTTGAAAGCTCTGCAATCCTGTACGAGCTTCCGAAAAGACACGCCCTGTCGAAGAATACCAGTATTCTTCACGTGCGAGAACCGTTACACGCAGTCCCATCGAATTCAGGCGATATCCCAGTCTTTCTCCTTCCGGTACACTTCTACTTCATTTCAAAACTACCTGAGGTGACGGATGGTAAACCTGCGGGCGGCAGTGATCGGGATTGGCTTTGTCGGTAGGGCTCATGTGGAAGCTCTGCGACGCCTAGGCGTGCCGGTGGAGGGAGTTCTCGGGAGTTCTCCAGACAGAACAAAGGACGGCGCTAACTCTCTTCGTCTCAGCCGCGCATACGGTTCCCTCGAAGAAGTGGTCGGGGACAAGGAAGTTGATGTGGTGCACATCTGCACACCGAACCACCTACACCACGAACAGGCGGATACCCTGTTGAAAGCGGGCAAGCACGTCATGTGCGAAAAACCGCTGGCCATGAATATCAAGGAGAGTGCTGCGTTGATCGAAGCGGCGCGGCAGCAGAACCGAGCCGGGGGCGTTACTTACAACCTTCGCTACTACCCGCTTTGCCAGGAAGCGAGAGCCTTGGTTGGACACGGATTGATCGGAGAGCCGCGGTTGGTGTACGGAAGCTTCCTGCAAGACTGGCTTTTTTATCCCACTGACTGGAATTGGCGTCTGGAGCCACATCTGGGCGGTGAGTTGCGGGCGATTTCCGACATTGGCACACACTGGTTGGACTTGATGACGTGGATTACGGGACGCAAAGTCACCGAAGTCTGCGCCGATCTGGCGACTGTCATACCAGTGCGGCGCAAACCGCGCGGGCGCGTCGAGACTTTTCAAGAGCAGAGCGATGGCGCCTTTGACGAAGTAAAGATCAACACGGACGATTATGGTTCAGTCCTTCTGCACTTTGAAAATTCGCTGCGGGGTGTGATGACGGTTTCGCAAGTGAGCGCCGGACGCAAGGCGCGGCTGTGGTTCGAAGTGGATGGGTCAGAGGGATCTCTAGCCTGGCACTCCGAGTCGCCGAACGTGCTGTGGATCGGGCATCGTAATGAAGCAAATCAACGAATGATGAAAGATCCGGCGCTTATGAGTCCGGAGGCGCGCGGGTATGCAGCCTATCCCGGAGGACATATCGAGGGTTATCCCGATACATTTGTGCAGTTGTTCAACGATTTCTACGGGTATATTTCTGCCGGCGATTTCCAAGCGCCTCGCCGTTTCCCCACGTTTGAAACCGGCCATGAAGAACTCGTATTGTGCGATGCTATCGCGGCCAGTGCGCGGGAACGAAGATGGGTGAAGGTGTGATGCTAAATGGGTCTGGGAAACCCTCGCCCTGCCCCGACAGGGGCTGAGCCCTCATTCATTCGAGAGCGCTTATCGCAAGCGCTTTAAGCGTTGCGCCACCCAAAAACTCTGCCGAACGGGAACGGCCGGAGAGGCGAACGCGCCTTCGTGAGCGGTCCTGGCGGACCCGAGCTTTCGAATGAACTGAGATCAGCAAGCCGACGGGCTGTGAGACGCAACTAGCTGCGTCGCTACAGACCCCTCCCCTCTCCCCTTCCCCCTCGATCTTTTGGATTCATCAAGTTAGCGCGCGAAAAAGACTGCAAATCTTAGAGTTTAAAGGGCTTAAAGTCAAAATCTTCCATCTAAAGGGACTTACGCTATTTAATTGTCAAATATCCAAGGCGACGATAACAATTGTTAGCTGTCCTGCCACAATGAAGTCAAGACAAAAGTAAGCAGAGAAAAACCTGGCCCGTAAGGGCCAGGCTTGGGTGACTGCGACGCAGCCAGGCTAGAAGAAGAACTTCGCGCCGAGTTGCAGGATGCGCGCGTTGTGCGCCGAACTGACATGCAGAAAGCCATTACTACCCAGCGTGTTGTTGCCGACGCCGCCGGCCGAGCCGCTATCGCCGGCGATGTTTCCCCACTGGGTGTGGTTGAAGACGTTAAAGGCCTCCGCACGAAACTCGAATCCCACCTGCTCCTTGATCGTAAAGCGCTTGAACAACGCCCAGTCAAAATTGGTGCGGCGCGGGTTGTTCAGGATGTTCCGGCTAGCCGTGCCAAACGTCAAACCGCGCGGCTCCGCAAAAGCCGCGGCGTTGCCGAAGGCAGGTCCGAAACCTTCCACGAATTGCTGCACGATGCCCGACCTCGGGTCGCCCACCAGGGCTGGACGGGCGGCGGAGCCCAAGCCGTTAGCCACACCGGCGTTGTCTGTGGAAACGACGGCACTGTAAGGCGTACCGGTCTGGAAAGTGGTGATCCCGGAGAACTGCCATCCGCCCAAGACCTTGTTGGCAAAACCCGGGCTCTTGAAGAACGGCAGATCCCAAACGTAGCTGAGGTTGAGGATGTGTCGCTGGTCGAAGTTAGAACTGGCGCGATTTGCGCCGGGATTGAATGAGTCAACGAAGCTTCCGTCGAAACGATCGGAAGAATCATCAATTGAGTGGCTGTAGGTGTAGGCGAAGCCAAGAGTCAGGCTGCCCACACTGCGCCTCACCGAGGTTTGGAACGCATGATAGATCGAGGAGGCAGCGTACTCCAAGTGGTTGATATCCCCGTAGCCCTGGTACGTCCGGAAGATATCGGGATTGGTACCGCAGGCCGCAACCCCGAGGTCGATGAGGGCCTGGCCGGTGACCGGAACGCCATCTACTGTCATCGTGTTGCAGTCTGTGTTGAACGTCGGCGATGTTGGATCGGTGTCAATGAATTCGCCCGGAGCATAGGGATTTTGAGAAAGCGGCACCGATGGCAACTGATTGAAATTGGTTTGGCGGTTCAGGTGTGTACCTTTGCTGCCCACATACGAAACGGTGGCCACAGTATTTCTCAATACCTCATGCTGCAGATCGAGGTGCCACTGCTGAATATACGGCCAGCGCGCCTTCGTCGGAATTGCGTTCACACTCAGCGGGAATACTCCGGATGCGCTTCCACTTCCTGTATATCCGATAATATTGTTTATCTGGACAGCATTGGCCAGTGGCGGCGAGTTTTCTAACGATTCTGTATTGCCCTCATTGCCGTTGGCATGCTCGAAGAAGACCCCGTATCCGCCCCGGATGGCGGTCTTGCCATTGCCCCACGGATCCCAGGCAAACCCGATGCGGGGAGCGGGATTGAACAGGTGGCCCTGCATGCAGCTCACAGGAACGCCAGCCGTCACTCCGCACTGCACCATTCCGTTAGGAAGGTTGCTGACTGACACTGGCTGGGTTGGGTCTGTCCCAAGTCCCGTCACGCTACCATCCGAATTAACCACTGTCTGACCAAACACATAGTGAGCCGGATCGAAATTGAAGGCAAACTTCTGTTTATCCCGATACGTACCGAGCAGGCTGATGCGCAGCCCCAAATTGAGCGTGAGGTGACTGGTGACGTGCCAGTCATCCTGGAAGTAAGGCTCCAGAATTTTGTAGCGGTTGTAATACTTGAGCCGTCTGTCCTGCTGCCCGAAACTGGAAATTCTTCCCAACAACAAGTCGGCGAACGGATTTCCGGTGGAGAACGTCCCCGGATTGTTGGAGGCGTCAAAGGTTAAGAACCCGGGAATCGATCCGGGACCGAGCTCGCCACCGAGTTCATTCTTTTGGCCGAAAACGGCATAGGCGCCGAACTGGAGATTATGCCTGCCGACGATCTTGTTGACGTTGTCGCGGTAGGTGTAGGTCGGGTTGGAGTTGTATATGCCGTTGGGGATGTATCCAGCATCCTCTCCGAAGCCACCGTCGTATGCGTCTCCAACCAGGTTGATACCGGGCAGAATGCCATCACCGTTGCCGGGGAAGATGTCAGTGAAGGCAAAGTTCGACGGCCGCTTCCAATTGCCGACGTTGTTGAGGATGATGTGGTCCGTGGTGTAGCTGAATACAAACTCGTTCAGCAACGTGGGAGAGAAAGTAGCATTCAACCGGGTGACCAAGCTGACGCCTGGGCCTTTGAATGCGGTCTGGATCGTTGGAAAACTCCCAGCGTTCGTCCAGAGGGGGACTGGAACTACCGTATCCCAGGAATCATGGATGTAGCGGAAGGTGCCGCGAAGCTTGTCCGTGAAATTGTGGTCCACCCGGATCAGTTCCTCTCGCCAGTTCGTAGGCTGAACCGGGGAAGCAATATAGCGGGAATCGACGCCACTCCCGGTGTTCGGCGGCGAGATTTCCGTTAGTAGTGCCTGCACAGTGGGATCATTCGGGTTGAAACCCACAGTGGTCAAGTCGGGTGTTGGATTGCCATTCACAATCGGGCAGAAGCCGCCCGTGTTGCACTGATCACTGAAGTCGCCGGCGCGCTCTTCGACAGATGGCACTGCCTGATTAAAATCCTGTCCCGGAACCCGGTCCTTGCGCCATTCTTGCGACCAGAAGAAGAAGGTTTTTTTCTTGTCCGTGTTGTAAACGCCGGGGATGTACGCGGGTCCGCCGATGGTATAGCCGTAGTCGTTTTTCTTGTATGGCGGAACGGTCGTCTGGAAGTTTTTCGTGGCATTGAAAGTGTCGTTGCGCACGAACTCATAGACGTTGCCGTGGAACTGGGTGGTACCGGACTTGGTTTCAACTTCCACCGTGCCGGAGCCATTGCGGCCGTACTGCGCGCCGTAGTTGGAAGTGAGCACTTTGAACTCGGAGATCGCCTCCAAGCTGGGATACACGTTCAAGGTGACGTTGCTGCCGTTGTCCATGTTGTCGCCGCCGTCGAGTTCCCAGTTGTTGTACTCGGTACGACCGCCGTTGATGCTGAACGCGACATTGCCGTAAACGCCAACTGTGCCTTCGTCCTGTCCTGTCTGATTGCTGACGCCGGGTGCGAGCGTGACAAGCTGGGTAAAGTTCCGGCCGTTCAATTGAAGCTGTGTGATTTTTTGGCCTACGCGCAGGATCACGCCCCTTACTTCGTACTTCTTGAAGCCCGGCGCTGTGACCGCAACATTGACCGGCCCCGGTGGCAGTCCAGCAACGAGGTAATCACCGCTATCGTTGGTGGAGGTGGGCCGATCTATGCCCCGATCCGGACTGCTCACCGTAACCTGTGCTTTGGCGATAGCTGCGCCGCTGGGGTCGGTAACTGTTCCAGTGATCGACGCGGTGTCCTGAGCGAAAGCAGTGGCCGCGACCAAGATCGACAGTAGGATTGACGGCAGCAGGAAACGGAATTTCATTGGTCTACTCCCTTCGTATTTCCTAACGCAGCACTGAGTTTTCTGAGATGGAAACTTGGTCCAGCATGATAATCCAAAACCGGACCGGCACAACAAATACGCGAACCGATAAGGTTACTGCGGCGGCGCGAATCCCAACGCTGAGCCACCTCGTGGGTGGAAGCGGCGGCAAGACCGGGTGATAGAATTCGGCTTAAACCTTTCATTAAAACGTATGAATAGTGAGGTACACGCTCACTTGTGTCAAGCGTTCTTTTATGAAGCGTGGCTCCTTACAACAAGCTTCGAGTAGATTCCCTGACCACCAACTCCGGTGCCACTTTGCGATGTACAGCGCCCACTTCCCTCTTCTCGAGAAGGGCGTTGATCCCCTCAACAACGATGCTTACGGCCATGGTTCCCATGACCTCCATCGGCTGCCGAACCGTCGTGAGAGACGGGGTGTAAAGGGCCGATGGTGCAACATCGTCAAAACCCAAAACCGAGCACTGCTCGGGCACACGGATACTTGCTTTCGCGAGTGCACGTATTGTGCCAAACGCCGTCATGTCGTCAAATGCCATGATTGCTGTAAATTGCCGCTTCCGCTTGACCAAATCCTCCGTTAATTTGTAGCCATCTTCAAAACCTGAAATCGGGTCTCGCGATTCCGGCAGGTCCACAATCAACTTAGGATCCAGTTCCAGCCCACTGGCTTGCGCGAATAAGCGGACACCTTTCCAACGCGGAGCGCTATCGGCTAAGGTCTTAGGCCCGCGAATAAAAGCGATCTTGCGATGCCCCAGCGTATACAGATGTTCAAGGGCGAGGTGCGCACCTAATTCATTGTCTACCATGACGGAACTGATGGAGTCATTTTTCAGCTCACAGCCAATCATCGCGGTGGGAATGCTGCTCTTTTCCAGATCGGCGAGCAGGTTGATATCGAGGAAAAGCGTGAGAATGGGCAGATATGAAGATTGGTACAGGGAGTTCTCGATGCCCCGCAGGATCAAAGTACAAAAGGGATCGGTCATGTCGAAGACCATGACGCCAACGGTATGGCTTCGTTTGCTCCGTAGCGAGCGTGCGAAGAGATTAGGACGGTACCCCAGCTTCTTTGCTGCCCGTTCGATCCGCTTTTTGGTCACAGCAGGAATGTAGCGAGCCAGGGGAGCATTGTTGAGCACAATGGAAACTGTGGTGGACGAAAAACCGCTTTCTTTCGCTACGTCGCGAATGGTGATCATCGAGCCCTTTGCATTGCGAGTCACAGATAATTTTCTCGCAGGAGTCCGCTTGGCCGCGAAGGTGGACAGACTTTGTCGTCCAATCACGAGGCCTACGTTACATATGCGAATCGTACCGCCCTTGAATTCGGGCTGATGCTGGCGGACACTACAGCAGAGTGAAACCGGAGTCAAGCATCGCGAGGAGAATTGGATTGGGGGCTGTCCTCTTATTGACAGCCCCGGGTGTTGCCGCGCCAATGCAGAATGCCCGTGCGCCGGGTGTTGGCCAACAGCGGCCTGGCGCTGCTTTGCCAGGCGACCAAAATCTGCAGGAGTTGTTCACCCAGGGAGAATCGGCGCTTCGTAGTGGAGACCTCGACGGGGCTGAGCGAAACTTTCAAAGCGTCCTGGCTTTAAATCCGAAGGTCGCTGGAGCCTACGCGAATTTGGGCGTGATCTATATGCGGCGGAAACAGTGGGACAAAGCCTTGACGATGCTTGGCAAAGCTGAACGACTGGCCCCGAAGGTTCCCGGCATTCGCCTGAATATTGGACTTGCGTACTACCGGCAAAATGATTTTCGTTCTGCGATTTCGCCGTTCGAATCGGTGGTGCGCGATCAACCTGACTCCCTCCAAGCGCGCCATCTGCTGGGACTTTGTTATTTTTTTGCCGAGCGTTGGGCCGACACCGCCAAGATGCTGGAACCGCTTTGGGGAAAGGAGTCAGACCAACTCAATTATCTCTACGTTTTATATATTGCCGCTGGCAACGCCCACCTCACCGCGCTTGAGGATCGCGCACTGGCACGCATGGTCGAGGTGGGAGAGAATTCCGCCGAATTTCACTTGTTCACTGGGAAAGCGCATCTACAGCGCCAGGAGTACGACAAAGCAGTTTTGGAATTGCAGACGGCCGCTCAGAAGAATCCGGCGCTTCCCTTTGTTCACTTTTATCTTGGCCTCGCTTACCTACGCAAACAGGATTACCCGGGCGCGAAATCAGAATTCTTAAAAGACGTCGCGGTGGAGCCGGACGTTGCTTATAACTACGATGAATTGGGTTCGGTGTATTCGCTGCTGCAGCAGGATCGTGAAGCGGAAAATAGTTATCAGCATGCGTTACGCCTCGACGGGAACTTGATAAGTTCTCGCCTGGGATTGGCCAAGCTTTACCAGCGTCAGGTTAAATTTGCGCAAGCTCTTGCTGAACTGAACCTGGCGGCGAAAATGGATCCCAATGCTTACACTATTCGTTACTTGCGCGGGCAAGTGCTGTTGCGCCTCGGCCGCACCAAAGAAGGACGCGAAGAATTGGACGTTGCCACCCGTATGCTGAACGCCAGCCGGACTGAGCGGCAGAAGCAATTGGGTTCGGAGCCATTACCGAATCCGGAGCTTACCAGGGAGCCGCAATAGGAACCACCGCTCTTCTCGGCGCGCCACAACGGTTAGAAGCAGCGATCGCCGATCGTAATGACGCTATTGATCTCTGGAGAAAGAGACGTTTGATAAGCTCAGTAAGCGCCAAAGTCTGCCTGAGGTGCGTGGCGTGGTCTATTGGGATCCTCGTATGCAGCACAACCTTAGCGTTGTCAAAGCATCCAAATGACAGACGAATGAGATTCCTGCTGGTTGCAACGGACTATGACGGAACGATTGCATCTCA
>QIAP01000032.1 GCA_003225075.1 Acidobacteriota bacterium | reverse complement strand
CGCTGCCACGTACTCCTGCAGCTTGAAACCATTCATAAAGTTGGGACCGGGCGTCCCAAGAAAGGGGTTCTGGAGTCCCCAGCCACCGCGATGCGCGAATTGAGGCGCCGGGCGAAAACAGCGCAGCGAGTGGCTGACAGTCTAGAGGAGCAATCTTCTGCATTGCTCCGCTCTTCTTTTTTCACTGTACCCGAGCCCCCAGCCAAAGAATTACGACAATACGCACAAGATCTTAGAGAGCAGGCCGACACCCTCCAAAAAGTGAGTCCCAGCTCCGGTGGGCACCGAATCCACCGACAAACAATTGAGATCATGTGGCTCGTGGCGCACGTTGAACAGGAGACTGGGAGGCCACATTGGAAGCGACTTGCGGTCTTAATTCAAGCGGCGACCGGAGATGCGAGCTTTAACGAAGATCGCCTTCGTAAGATGATCAAATATCACCGGAAAAAGTACTACGACAACAAACGCACTCGGCACACTGCGAAGGGGGACGACGGAACCTCGTAACGAAGTTGTCCCGACGACTGCACCGGAAAAATCACACAAAAAATCTAGCAGCCAATTTCTCCACTGCACAGGTGTGCGCAATTGCGTCAGTATGCACAAATGAAGAAGCAAATCGAACGACTCGCTGTTACTACAAGCGAAGCTGCGGAAATGATCGGTGTTTCGCTTCGCACAATTCAAAATTACATACGAGGAAAGCAACTTCGAGCACGGAAGATTGGTGGCAGGACGGTTGTCGAAGTGTGCCATCTGAAGGCGTTTCTCGGCGTTGATCGTGCTTCTGCCGCAGACCTGACCGCTTCAAGAAACAATCACCAGACGAGGCAGGACCTGAATCAATCTGTGCCGCTACCCAAAATGCGCGATCCGGAGGCAGGATAAATCAGTCGCGGGATTCTATAGAGCGTGAACAACTTCACCGCAATTCGCAACCCGCTACTTGACCACCTTGTGGCCGGCAAGCTTTCTCTCTTTGATTTCGGACTGCTTGTTTTCCTAATCATGCGTGCCGACTATTCCAGCGGCATTTATCAGGGATGTGCACTAACGATTGCGTGCCAGTGTGGAGACCCGTCGGAAAAAGAGCACATCCAGAAAGCCCTCAGACGGCTGCGGGATAAGAAGTACATCAACTACCGGAACGGTGACGGAAGCCGAGGGGCATATCCAATTTTGATAAACAAGTTTTTCGTAACGGATGGGGAACTGTCAGGCAAGCGCTTAAACGCATGGAAGCAAGCGAACTTAGTGTTGCCTGAGTACGAGAACCAGAACGGCGAAGCCACACTGGAGGCACTATCAAGGAACGGTGAAGGAACGGTGAAGGCACCTAATAAAGATAATAAGACTCAAGACCGAGAAGACGTAAAGACAAAAGCAGTGACAGCGCGCCCGATTTTTAAGCCACCTACGCTCGAAGAAGTCACAGCTTACTGTCGCGAACGCGGGAACCAAGTCGATTCTCGACAATGGTTAGATCACTACACATCCAACGGCTGGAAAGTTGGACGCAACCCGATGAAGGACTGGAAAGCCGCTGTAAGGACGTGGGAAAAAAATGGAATAGGTCACGCTGGTCATCGAGCCCCGGCCCCAGCCCCCGCCAGTAATAGCCACAAAGACCTGGAGAACGCTGCGGACCCAGACTGTACGCGGTGCCAAGGATGCGGCCTACGCCCTAGCTGGCAGAAGCCTGGCGTCTCCGTTGACTGTGAGTGCATTGATCGGACCGCGGTAGAGACCCCAAGTTAAGTGATTGGCTCATCCCAAAACACGGTGCTGGCGAAGCTTGACAGCCGTGCTATTGTTTCCGCCGAGGCGAAACACCCGGCTCCGCTGAGAGGAGATTTCTCAGCGATGGCCAGAAGAAGATTTCAGAACCCAAAATCATTTCGAGAAGGAAATTGGTGGTGGATCAACCCGTGGCAAGATCAGTTCAAAGAAGGGAGGATCGAGCGCAAACGAAAACGGATGAAAGTCTGCCCGGCCGAAATGCCCGAGCGCGAGGCCCGCAAGATGGCCAACGAAATGTTGCGACCGATGAATCAAGGACTTCAGACTATCGGGTCCGCTACCCGGTTCGCGGAATATGTAAGTGGCACTTACCGACCGACCGTGCTGCCTTTGATGGCCAGCACTACCCAAGCCAGTTATGAGGGAACTTTGCGCAAGTACCTAATGCCAGCTTTTGGAGACATGCCGCTGCGGGATATGAGCACCCTGACCCTGCAGAAGTATTTCTCTGGCTTGGGGACCTCTGAACTGGGCGGGGATACAGTGTTAAAAATCAAGGAAGTACTCTCGGCAGTGCTGGGAAGCGCGGTGCGTTACGATCTGCTCACCAAAAATCCACTATTGGCCGTGCAGATCCCGCGCACTAAAGTTGTGAACAAGAAAAAGCAGAAGCCGCACATCACCCCAGAAGAGTTCGAGCGGCTAGTTGAGTTCGTGGACGAGCCCTATGCAACGATGATTTACGTTGCAGTCTTTAGCGGGCTGCGAGTCAGCGAACTGGTCGGGCTGAAATGGGACGACGTGCAAGATGACGCCATCACCGTGGACGAACGCTATTGCCGCGGCGATTGGAGTGTGACTAAGACCGCGGGCAGTTCGACAACGATCGGAGTTGCCTTATCGGTCATCGGTCGCATTCGCCGGCTGAAAACTCTCGAAGTTGAAATCAACTGGGGAGGTAAGGGAGCTAGAAAGCGTATCAAGCTGGTGCGATCAGACGGACCTCAAGACTTAGTCTTTCAATCGCTCCGTAACGGTGCTCCGATGCGTGATGGCAACGTTCTACGTCGTCATCTTCGCCCGGCAGCCCTCAAGCTTGCCATGGAGCCGAAGAAAGCAACATGGCGTTCACTGCGTACATCTTGTGCAACCTGGATGATCGAAGCCGGCGCCAATCCTAAGGACGTACAGGGACAGATGCGCCACTCACGCATCGCAACCACGATGGACGTCTACGTGCAACACGTGCCCGACAGTCAGCGCCGGGCCGTAGCCAAGATGATGGATATGGTGGAATCCCGACGGCTACCAAGTGGAACAGTCAACTGAGTATTGGAACGTAATGGAACGTGATTACGAAAATGACGGCGCTAAGTGATTGAAAATTTGGTGGAGCTAGTCGGGATCGAACCGACGACCTCATCGTTGCGAACGATGCGCTCTCCCAGCTGAGCTATAGCCCCTGGCTGCGATAGAAAAAAACTTGGGCAATCGCAATTTTAACAGTCTTCGCCAGCCAGGACCAACCGGATGCGCGCCTCGTGACAAACTCACGATTTGCAGCAAGCTCGCGTCAGTCGCAAACCAGCGCATGCCCGACCGCTATAATAGTGTTGTGACCACTTCCAATTCTGTTCGCCAGCTTGCGGCCGCGGACTTCCCTACCCGCTGGGGCAAGTTCCGCATTTTCGGCTTCAATGGCAAGTTTGGTAAAGGCTCCGGGCAGCAGCGCGAGGAAACTGCGGTTGCACTGGTAATGGGTGACCTGAAGGCGACGCCTCCGCTGGTCCGCATTCATTCGCAATGCCTCACCGGCGATGTGTTCGGCTCTCTGCGCTGCGATTGCCGTCAACAGCTTGAAATGGCACTTTCGATGATCGCACAGCGGGGCGCTGGGGTCTTAATCTACGAACAGCAGGAAGGACGTGGCATCGGCCTTATGGCCAAGCTGCAGGCCTACGAACTACAGGACGCCGGACTCGATACCGTCGAAGCTAACGAGCGTCTTGGCTTCAAAGCCGATCATCGCGAATTCGGTTTGCCTGCCGAAATTCTAAAGGCGTTGGGTGTTTCCCAGGTACGGCTGCTTTCTAACAATCCAGATAAGGTTGCGGCCCTCGAACGAGGCGGCATCCAGGTTATCGAGCGTGTTCCCTGCGAGGTCTCTGACAATCCTCACGCCGAAGACTACCTGAAGACCAAGAAGGAAAAGTTGGGCCACCTGTTCAGCTCGAGATGATTCTCACAGCTTTCACTTGAAATCAGCTCCCCAGAGATCAGCGACGCAGCGTTTTCTTTAGAAGGGCTACATTCTTTGCCGGCAAGTGCCGCAGCGCAACTCTCGCCAAAACCACGTAGACCTCCCGTGCGCCGGGGATCTTGCTCAGAACCTGCAAATGTTTGGCGATGGTGGCGACGTCTCCGCGCCGCAGAGGTCCGCTAAAGGCTCCAGCCGGACCAAGTGCTGCGTAATTGCGCAAGGTTTGCCCAAGAATCGGCTGCGCCCGCCGGCGCGCCGTGGTGCGGTCAATGCCTGCCGCCCTCGCAACTTCCTCGGCAGTCGCCAGCGCAGCTACCAGAAGCGGCGAAATAAAGGCGCCCCAGGCGTGATATGCAGCTTTTTTCTGCTTCGAAATGGAAAAGGCTTCGCCCTTGAGAGCAACCACGATTGCTCGAACCACTCGAATCGCCGAGGGATCGCCCTCTATCGCAAACGCCACGCCTGCAAGCGTCGGTTGCGAACCAGACACAAATGTCATCAGAGGATGCGCCGACGCTACTGCCGCTCCGCGCGCATGCAATACCTCGAGTTCGTCACTGCCGAGAACACCGCTCGAGTGCAACGCCACCTTTCCTTTCCAGGTTGTCACCGCACTCAAATTCAGAGCTGCCCTTCCAATCTCACGATCGGGCACGCAAAACCAAATAATATCGGCATCAAGCTCAGCATTCTTGCGGGTCGCCGCACGAGCACCTGTTTTGGCTGCCAACTCCTTGGCTTTTGCCCTCGAAGCTCTACTCTCCCCCGCCACCACCTCGCGAATTCGATATCCCGCGCGCCGTAATGACTCAGCAAAGGCCCTACCCAGACTCCCCGGTCCAACGATCGCGATGCTGGGCTTGCGTGCCATTGGCAAGGCAGCATAACAGGCGGATGCTTCACAGGAAACTCAATCTGTTCTGTCGGAAGCTGGCAAGGTTCTTGTATAGCCCCGGCTATATATTGTTGTTATGGCCAAATCCACCCGCCGTAAGAACGCCTCTAAGAGCGGTGTCCTTTCTTCCCGCGAGGTCTACCGCGGTCCCGTTTTCTCGGTCACTATCGACCAAGTGCTTGAGCCCGGCGGTATCCGCGCCCGTCGCGACATCGTCCACCACCCCGGATCGGTCGTAATCCTCGCCCTGGACGAGAGCCGAGGCCAGGCCCACATTCTCCTGGAACGTCAATACCGCCATGCGGCACAAAGCTTTCTGTGGGAATTGCCTGCGGGCCGTGTCGATGATGGCGAATCTGAACTCGCGGGAGCTAAGCGCGAGCTGTTGGAAGAAACCGGCTATCGGGCGGCGCGATGGCGTCCCATACTCAAGTTTTATGCAAGCCCCGGATTCCTGGATGAGACAATGGCACTCTACCTCGCTCGTGATCTCAAAGCTGGCAAAGCCCAACCTGAGGACGACGAACTGATCCGCCGCCGCTGGGTGCCACTCTCTACTGCCCTGCTTATGGTGCTGAGAGGCACGATTCGTGATAGCAAAACCATCTCCGCCCTGCTCTGGCTGGCATGGCACGAAAGTGCCGGAAAGCCGCTCCGGTAGCGGCTTTTTCTTACAATCCCTTCTTGACAGCGGTTTTTACCAGACGCACAATGTCACAGGGTATGACAGCACTTCCTTGGTCCCCCAAGGGAGGTGCAATTTTGTGAGGGGGTTCGAAGTGGAACGTTTGAAAGGAACAGTAAAGTGGTTCAATAATGCCAAGGGATATGGGTTTCTAGGACGCGACGATGGTCCGGACGTTTTTGTCCATTACAGCGCTATCTCCTCCGAGGGATATAAGAGTTTGCAGGAAGGAGACAGCGTAGAATTCGAAATTACCGAGGGACAAAAGGGTCCGCAAGCTGCCAACGTCTCAAAAGTTTCCCAGGAAGTCTCGCAATAGAACTCACCTTTCTCCGCCCGCTGCTGATTGGTGAGCCATATTTGCGGCCGCTCAAAGGACGTCGCCGGGAAAAAATCCCCTGCACCACGGCTCCGCCCGTGGAGCATTGGGCGGCATCTAACTACATGGGCATGCCACTTTCGTAACTTAGCCTGATTTTGCCTAAACCTGTCGGGTCAATAACAAAAATTGTTAGTTTGACCGGAATCGGCTGAAGTCCAAAGCCGCTGGGGTGGCCCGAAACTCTTTGTTTTGCACGCATATCCTTGTTGGCGCGGGAGATAATCGTAGGTAACCCTTATGCGATGGAATCGTCCCAGAATGGCACTTTTGTTGCGACAGCGTAGAGGGAAGCAGTTGAGATGCTGGCCAAAAAATTTGAGCGACGGAGAGAGAGAGATGAAGAAACAACGAGGCTTTTCGTTAATTGAGTTGCTGATCGTAGTAGCGATCATTCTTATCATCGCTGCTATCGCTATTCCAAACCTGCTGCGCGCGCGTATGGCTGCTAACGAGTCATCCGCCGTCAGCTCGCTTCGTACCATCAATACCGCCGAAATCACGTATCAATCGACCTATCCGACGACCGGCTATGCGGCCCTGTTGGCGCTCGGCAACACCCTGGGTGCGGCTTGCCCAAATCCGCCGACCACAGCCCAGTCCTGCTTGATCGACCCGGTCCTGGCCAACAACGGTCAGCCCGCTGGAACAGGCAAGAGCGGCTATAGCTTCGCCGTAGCCCCCAGTGGCGCCGGCAACGTTCAGTACGACGCGACTGCAGTACCGTTGGTCGTCAACCAGACCGGCAATCGCAGCTTCTGCTCGATTGAAGATGCCGTGGTCCGCGCCAAAGCGGACGGCTCCGCTCCTGGTGCCCACGACGTTTGCATGGGTCTGAACCCGCTTAACCAGTAATACCAGTTGGCCGGCTGCCTCGGGGGAGGGGCAAAAGGCAGGGCGCAGAGGAGAAATCCTCTGCTCTTTTTTTTTGGCTTCCTGACAAATGATTAGTTAGCTGAAGGGGACAGGACTCTCTCTTTTTGCACATGTGTGCTGCCCATGTGTGCTGAGCATGTGTGACCACCATGTGTGATGATAGACGAGTGCATTTTCCGAACGCCGACCAGGCAAACAACCTCACTTACTTCGTCGCCGAGAATCTACCGCCACGAAAGGCGGCGCCCGGTGAATTCGGCTGGAGCCTCAAAAAAGCTGCACGACCAGCGCCGAGGATGAGGTAAAAGACACTTTTGTGGACTGTCGCATCCCAAAAACCTTGGCGGCGCAATAATGGCAGGCCGTCGTTCCCGACTACCAGAGCTGGAGACCGCTCCAAAATCAATTCCGCTCATTGAAACGGCGACCCTGCTTAGTTTGGTGGCCGCAGTCGTCGCGGTTTGCCTGTTTGCCTGGATTGCGCAAAGCGTGTCTCGCCAGCAGGCCACCAACTTCGATCTCTCGGTGCGGACACATATTCACCAATACGCATCTCCGCGTATGACGAAAGCCATGGTCGCCGTTTCCTTCCTAGGAGAAGAAGGCCTGGCGTTTTCCTGTATCGTTGCGTTCGCCGCCTTCACAAAATTACGATGGCGGCGCGCAACCCTGTGGCTTGTGATTGCCATAGCGGGCGCGCTGATATTGAACTTCACTCTGAAATATGCATTCCACCGTTTGCGGCCTACTCCGTTCTTTGAGCCTCCGCTCTCGGACTACAGCTTTCCCAGCGGACATGCACTCTTCTCATTTTGCTTGTACGGGGTAATTGCTGGCTTGTGGGCTGATCGAGTTCGATCTCTCGCCGCCCGCATCACCATCTGGGGTGCTGCGGCTCTTATTGTGGGAGTCGTCGGGTTATCGCGGATATATCTGGGGGTTCACTATCCGAGCGACGTGATTGCCGGGTATCTGGCGGCGACGATCTGGGTTTGCACTCTGATTGCTATGGATCGCATACGAACTCGGCGGAAGACGGCTCGGCATCGGGCCGGGTTAAGTGCCAGATCCGGGTAGATTGCCGCCTGTCATCACCGCTGTCCGTCGGTGGGAAGAAGAAGCAGAATGAATGGCGTACGGACCCCACCCTTGCAAAAACCCGCAAGGCCGCGGCACCTCAGTTATCGTTGATAACTCGATGGGGTGGGCCAGCCCGTCTGCTCTTCAGTTCGGAATGACCCGACTCATCGACCCACTAGCGCCAGGAATATGTCTTCCGCCCCGGCACTCTGCAACGTGATATCGCCAAATACAGCCGTATCCAAATACGCGCCTGTCACCAGGACTCCGCCCCCTGGGATTACGGACAACCGTGGATTTCCCGACTCAAACTGGTCTGTCCCCGCCCCGTTCGCCTTCTTAGCCCAGACCAGCCCAGCGGTTCCGTATTTGAGGACAAAGAGATTATGTGTCTTTGTGCCTCTCAACAGGTGACCTACGACGTTGATCGTACCCGCAAAGACTCCTGCCAAGTACAGGTTGCCGGCCTGGTCATAGGCGATTCCGCTGCCACCGTCATTCTTTGCGGCGCCGATCCGGCTCGCATTGAGCAACACACCGTTTGCGTCGTACGTAGCAATCACTGCGTCTTTGTTATAAGGGGCAGTAAACTGACCTCCTCCGAGGTTGATGTTGCTGCCCGGGGGCTGGGACGTGACGATGGTTTCACCTTGGAGCGTCGTTCCGGACCCTATATTTCCGATGAAGCCGGTGATGCTGACTTTGCCGTCGCTACTGATAGCGATATCAGTTGTGATGGCCTTGTAGCCCCCAATATCATTGACCCATTTCAGATTGCCGCTGCTATCGTACTTTGCGACAAAGCTGTCATCGGGAAAGTCAGGTGGACGTCCGACAGGCTGGCTTAGGCCCACGACAGTTTGATCCTGCCCGTCGTGACTGTGAAATGTGGCTTTACCTTCAAACCATCCAGTGACATAGGCGCTGGAATCGCTGTCTACGGCGACCTTTTCCGGGACAGTGTTGGGCGAAGCTTGGTTCCATTCGCCCCATTTAAAGTTGCCGTCGGTATCATATTTGACCAGGAACATATGCCAGGTTCCGGGTCCCGGAACCGTGTTCGCAGTGCCGTCCGACGACGAAAACATTGTGCTGCCCTGGCTCACGCCTGTTATGTAAAGCGAACCTGAAATCGGTTCAATGGCCACGCCATGACCCCGGTTCACGAAGATGGAGCCTACAGTTCCTGTTTGAATCCAGGCGAGCACGCCGGAGGAACGGTATTTCGCTAGAAAGACGGTCTCGCCAACCCCCGTGACCGTCTTGGAGGAACCATCGGTTGAGGCAAACGTCGCGCTGCCGGTAAACCAGCCCGTCACGTAGGCGTTTCCTGCCCCATCTAGAGCAATATCGGTTCCCTCATCATGACCGGATCCACCTGCCTGAACTATCCAGCGCCGAGCGCCGAAACGCCCATGTTTATCGAGGAAGATGTCCGAGTCGCCGGCAGAGACAAGCACTTTCTTACCGAACTCTGCCGTTGAGGAAAAAGAACCGGTCACGAATTCTTCGCCCGTCTCAGTGACCTTAACACCCGGACGAAAATCGGACCCGGGGCCTCCGAAACTACCCGCCCGAACCCAAGGCGGCGCCTGGGCATTCAGTCGAAGACCGATCAGAAGGAAGAGCACGAGTGTCCATTTCGAATTACTACCGAAAGGACGGTAAATCGCAGAGTGACCCATAGTTTACCCTCCACTGATTAGGAATGCCTCGGTTCACTTAGCGCACGGTCACGATTGTTGCATCTGACTGCGATTGAGTCTGAGGCGAGCCTAGAGTTTCGCGCAGCCGCGAAAAGTACGAGCCACAGTACCGGGACCCGTAGCGGAAACTTCACGGGATGCACGTGTGGAGCGCCCAGAAGGGAAAGACTAGCACCCCTAATGTCCGCGCGAATTGTCCTACTTTGGCGATCATTTGTCAAAGGGACTGGTTAGAAACCCACGATGAACAATAGAAACTGAACATGTCTGCGGGGCATCATTTATGCGCATCAAAATGGAGGCGTATCAAGCGGCTTATGCCAACCGGCCAGAACTTCACGCAAGTAGATCAGGTTTGAAGGTCTTAAGGCTAACTTAAGGTATGACAAACTACACTTTCCCAATCCGAGCGCTCGGACAGGCCCGCCGCATCAGGCTTTATCATGCTCCCCAAGGCATATGAGCGGCGGGCTTCCCTTCCCAGCGAGACATGGCTTGTTTTTGCCCGTTGGATTGCCGAGTCGTAAACTGGCGGCAGTGATCGAAAGTGGGCCACGGCGCAGTACCGCACTGTATAGGTGAGGGAGTATGCGAGTCTTGATTGTTGAAGATGAAGAACGTCTTGCACAGAATGTGGCTAGCGGTCTTCGGCAGTGTGCGGGCTATGCGGTTGATGTTGCCAACGATGGCGAGTCGGGTTTGTTTATGGCCGAAACTAACGAGTACGACCTGCTCGTCCTCGATCTAATGCTGCCAGAATTAGAAGGCTCCGCACTTTTGGAGAAATACCGCAAGTCGGGTCACGAGACTCCAGTCCTGATTCTCACCGCGCGCGATGAGAAGCAATCGATTATCAGATTACTTAATGCTGGAGCCGATGACTACCTCCCTAAACCGTTCGACTTAGGAGAGTTGCTGGCTCGAGCAAAGGCCCTGGTGCGACGGGGGAAGGGGAAGCCACATCCCCTTCTGACGGTTGCAGATCTCGAAATCAATGTGGCTGAAAGGATAGTGCGGCGAGGCAGAACTATAGTCCAGTTAACTCCTATGGAATATCGAGTGTTGGAATATCTTGCTAGTCGCACACCAGCCGTCGTCTCTAAGACCGAACTCCTGGAGCATCTCTACGATTACAATTGGGAAAAGTTCGGGAATGTCATTGAAGTTTATATTTCTGGACTACGCCGAAAAATCGATTGTTTCTCCAAGAGTAAACTTATTCATACACTGCGAGGGCACGGATATGCACTACGTGCCGATTCTGACGCCAAGCGGGACAAAGAACCTGCTGCCTAAGAACTCCATCAAGAGACAGCTGATTATTGCGGTTGTGGTGTCTCAGCTATTGTTGGCGATCGGGTTGACCGCAGCCATCGTACTCTACAGCCGATCTCAACTCCTGGCCGCATTCGACATCATGTTGGAGGGCCGCGCGGACGAAATTCTTGCAGTAATTCATGACACGGAAGATGAAACCGGAACCCTCATGCTCGACAGGGAAAGGTTAAGTGTTCCGAGCGATGATTTTTTTGAAGTGTGGGATGAAAACAACAAGCTAATCTCGAGGTCTAAGAATTGGCAGGGTGCGCCTCCGTCCGTTCTGGTTTCAGGTTCCCCAATCTTTCAAGTGGCCAACCAGCAGTCTTCTTACCGCGGGATTATTGTTCGCAAGATGACAATATTCGATCAGGAGGACGAGCATCCTGGTCCACTGAAGAAGGTCACAATTGTCTACGCGTCTTCGACTCGCGACCTTACCCACCGCATCTTTCAGATCGGGTTCTTTGCGGTGGCTTCGAGTCTTCTGCTGTTTTTATTCGCGGGGCTTTTTGCAGCTCACGAGGTGAGCAGAGGCCTATATCCAATGCAAGCGCTTGCGGCAGAGGCCAAGAGGGTCTCGGCGCGCAACTGGAATTTTAATCCGCCTGCTACGGCGCGAAAGATGCGGGAGCTCGCCCCGCTCGTGGATGCGCTGGACTCAACCCTTGCCAGTCTCAAACGGGCGTTTAACCGCGAGCAACAATTCATAGCGGATGCGGCGCACGAATTGAAAACAGCGGTTGCAATTCTGAAGTCCACATTGCAATTACTTGTTTGTAGGCCACGAACCAGCGTGGAGTACAAGGAGGGCCTGGAACGTTCTCTGGGGGATTGTGGCCGACTGGAGGCACTCGTCTGCGGCATACTAAACCTCGCCCGCGTAGAGCAGCGAACCGACCATCATAATTCAGATGAACTTCAGGAGATCGATTTGGTTGAGAGCTGTGAGCATTCGGTCGCTGAACTAAACCCGGTAGCTCAGGCACGTGATATCCGTTTGCGGTGCACGTTCAAGTCGAATATCTCGGTGAAGGCGGATCCAGCAGATCTGCAAACAGTTTGGTTCAATCTGCTGCAGAATGCGATCCAGCACAGTCCTTTAGGATCAACTGTGTGGATGGAGGTGACCAACTCCCCCCGGGGCACAGCACTGGTCGTTGTCGAAGACGCAGGTGCAGGTATAGGTCCTGACCAACTTCCCCATGTGTTTGAGCGTTTCCGGCGGGGGGACCCTTCTCGCGCTCGAGCCACAGGTGGTTTTGGACTTGGGCTCTCAATCTGCAAGGCTCTTATCGAAGGTTATGGCGGTGATATTCAGATCTCCAATCGGAACGGAACGGGGACTCGTGTCACTGTGTCGCTTCCTGGAACCTCGCCAACGCCAATTTCGAACGCAAGGTCCGCTTCTTGATCATTCAACGTGAATGCAAGCCATCTCTCCGTTATTCGCCCTCGAAAAAGGGATGTGTAGTCCCAAATAACACTTCTACGCCCAAGAATCTTCCATTTGCTGATGGGTAAGACTGCGCGGCGATCCGCACACGTCGCCGGCTCTCCCTCGATTCCTAATGGACTCTTGTCAGCGATCGCGATGCCGAGCGCTCCGTGAGCTACCCTCACCTGGCCATAAAGAAGAACTTTGCCGCAGGCGTCGGGCAAATAGTTGCAGCGGTATTTGAGGGGCGCTATATACCAGTTCATAGTTGGCGGCGAGTTCTTTAAATGTCCTTTGTGCGTCAGCATTGCTAAAGTCTTCTGCGCGTACATTCCAAAGCAACACGTAATCCACGAAACGCCCGGTACTGCGGTAGTAACTCGTTACATACGCCTGTGGTGGAAAACCGTACTCGCGCTCGTGCCCAATGATGCGGCTCGGATCAAGAGCATACTCATACACGAGAGGGAAGTTCCTGGTTGCGGCCTCATAATCAATTTAGGTCCACTAATCCTTTTTCGATTGCGATCAATTCTGTAGCGTGAAGGAACGGATCATACTTCAGTTTGCGGTCACGCCCCTGTGGATCATATCCCGCCTGATGGAAGCTTAAGGGTAGGATCGTCGAGTTTCGCTCAATATGATCAGCTGCCGCAAAAAACTGGTCCAGCATTGGCGCTTGCCAAACGTAGCGGTTAACATCCCTGCCAACGAGAGCCAAGCTGGCGAATACGACGGCGAACGTGAGGATTACCGTGAAAGTCCTTTTAAAGGGTTGGACGGTAAGCCACAAAACAAGAGTGAGCAGAGGAAAAAGGATTATCCTCGCCTTAATTAAACCCACTCCTGCTGCGGCCTCGGGGGCAAGAAGGTAAAGAATGAATTGGAGGAGTGCTGCGATTAATAGGGAGTCTGTCCAAATTAACTTGCGGACTTTCATTCGCGAGTAGCACTTCAGCCCGAAGGCAAGCACCAGAACGGCAGCAACAGCATGGGTGATACGTAAGTCAATATTGTCATTTGCGGCGGTCAGCACGGTAAGCCGAGAAAACATCCAGCTTATATCTCCCCATGTCAGGGGGGATGATCGGGACCAGTCGTAATACGGTCCGTGCAGTGCTAAGTATGACAGTGACAGTGGGACCACCAGCAGCAGGC
This sequence comes from Acidobacteriota bacterium, assembly GCA_003225075.1. Taxonomy (GTDB): domain Bacteria; phylum Acidobacteriota; class Terriglobia; order Terriglobales; family Acidobacteriaceae; genus Gp1-AA124. Next base: position 2,377 of record QIAP01000032.1, on the reverse strand, counting down.
CTATGTGGGGTCTCACCAGTTTCTCCCACCACCCCGTCAGATTCCCGCGATGATATTCACTAAAGAAGCTAGCCACTGAGAGCACGGCTACTGTGAGGAGCCCTATGAAATAGGAAAGGCCGTTTGAAAAATAGAATAGCAGGGTCAAACATAGCAGAATGAGGATTTGGCGAAAACCGAGGCAATGACGATTACGTGCCCAATACCCGATAAAAACTAAATACCACGCCAGGCTCACACAGAAATTAAGCATCCCGAGATGAAAAAAATAGTTATAGATGAAGAGGAAACCCAATAAATAGATATAGCGTGAGCTGCTCCGCAATGAACGTGCGGCATATCGCATCGCGAGAGGTAGAAAGATCACATAGAGAGTAAGCACGACCTTCTCGGCCGTCGCCGGTGTCATGACTTGCATAAGGAGCGCCAGCAAGCCTGTTGTAAGCCAATTGGGCACTGGCGCTCGATTCAGGGCAAAGAAACCGCGGTTGACAGGAAAAGATGATTTCCACCAGCCACTCAACAAGTACGCATTGTAGAGATGGCCAGGACCGTCTTGGGACGGAAAATGGTGGAACCACCAAATTGGAATTGAATAGACCACCAGTAGTACGGCGAGGATTAGCTTTTCCCCAATGCCGCGAGAGCGGTGCATGGATGAAAGAAGAGAGCTGGCTCGGGTCCCCGTCCATTTGACCGCATTAGTTCCCATGACTTGCACTTGCCGATTACTGCGGAACTCGAAGACCAGCACGTAAAAAGCGTTTTAAAAATCGCTCTGCTGTCGGAGACCACCGGAAAAGACGTTCAGTTCTAAAGAGTTCTTTTTATCCCTATGTACCTTAAGGACGCCTTAACTTTGATCTGCCTAATGCACGCATTAATGTGCCATTAAATGAGAACCCGAATCAGGTCCGCCGAGTCGTAATCAAGCTGGAACTGGAAGGGGTAGAAAAATCGCGGCACTTCAGAGGCATGATCAGACGTGTGGTCATTGCCGTACTTTATTTTAAGACGGTCGACCTTTGATTTGCCGGCTTCAACTCAGTCTGCTGATCGGGTGAATGACGCTTTTAAATCGCTCCAAGAGGATGGGTGGTGAGCGCGGCAGGACTCGAACCTGCGACCCATGCCTTAAAAGGAGTTGCCGCACGAAAACTCAATGACTTGCATTGATACTACCAAGTGTGACTATGTCACCCGGATGGTGAAACTGCAAGGCGTTTCGGGACAGGCGTGTGACATAGTCACACTTTGTAGAGCTTCAGGGTAGGCACAAAGGTGGGCACACCTATGATTCAATCTCGGCGTTGCTGCTACGAGGTTCAAAAGGACTCCCGCTGCAAGGCGAATGCGCAGACTGGAACCGACTTTTGCTTTTTCCACGATCCCAGCTTGGGCGAGGAAAGGGCAGCCGCAAGACGAGCGGGGGGAATTGCCCGCACTCGGAAGATAGTATTGCCCGCCAATCTTGCGGTGAAGCGTTTGCAAACAGTAGCAGATGTGGCCGAGCTGTTGGGAGAAACCATTAACCAGGTCCGGCGCGGAGAGCTCGATCTGCGGGTCTCCAATGCAGTCGGGTATCTGTCAGGCATCCTGCTGAGCGCGATTGAAAAGAGCTCTTTCGAGGAGCGCTTGGTCGCATTGGAAACCGCCGTCGCGACCCATCGCAGTCAAGCACTCAGTTGCCGTTCGAGCAGGATGGCAACTTTGATTTTGTCGAACAGAATCCGGCAGATCCCTTATGCTCAAACAAAAACGACTGATAAGAATAGAAACATCTCTGACCCCGAAGCAGGCTGTGATGCTGTGGCTTCGCGAAGAGCACCAAGGCAAGGTATCCGACGAATACGCGCGCTGGCTGATACAGCGCCCGGCCAGTGCTGCACCCAGACCCCGAGTGGGGAAGCAGGTGGCTGACGCAATTCGGGCGGCCATGAAGGGACAGGAACCGGGTCGGATCAATCACGCCGTTCGACAGGGTCAAATGTATGCAGATTTTCTGATTATGCTTGTCAACCGAACGAACTGGATAATCCTTAATGATAGCGAAGTACGTGGGCTGAAAATCGTGCTATTTGTCGAACGGCTTCGCAACGCGGCTCTCTCTAATGACGAAGCGCAAGCCGTAAACGAATGGGCAGTTATTTTGCGGGGATTTGTGACAGAACTGCTGTCGCTACAAGCTGCGAATGAACTCATTTGCAACAAATACTTCGAGGGGGAGTGCATCCTCCTGAAGGATGTGCTTGAAGAGCTGGAGCAACAGATAAAGATGGTGCAAAACATGATGGAGGCATACGACCGCGTGGCGATTGGGGCTGGCCAGCCAGAACGTGCTACTAATTCTGACACCCTCCGAAAGATTGTCAGCGAA
>QIAP01000114.1 GCA_003225075.1 Acidobacteriota bacterium | reverse complement strand
GAGCGTTAGTTTGAGACTTGCGACTCGGCGGGGGAAGAGGCCAACCCTACATCTATCGATTCATACGCACATGCTAGCTAGTCATCATTGCTCGCAGCCGGGCAGTTGGAAGCTGCCAATCCGGGTCTGCCAGTTTGCCAGCGAGGTGGTCTGGTAGTACTCATTGACATACCAGAACGTGCAGTCATCGGTGGGGTCAACATTCATCGAGGTATAGTCGCCCCAGCGGCTCACCCTGGTCAACTGTGAGCCGGTTCCATTGATGATGACACCCTCACCCAAGGTCATCTGCCCCAGCGGGTCCTGGGTGAGGCGGCCGGTGTAACGGATGCCGGGGAAGACATTCGTTGCGTTCGACACGCTGTACCCCAGAGCCATGTTGCCTTGCGCATCCATTGCGATACTGCCCATCCAACGGTGCACGCCATCACCCGGAGCGAAGGTGCCCTGCTGGAAGAGTGAGAACCGCCCTTTGTTCCGCCGGATCTCGTACCAGCGCACGCCCGCCACGCCGGGAAGCGCCTGCACCGACTGGTTGGTCACCATCGCCTCGTACTTGCCGAAGGTGCGGTAAGCGAGTCGCCAAGTCGGCCGCTGCCGGTAGGACAGGATGTCGATCTTGCGGGTGGTGCCCGGCTGCGGGATGCAGCTTCGGGTTTGCGAGGCGGGTGGGGGAGCGGTACACGGGAAGGTCGAGTTGAACGAGGCCACCGGGAGCTGCGCGACGAGGTTGAGCGCCGCGGTCGGGACTTGCTCCCAGCGGACCGACAACTCGTACACGTTCAAAGCGTCGAACGGTGCGCCATAGGGACCGTTGTCGTCCATCGTCCCCACGATCGGAGCAGAGGCACCATCCTCCGGTTCGTTCTCGCCGTCTATGTCCGCCGGGAGCAGGCCGTCGCCGATCTGTGAGATCGGCACGACGGCCGAGTCGAGGAAGAAGTGCACCGAGCGGGCGTTTGGGTCTCCTTCGATCATCTTCTCCTTTTCCAGCGCGTAGACGCTGATGCCGTATTCAGTCGTGGGTCCGAAATCGCGCGAGGTGAGCAGATACGAGTTGCTCCACACCCCATACTTGGGGTAGTCGGGGAAGAACTGACCCGCGGAGAACGCGTAACGGAAAAAGGAACCGGTAGGATCGCCGGTCTGCGAGATCGCGACACAGTTGTAGAAGATGGGCCCGCGGGTAGTGAATTGGGTGAGAAGCCAGCGATCCTCAAACTTGTCGTACACCACGATCGGGTCACCCGAGAGGTCAGTGCAATCTGGCACCGCAAAGCCCTGCCAGAGGTCCCCCAGCTGGGTTGGTCCTGCCAGCCGGTTGCCTTGCTTGTCGTAGACGGCGAAGACGAGATTCACCATCTCAACGTAGTGGTTCGGGCCGACGGCGCCGACCGGATCAGGCGGGGCAACCAGAAAGGGATTGTCTGTGTTCCTCAACCCTTCAAAAGTCAGCAAGGGATTGGGGATGGTCGCGGCATTCGCTGGACCGAGGCGCATGGAGCCAGATTTCTGGACGGCCGCGTCGCCGGAAAAGCCCCTATTCTTGACGACCGGGCCGCGCTCCGGTCGCACCTCCCGCACAACGGACGAAGACAAAGCGGATGCTGCCGGTGCAAGGTTCCGCACTGCAGGCGATACGTCAAACGCCACTGCTGGCGAGAATTTTGGAGCCGGAGCGGTGAAAGCTTTCGAGGCGGCGGCCTGAGCGGCGTATGCCGGACACACACCTACGAAGCTGGCTATCATTAGAAGTGTTGCGGCAAAGACAAAGACATTCTTGAGTCTCATATGCATTTTCTCCACAATGAAGGTGATTGAGCTATCATTTACCGGTCTGTTTGTGGACGATCATCTTTACTGGAATGCGTATTGATGAAGCTCGCCTCCTTTCGTTTAGAAAGCGTTAATCCCAGCCTAGATTGCATCCGTTTGGGAGTACCCCCAGATTGATGTTTCCCGGGTTCCAGCGTACGTCGGATGCAGCTTGAATCTGCTGACATTGGGGGGCGGTGGGAAACCCTGAATAAGAATCTCCGACTAGGATTGGAACCAGGTAGTCGCAGAAGGACAGAAAAACGAGACCTCTCATACACGCCCCTAGAGAAGACACTTGCCAAGGCAGAATGAACGAGGGCCTTGGCTGGACGCGGTAAAATAGTACGCCTAAATCAGCCGGAGTCAACGATTCTGTAGAGAACAACCACAAGGCCGCAACCAAAGAAAAGAAAAAACCGGTTGACCCAAACTGCCCTTCTTCTAGAAGGTCAGCATGTCGGAATCTGGGACAGAACCATTTCTTGCTCGCTTGCCACTCTTGGCTGGAGGGACAGAGATGGCAATCACAGCTAAATTAACTCGCCTGTGCCTGCTGACGGTCAAGGGTTACGGCAGAGATCAGGTGCAACCGCGTGGCGAGGACTACGGAAGCCGAAACTCAATGCCACGCTCCGCGTTCACTTTTTTGGTGGCAGCCACATCCAAATCGGAGACGGGAATCTTCCTTGCCCGGTGCTCTGTGAACTCCCAAAGCGTTTGTCCCACAATCGCGTAGTTCTGGACTTCACTCCAATGACCGCTACGACAGACCAGAGTTGTGGTTGGAGTCTTCTCTGCGACTGACGGCCGAGCCTGAGTCTGAAACTGAACTGACTCCTTCCATCTCTCTTGTCCCTCTCGCAACCGCTCAACTTCGTCCGTCAGCCGCTCGACTTCTCCGGCGAGATAACTTCGTTGATGGACAATCGATGAAGCCTGTTCACTTACCGGATAATTAGGCGCTGTATAGACGGGGTAGGGCAAGAATACTGGTTGGGCGAAGGGAAAACGATTAAAGAAGAACTCCCGGCAGAAGAAGGGGTCGAAGAACGGATTGGTGAAGCAGGGATTGCCGAAAAAGAAGCGAAAGTGAGAATGATGCCTGAACGGGAATGTTCCGACAAAGACCGTTCGCCCACCAAACGGACGCGCTCGCATCACTGCGAATCCACGGGGCGCAAGATGCCCGGCAGGAATACGTGGGCCGATACTGCTATGGAAGGGAACGCTTGGGCGGGAGCCGGCGCGCGACCGCCCTGCGAGACGTGGCGGGAAAACCACCGCCGCCAAGAACACCGCTATGGCGAGCGGGCGATACATGATCAGTCAGAGTTTAGCACCGTTCAGGCCCTAGCAGTTGTCAGGACCGAGTCCTGACACTCCTTTAACACTCTTATTACACAAGCTTGACATCTTGGAATCATCAGGAGCGCGAAAGCGCGGCACCGAAATCAGGTACAGAGCTGGGCGGGCTTGATTTTCTGGTCCTTTGCGAAACTGGCCTTCAATCTCTGCTCTGACTTGGTTCCTTTTGGTAGTGTCTTAGCACTGCTATTAAGACACTTCCGTTCCTTTGTACGGCGTTACGACAAGCTGTACTGGAGGAGTAGATTCGGCCCGCATAAACGGATACGCGCTGACGCACGGACCAACCTAAAAACATTACCACGCGCGAGGAAGCGGGAATCGGTGAGCGCCATCGCACGCGCGAAGACACACCTCTTTAACCTGCAGCCCGACATCGGACGTAGGCCAGCTGTGCATTTTGAGTTTGTGGACGGCTCGAAGGTGATCGCTGACGTAACCCGAACACTGGAAATCCGCAGGTTCGGTCCCACCAGCCATGTTCGGAGGTTTTTATACGCATGCTTACCGGACACCAAGGCAGTTCTAGAAGGAGACCTGTTTAGCCCGGCAGTCCAACGATACAAAACCTTTACCAGAAAATTACATATTGCTGACAAGTACTCCCTTGCTGGTTCTTAGACTATTTAAAATGGGTGTGTAGGTTGTCGTTTTGGAGATGTGTCATGAGAAAGATTTGGGTTCTTCTGCTAGCAATTAATGCAATAGGATGCGGTGGCTACAGTTCAAAGGGTTCCGGCACGATGGCGGCAGCCGCTCCCACCATCACCCAACTGATGCCCAACTCTGCGACGGCGGGCGGCCCTGCATTCACCTTGACTGTGAACGGCAGCAACTTTGTCAATAGTGCGACTGTCTATTGGAACGGCGTAACTCGCTCCACGACGTTCGTTTCGGGAGCTCAGGTCACCGCTGCCATTCTAGCTTCCGATATCGCCACCGCTAGTACCGTGCCAGTATATGTGAAAAACCCCGGCGGCACGGGAATCTATATGAATCAAGGTGGACAGAACTCCAACACCATGAATTTCACCGTAACCCCGTAGGCTCGCGCCTGACGTGGTCTGTGCCTTGTCACAGTCCAAAGTGCCTAGCGAGGGGTGCATCCGCAGGAAGCGTTCCCAGACACAAGACCTACGAATCAAGATGTGCAGAGGCCAGACGCGCTGTAGTTGTTCCAAGCACAATTCGACGAGCCGACACTTCTGCTGCAACCTTACAACCGAGGCTTCACAGCCGATTCAAGCAGCCCGGTCGTAGCGGAGATGCGTGGGCAGCCGCGTTCTTAACCGTGCGCTTGGATAGGACCGATTCTTCTATCTCCGACCGCATCGCATGCAGGTCGTCCGTTGCCGAAACAATCGGAACCTTTCACCCCAGGTACACCGCTGGAAGCGGCTTCCCACACTCGAGGCAAAATTCTTCCCAGCGTGACGTGATCAAGCCGCAAGACGGGCACATCCTTTGTGACCCGAAACCAGCGATCTGTGGTTTCAACCTTATAAAGCGCCCTGATATGTTGAAGTGCCTCAATGAACGGGTCACGAAGGCCGGCAGTGTACGAAAACGAGAATAGAACGGACGGAAAATGGGTTCCATTGATGAACCCTCTTTCTATCAGTTGCGCAGGGGCCCGTCGCAAAAGGTGGGAACGCC
>QIAP01000031.1 GCA_003225075.1 Acidobacteriota bacterium | reverse complement strand
ACAGACTATGGAATACCGTTGGAGTTTTCATCCGCTTTCTCAATGGTCCACGGTTTACACACTAAATGCCGCTTGACCCGTTGAAACTGTTTACCGGGAGCCGGAGGAAGAGGTCGAAGTTTGAGAAATATCGCGAGGCGTGGTGGATGCTGTGAGGGGAGTGACCCCGATTCGCGGGTCCCCATTCTTTCGCGTTCTTACGGATGAAATCTGACAAGAGGAGAGCGGCGGCGGCGACGTCGCCATCCTGGCGCAAAAGAGGGCGGACAGAAGTGTCCGCCCCACACGGGCATAGATATAAGGATACGATTCACAAATGAGACTGACCTTTCCAAGCAACTGTACGTCGGCGGGCGGCGCATCTAAGAAACACGATGCGGATTCGAGAGTTTGGCCAGGCGATTTCGCGAACCTATGAGGACATTGGGCGCAACCATACGCTGCAGATGGCGGCGGCGCTGTCGTACTACTTTGTGATGTCGCTGTTTCCGGCTTTGATCTTCCTGTCGGCGGTAGCGACGTATCTGCCGCTACCGGATGTGTTCAACCAGAGTTTGAATCTGATGGCTCGCTTTGTGCCGGGCGACAGCATGGGGCTGGTGCGGAAAGTGCTGTCCGATGTGGTTACGCCGAACCGGGGCGCGTTTTTGTCTTTCGGTTTTCTGGGCACGCTGTGGGCGGCGTCGGGAGGATTTTCGGCGGCCATGGAGGCCTTGAACGTTGCCTATGATGTGGAGGAGACACGGCCGTTTTGGAAGACGCGTCCGCTGGCCATAGGGCTGACATTCGTGATTGGTTTCTTTCTGCTGATGGCGTTGGGCGTGATGATTGTGGGGCCTCGCTTCGGAGAATGGATGGCCGGGCGATTGCATTTATCTCAAGTGTGGGTCTGGGTCTGGCCGTACATTCATTGGACGATCTCGGTGGTGTTTACAATTCTGGCAGTTGAGGCACTGTATTTCATCGCGCCTAACGTGAAGCAGCGGTTCTGGGCGACGCTGCCGGGAGCGGTGGTGGCAGTGAGCTGCTGGATTGGTTTGTCTTATCTGCTGGGGATTTATTTCCGCAGCTTTGCCAATTTTAATAAGACCTACGGAACCCTGGGAGCGGCCGTGGCGTTGATGGTGTGGTTGTACTGGACGGGGTTCGCGATGCTGGTGGGGGCGGAACTGAATGCCGAGCTTGCCAAGCGGACGAAGAAAGGTCCGGTGCCGCAAGCGCCTGAGACGTCGTCCGTCACGAGTATTGGTTTGAGTGCGTAGGAGTTGCAGTAGCCGGCGCTACGGCCTATAGTCTCCAGTCTGGAGGGTTTTCCATCATGAGGATGCTTCTCCACTGGGTGTTGAGTGCGCTGGCCATATGGATCGTGTCCCGGGTGGTCCCGGGGTTCATTGTGAGCGGACCGGCGGCGGCGCTGATCGCGGCGCTGGTGATTGGTTTAGTGAACGCGACCATCGGATTTTTCCTGAAGATCATCACATTTCCGCTGACGATACTCACGCTTGGGCTGTTCTGGTTTGTCATTAATGCGGTGATGATCGAGTTGGCGTCAGCCTTTGTCCCCGGATTCCACATACTGAGCTTTGCCTCGGCGTTCTGGGGCGGCATTGTGCTCAGCATTTTGAATATGCTGCTGAAGTCGATAGTGATGCCGAGTCGAGAACCGAGATAGGAATTATTTTCCAACACGCCAACGACTTCCACTCTCAATAACTGATTCGATTTCAGCTGGTCGGCTTTAATCCTAAGCACAAGGTTCGATTGGTTCGCCTATAATGCGCGCCGTAGTCTGTCATGAAAGGGAGATCGCCATGCCAGTCACAAGAAGAGAGGCCCTGCTTTCCGCCGGCGCGCTGGCGGCGGCCGGGGTTCTGCCTGCGGTCCAAGCGCCGTCGAATAAATCCAAGACAGCATCGCAGATCGCGGAGGACGGCGCGGAGCCGGTTTGTCTGACGGACTTTGAGCCGCTGGCGAAACAGCGAATGTCGCACCTGGCGTGGGAGTACATCAATGGCGCGGCGGCGGACGAGACGACCGTCAGGTGGAACCGGGAGGCGTATCAGAGAATGCGGCTGAAGCCGCGCGTGCTGGTGGATGTATCGAAATTAGATACGCGGGTAACACTATTTGGACAGGAACATGCGTTTCCGATTCTGCTGGCGCCCACGGCGTATCACCGCCTGGTGGCGCCGGACGGCGAGGTAGCGACGGCCCGCGGGGCGGGGGCGGCGGGCGCCACGATGGTGGTGAGTTCGTTCTCCACGACGGCGGTGGAGGATATTGCGGGAGTCGCCAGGGCGCCGCTTTGGTTCCAGCTGTACGCGCAAACTGACCATAGCTTCACGCATGATCTGGTGCAGCGTGCCGAGGCCGCCGGTTGCCGGGCGCTCTGCCTGACGGTGGATACACCCGTTGCCGGCGCGCGCAACCGTGAGGCGCGGGTAAAGTTTGAGCTGCCACCGGGGATGAGCCTGCCAAACTTCAAAGGTATTAAAGAGGTTAGAGCTGGTGCGAGCCATCTTCCGAGGGGGCAGGATATTTTCAGTTCGATTCTGGATCCCGAGTTGAGTTGGAAGGATGTGGAGTGGCTGAGCTCGTTTGCAAAAATTCCGCTGCTGGTAAAAGGTGTGCTCAATCCGGAGGATGCAGACCGCGCGGTCAAGGCGGGAGTGGCGGGGATTATCGTGTCCAATCACGGTGGCCGCAATCTCGACACGGCGCCAGCGACCGCGGACGCGCTGCCGCCAGTAGTTGAGAAAGTTGCGGGACGTGTGCCGGCGTTGGTGGACGGCGGGATCCGGCGCGGCACGGATGTGCTCAAAGCGCTTGCCCTGGGCGCCCGCGCAGTGCTGATTGGCCGGCCATATTTATATGGATTGGCGGCAGCGGGGCAGGAGGGCGTCACCAGCGTGGTCAACATTCTTCGCCGGGAGTTTGAAATGGCGATGGCGCTGACCGGGAGAACGAATCTCGCGAGCATCGATCGCTCGGTGCTGTGGACGTGAGCGAAATTCACTCTGTATCGCAGGCCACACGGAAACCGTAATCGGCATATTGGAACTGCGGTGGAATGCTGGATCGGGCGGCGCAGCGGGATACTTTGATGTGATGGCGCCAGGAGCCACCGCGAGAAGCACGCCGCTGGCCGGTTGCGGGGCCGCGCGGATTGCGCTCGGGTGACACGGAATAATATTCGGCGGCGAACCAGTCGCTGCACCACTCGTGGACGTTGTCGCAAATGTCGTAAACACCGTAGCCGTTGGGGGTGTAACGCGCCACAGGCTCGGGTCCGGACTGCCAACGCTGGGCGTAATCCGGGAGAGATTGTGGCGGATCATTTCCCCAAGGGAAGAGTTTGCCATCGAGTCCGCCGCGAGCGGCGCGCTCCCATTCGGCTTCGGTAGGGAGACGATAGTTTCGTCCGCTCGTCGCACTCAGCCAGTCGCAGTACTTCACCGCTTCAAACCAGGAGACCGCTACGACAGGTTGCTCGGGATGATTGAAGTTTGTATCAGTCCACAGGGGCGGCGGTAGAGCGCTGGTGGCGCCCAGGAAATTGGCGTAGTCGGCGTTTGTCACCTGACAGGCAGCGAGCAGGAAGACGTCTATCCAGACGCGGTGCAAGGGACGTTCGTTGTCCTGGCCAATTTCTGAGCCCATGTGGAACCAGCCTGCGGGGATAAGAACGACGGCGGGTTCGATGGGGCGAGGCGCGCGAGATTGGGGGACGGAGGACATTTTGAACTGGCGTTCTCTATTAGAAATAACTCATAAGAATAACTCATGGCTTCAGTTGGATAATGATTCAACGCGCGAGTGACACGCTCCGGCAGCATAATATGCCGGGAAGGAGGGCCTATGACGGCTGGACAGTCTGGAAGTGCCCCGGCGGTGCGCGAGGAACACTGGCCGATGACACTGGCATCGCTGGCGGTAGGCGGGGCGTTCTTTGCTTTGTGGTTTTGGCTGCTGCCACGATGGCTTGGATTTCGCGTGGAAGCAGCGACTACGGCGCATTGGCGCTGGCTGGCAGCGATTCCGTCGGTACTGGGATTCGCAGTTGCTCTGCGTTGCATCTGGGACTTCGGATGGACGGGACGCGGCACGCCTGCGCCGGTGGCTCCGCCGAAGCGGTTGGTGGTCGTCGGTTTCTACCGCTACGTGCGCAACCCCATGTATGTGGGCTTCGCGGCAGGGTGGATCGGGCTGTGGATTGTGTTCGGACATGCCAACCTTGTGCTGATCATGACCGTAGCGGCGGTTGCTCTCGGCGTGCATCTGTTTGTGGTTATTTATGAAGAGCCGACGTTGCGCAGGAAGTTCGGGGACGACTACCTCGAATATTGCCGGAACGTCAGGCGCTGGTGGCCGCGGGTGCGAGCCTTTGCCTTTAAGATTGGTGGCGGCGGTTGGACTGGAAGTCTATAGTCTATGGAAAGCACGTAAGTTGCTGATTCTGGATGTCCAGGAAGTCCGAGAAGTCCAGGAAAGCCGGACGGCTAGCACAAATTAGCACAGTGATAAAATCCGATTTGTATGTTCGAGACGCTGTACAAGACCGATTCGCCGAAGGATTTTGCTAACGGTGAGTACTATCAGATTCACTTGGAGATTGAAATTCACGACGGAAAGCAAGTATTTTTCGTCCGGGAAAGGGATCAATCTTTCCTTTTTTCTCTTCCTCAAGAAGGCTTCGGCAAGCTGACTCCATCCTCACTAACGACCAAAGCTGTTCGGTCAAACTGTAGAAAGCCGCATAGCTGTACCCGTTGCCCCAAATCTGTTGAAGCTGAGCGGAACTTGAGATTGCCGCTATTATCGTGCCCAGGCGGGCCGGTTCGTAGACTTGAGCAATGTTTAATTTTTCTAGGATTTTACGTGTGGGTGCCAGATCTAGAAGTCGTGCGTAGCCTGCGTTTGAACTAAAAATTAGCGTGGAGAACCGGTTCTTGACTTCTTCGGCGATGACCCCGTCTGCTCTTGTATCAATCAGCGGCTCCCAAACCCGGATCAATTCCCGGGCTTTTAATTTTTCTACTATGAGGTTCAATGCCCGGGTAAATTCGAGCGTTTGCATGCAGCACTTTGTATCACGGGACTAAAGTTACTCGCAAATAAGTACGGAAACCAAATGAAAAAGGGGCGAAACTCTAAGGTTCCACCCCATTCCGCGACCTTCGGCCTCGCAGTTAAGTCCACCACCATCTGGCAACCCGCTCGCTTAGGCGCTGAGGCCCGCGAGCTTCTTAAGCAGATTCGGGGCGTAAACCAAACCAGCGTCATGCTTCGGCGGCAACAGAGTGGGGTGTACCTGAGTGAGGCTATGACCTCAGCTTAGCTGAGGCGTGCCATACAGGTTTACCATACCGGTTACCGCTTACCTAGATGACGCCTCAGCACCGCAACGCTCATGAGTCGTGCGAGAATTGAACACTTCAGCAGTCGCCGCTGTGCTTTTGGCGTAGTTCAATTATCTTACGAAGAACGCCCGAGTCAGTTTCGTAATCAGAAACTACGCACCTCCTGGGCGCACCCCAATTCTACTACGCCTTCATTTTCCCGCCGCTGCCCTTTACCTGTCGTTCTTACCACGTCGCTTTAATTGACGTGTCGGTCCTGCCCTGCCGGACCTTCGCCTACAAGATTGCCTGGGACGCCGAGAATTTACCCGGAACGTAGCTGGCGGACTAGCTGGGCAATGTCATTCTGCTGAAATAAACGGATGCCAGCGATTCCGGCGGCGCCTGCTTCGAGGCACTGACGGGCGTTATCGAGGGTGACCCCACCCAGGGCGTAGACGGGGATTTGGTGTTGGCAGGCGCGATGCAGGGCTGCAAGGCCTGCTGGGAGCGCTTTTTCGAAGACCGGACCGAAGACGGCGAAGTCGGCGGCGTTTTCTTTTGCGTGGAGAACTTCGGCCTCGGAGTGGCAGGATACCCCGATTATTGGGGGTGGGTTTTCGCGGGCGAGGGCGCCCGCGCCACACGTTTTCGATCTAGTCCAGATTTCGCGGGTGTCGTGGGGTGAAACATCGTCTGAGCGGAGATGCACTCCGTCGGTGCCGGTTGCAAGGGCGACGTCGGAGCGCGAGTTAATGAGGAGGCGAGTGGTTGGTGTCCGCCCGGTGGGCGGTGACTGATGCTGTCGAATCGTGATCACGGCGTCGCGAGCGAGCAGTTCGAGGTCATGCGTCGAGGGATCTTTTTCTCTTAGCTGGACGTAGTCTACGCCGCAGCAAGCGGCTTCGGCGATTTTGTCGAGAAGATGACGGCGACGGGCTCGCTCATCCCCGGCGAACTGAGTGCGATCGGTGATGTAGTAGAAGCGGCAGGTGCTCGGCATTTTGCACGTCTTCATCTGACGGACAGATCACAGTCAGCGGAGCGCAGCCACCAGTGATCGCAGCATTCATCTTCACGCCGCTCGAGAGTTCGCGGATGCTTGCGGTGGTGCGATCCGGCCCAAAAAGGCGGCTGAGTCATGCTCTCGATAGCGCAGGCACTTCTGCTCCGCGGCGTAGTTTTGCGGCTTTCAGCGTGTTGGCCATCAGCATGGCGATTGTCAGCGGGCCGACGCCGCCGGGAACAGGGGTCATGGCACCGGCTACTTCAGCGACCCTGGGGTGGACGTCGCCAACCAGCGTCGAACCTTTGGCGCGGAAGGTTTCCTCACGTTTGGCGTTGCCACCGAACAGCCGGTGGAACTCGGCGGGATCGGTGACCTTATTCATGCCGACATCAATCACGGTGGCGCCGGGTCTTACAAAGTCGGGAGTGATCATGGCAGCGCGACCGATGGCGGCCACGAGAATGTCAGCCCGACGACAGACACCGGGGAGGTCGCGAGTTTTGGAATGGCACACGGTCACGGTGGCATTGCCGTTGATTAGCAGCATGGCGGTGGGCTTGCCGACGATGTCGCTGCGTCCGACGACCACGGCTTCCTGACCTGCGATCGGAATGTTGCTGCGCTTGAGAATTTCGATGATGCCGGCGGGCGTGCAGGGCACGAGTCCCGGCCGCTGGGTGGAGAGGAAGCCGACATTCACCGGGTGGAATCCGTCGACGTCTTTGGCGGGATCGACGGCCATGAGAATCTTTTTCGAGTCCACCGGAGATGGAAGAGGCAACTGTACGAGGATGCCGTCAATTTCATCACGGCGGTTCAAGTCCTGCACCAATTCCAGCAGTTGGGCGGTGGAAATGGTGTCAGGCGGAGTGTGCTTCTCGCTATAGATGCCCAGTTCCTCGCAACTCTTGACTTTACCGCGGACGTAAATTTCGGAAGCCGGATTGTTGCCGACGAGAACGACGGCCAAGCCTGGGCGAATGCCGGCTGCGGACATCGCCTTCACTTCAGCGGCGACTTCGGCGCGAATGTCAGCGGCGATTTTGTTGCCGTCCAGGATGGTTGCAGCCATGGGCCCCTCGCTTGAGATGAAAAGTAGATAGCTAAGAATATTATCGTAGTTTTTTGGCAGGAAGTGTTTAGTCTCGGCCGTATAAACATGTATTGCAGAGACGTGCGGCGGAAGGGATTTGCACCGCTGAAGTGTCCCGGGTAAGCCTTACTGGTTGCGGGAAAGGGGTAGAATGACTGGTCATGATTGATAAAGAGCTGCTGGAAATCCTGGTGTGCCCGGTGTGCAAGAAGCCACTCGAGCTAAAAGACGAAGGACAAAGCCTTAAGTGCGGCGAGTGCCGCAGAGTGTATCCGATACGGGACAACATCCCCATTATGCTGGTGGATGAGGCCCGAATTGATCCCACCTAGGGCTTTACTTTTCACGACTTGAGAAAAACGCCAATTTCTGTCCCATAACGACACAGCGTGTCAGTCTGGAAGTGTTACCTCTGATTACCTTAGAACGCTCACTGGGGGGGAACCTCACTCGCAACTTGTGCGTGGAGAAGGGGTTCCTGAAACTGATCACCATTCTTTTTCGTACAACAGAGGTGGGGCGCGGTGCGGCAGCGAAATTGCATGCAACGTCTGTGGCTGCCGATGAGTCTAATAGATCAAGAGCAGTGAAGGTCGGAGGTGATGACGGCCATGAGAGAAAGATTTTCCGTTACCGAACTTACGGCTCTACGGAATGATCTGCTGCAGGGAGGCATGATTGATTCCCGCGAGGCCGCCGAAGTATTACAAGTTTTCCTGATGGGGCGAGGATATGGAGTATCGCCCGAGGCAGCCATGGATGCGGCCAGCCGCGTCGAAATGGCAGGATGCGCGTTGCCGGTGCTGCAACACGAATTGGAGAACCTGGCACTGGTAATGTAGCGGTGATTTCTGCGGTGATAGTGGTGACTGTCACTGCAAACGAGACCCCCTGAAACGGGGACAACCTGATCGGGACCTCAGAAACCAGCCGTCCCGACAGGCCGATGATAGACAAGCCGGGCCAACCAGCCCGGTCTTGTTGTTTTTGGGAGGGTTTCTCGCGTCTAGCCTTGTCGCTTCCAACCTTCTCAACTCTCATGCGGTGGTTCCCTACTCACTTTTACTTACTCTGTTGCGTTGACGACACTCCTTCGGAAACGTAAATTACATCTCCATGCACGCATCCCGAGGAAAAGTAAAATCCGCTGACAGATCTCAAAACCTTTCCACTGTGCCGCTTGCCAGCCGGCCGTACATGCCTGGGTATGGTCTGCCGGCAGCAGACAAAGGCGAAGGTTTGCTTCCGTGGGAGTGGGCGGTCGAGCGTCTGACAGAATCGCATAACTACTGGGTGGCAACCACTCGTCCCGAGGGCAGGCCGCACGTGATGCCGGTTTGGGGAATATGGGTGGAATCGGTGTTTTACTTCAGCACGGGGCGAGAATCCAGGAAATCCAAGAATCTGGTGGCGAATCCGCGCTGCGTGATTTGTACAGAAAAAGCCGAAGAGGCGGTGGTGCTGGAGGGGAGCGCGGAAGAAGTTACTGATGCCGCGGTGCTGAAACGGCTAGGCGGTCCTTATCACAAGAAGTACAAACCATGGAAGCTGGATCCGAGCCTGGGGCCGGTTTATGCCGTCCGGCCGGAGGTGGTGTTCGGGCTGGACGAGAAAAAGGGCCTGACGAGTGCAACCCGGTGGGTTTTCGGAGAGTAGGTGTCAACCCTAAGCCGTTGGTGTCGGACGATTGGCACGAGTTCAAGGGGCGGACGGATGGGTCGGGAAAAGGGAGTCCTCATTCGTATCTAAGGCTCTCCACCGGATCGAGCTGGGCAGCGCGGGTAGCGGGCAGGGTGCCGAAGATTATTCCGACCAGGGATGAGACGACGATCGCAATAATTGCGGATAGCCCCGAGATGGGGATGCGGTATTCGGTCAGAAATCGCACAGAAAACGGGATTGCCAGTCCGATAACGATTCCGATGACGCCGCCGATCAGAGAAATCAAGATGGCTTCCGACAAGAACTGAAAACGGATCTCACGATTAGTGGCCCCAATGGCTTTGCGAATACCGATCTCGCGAATGCGGGAGCTGACGGTCGAGAGCATAATATTCATGATGCCAATGCCGCTCACCAGCAGCACGACCGCGGCTACCAGCAACAGCACGACGGTGAGAGCGTTGGCGCTCCTTTCAGCAAGCGCCACCAACTGGGTGAGATTATCGACGTTGTAGACCGACTCGGGCCGGTGGCGCGCCTGAAGCACTCGCTTTATCTGCGCCGTAATCGGCACTACCATCGAAGGGTCAGAAACGGAAAAATAAATCTGTCGGACGGCGGCCGTCTCAGTGAAGTATCGACTCACCGTATAAGGAATGACCATGGTATTGGTGAGCACTTCCGACTGACCGAAGGTTTCAACGCGTTCTTTGAAGGTGCCGATGATGGTGAAGGGCAGACCACTCAGTTTGATTACATGGCCAACGGCGTTGTCGTCCGAGCCATAAAGTTCCTCAGCCATCTTGGGTGTAATGACGGTTACTTTGTTGCGCGCCTGCGCGTCCTGTTTATCGAAGAAACGGCCGGAAAGAATAAGCAGGTTGCGGACAAATTGGTATTCGGGATCAACGCCCAAAACCCGAACGTCGCGCTCCTTGCCGCCGCCGATGGGGATGCGTTCATCGAGGGGCATTACCGGCGAAGCGTGCACGATTCCGGGCACCTGGACGAGCACGGCATTCATATCGTCTATGGTGAGCGGGTCCGGGTTGACATTGGTGATGCGTTGAGCGCCGCCTACGTACTCCGCGAAAATCAAGTTGGCGCCGATGGCCTGGATCTGATTCAGGACGTACTGCTTGCCGGTCATGCCGATGGTAACTACGAGAATCAGCGATGCGGTACCGATTACCATGCCGAGGGCGGTCAAGGCGAAACGTACTTTGTTGCTGCAAAAGGTGTCATAGGAGAAAGCCAGGATTTCTCCGAGAGCCATTTTTGGCCGCAGGCTCGAACGCACGGTGGTGGCGATTGACATGCTGATTAGATGCTATACGGTGCCGTCGAGCGTCGCAATGCTGGGCGTGAGTCGCCGCCAGATTAAGCCGGGGTGCCGGGAGAAGTGCAAAAATCGTTTGACACACCGGCGCGCCTACTAATCCAGGCGGCATACCATGACGGCGTTATTTTGGTAGGGACAGTTGAGGCCGGAGACTCCTGGTTTGGAACCCCCGGGTTTTTGGAGCACTACCCAGTTCACGCCGAAGCTTGCTTTCAGGCGACGAAAATCCTCGACCGTGAAATTCTTCCATCCACTTTGGGCGCGAACCTGGCCGCGCCAGGTTTCGGCGAGGGCGGGGAACATGGTGACCGCGCCGCTGTCTTTGATGTTGTCGGCGAGCATGGAGCGTTCGGCGATGGCACGGAAACCGTGCTGGTCCTCGCCGGAAATTTCCATGTGATTGGGATCGAGGGCGAAATACGCGTCAACCGGTGTATGAGTGCGGACCCAGAGAAAGGCTTCGACCCATTGGTTCCCTGGGGCCGCCCCCGGCCATTCGAGGTGTGGAGTTGCGGGGAAGAGCTGGCGCTGGGCGAAAAACATTGCGGCGGAGATTGGCAGGAACAACAGCAGCCACCGCCAAACGTGACTACCCAACACAAATTGAGCGAGCAGTCCGCCGGAGAAGACAAACAACAGAATGTAGACCAAATGCAGACTTCGCATGGGCTGCAACTCAGCGAGGTTCGCGAAGCGCGCAGGTATGGAGATGAGCAGAGCCACAAAGAAGAAGAACAGTCCAAAAACGATTGAAGCTTGAGACATAACTTCCAAGGTGGGGAGATTCTGCTTGCGAGCAATGTGCCGGAACCACCAGAAAAGCGCGAGCGGGGCGAAGATGCCGAGCCACTCATACCATTCCCAACGTAGCACGAAAAAGTAGGAATGGCTCTCAAGCACCTCACGATAGGCGTCGGTCAGAGGCGGGAACAAGCCGAATCGGAACAGCAACCCGGCGGCCACAGCGTAGGCGTGCTTGTGCGTCTGGATTGGTCGCGTAAAAAGCCATAGCAGCATTACGTAAGAAATCCCGAAAACCACCATCAGAGGATGAATGAGAGCAGTGAAAATCGTCCACAATCCGGCGCGGACGAATCTGCGTTCCATCACGTTAATAATGATGAACAGAACCGCGGGCGTGGAGAGCGAACGCGGATTGACGTACTGATCCATGATGTAAAGCGAGGTGCCGGCGACCGGAAGGGTGAGTAGGACAGCCACCAATGCCGCTCCTCCCCAGCGGGCGCGTGGATCTTGGAATGCAACCCGGCCTAGGTGCCAGGAGGCCAATAGAAGCAAAAAAATCGAAAGCAGATGCCACAGCAGGAGTGCGCAGTCTACTGGCAGATGGGTGAGCCGAATTGACGCGGCGATCAGGTTGGGGAATAACGTCAGGCGAGCATGGGAAGCAAAAAAGCCGGCGTTAAAAGGATAGAGGGCGGGATTCAGCAGCTTTTTTATCCCAGGCGCGTAGATTTCGGCGTCTTCGACGAAAGGATGGTAGCCGTGGATCAAAACGGCGCCGCAAGTGAGGAAAATCAACAGGCCAAGATCTTTGAGGTTGGGGCGGCTTCGCAATGGTTATCACTTCGAACGCGGCTTTACTGCTTCGCTTTTAAGCCGCAGGGGTGCTGTTAGCTGCGCCTCGCGCATAGTAATTGCCATCCAGTTTGCGTCCCTGCTGGTTGAACCTGCGGAAGCGGACGAGGCCAAGCTTCTGCAACGCAAATTGCAGAGTGGTGGCCAGCACTCCGAGACCATATTTTACGCTGCGCGAAAAGTTGATTGACGATGCCTCTTCGAAATACTTGGTGGGACAGGAAACTTCACCAATGCGGAAACCGAAGTAGACGCATTGCGCCAGCGTTTGATTATCAAAGACAAAGTCATCGGAATTTTCGAGCAGCGGTAGCTCGGTCAGTACCTTGCGGCTGAAGGCGCGGTAGCCGGTGTGATATTCGGACAGCTTGACGCGCAAGAAAATGTTCTCAAAGGCGGTCAGGAACCGATTGGCAATGTACTTATAAAGAGGCATGCCGCCACGCAGGGCGGCGCCGCCGATGATGCGTGAACCAAGCACGACATCATAGACGTCATATGCCACGATGCTCGCCATCGCGGTGACCAGCAGTGGCGTGTACTGATAATCGGGGTGCACCATGATAACGACGTCGGCGCCGGCGGCGAGAGCCTCACGGTAGCAGGTCTGCTGGTTGCGTCCGTAACCGTAGTTATCGTCATGAACGAACACGTGCAGCCCCAATTGCTGGGCGACTTCGACGGTGCGATCGGAGCTGTGATCGTCCACCAGGATGCGGATATCCACCAGATCAGGAAGCTCGTGGACGGTGGCTTCCAGCGTTTTCTCGGCGTTATATGCGGGCATGACGACGGCAACCCGTTTGCCGTTGATCATTCGACTCCTTGGTGATGGCGCCGCAGCATTCCAGCCCTAGCGCATGCTATTCATGCGCGAAGGTAAATGATAACTCGTATCGTGGGCAGACGGTGAATGTTCAAGTGCTGTTAGTCCAAGGGCGATGCTGAAATCTCCTACTATGCCGAGGAAGTATGTCTCGAGTGGCATTTGCCAGGAGCGAGACAGAAATGGCGAGTCAACTGGACTCGCCATTTGAGTTTTGGAATTCGTTTTCGGGGCTCAATCAGCTACTTGGGAAGTTGATATTCACCAGTAACGTCGTAGGTCACTGTTCCATCTGGCGCGGCTTTGCCTTGGTAGGTGCCCTTCCCTGTGATGCCCTTCACCTTTCCGGTTCCTCCGGTGAAGCTCCACGTGCCACGGGCGGTTACCAGTTTTCCTTCTTTCATGGTCGCCGAACTCTGGATGCGGACATACATCTTGTCCCCATTGGCGAGAGCACCGACCACGTATCCGCGACCCGTGGAGTGGTCGCCAGTGATTTCATCGAAGTTGGTACCGTCGTCCTCCTTGGTTTGGGTTCCGGCGATTTCCATGGGCTTTGTCCAAGTACATTTGCCTTTGGAAATCGAAAAAGAATGGTTGGGACGATCCCCAATATCAAGGGAATGTTGTTCATCTGGCTTGCCGCATTGTACGGTGCCAGAGACTTTGGTCTGCGCTGGAGCCAGCAGTGAAAACGCAAACACCAGAATCGATGCCGGGATTACGGTTAGCCGCATAACACCTCCTCGCTAGGAATTCGGACGGCAGTATAGTCCCGGTGGCTGGGACAAGAAAAGCTCAGAGTGAAGGCTGCTTTACTGCGGCGGATTGGACTGCGGCGGAGGTGGTGTGGATTGCGGCGGCTGGATCACCGGTGGCTGGGTTATTGGCGGCTGACTCTGCGGGGTGGTACCCGGCGTGGGCGATTGCGAAGGCGGTATCTGCTGAGGATCCGGCTGCGGCGCGGGTAGTGTGGACCGTGGTGGACCGGGCATTTCCGGGGCCTGCGTCACTGGTGGCTGTGCCTGCGGGATGTTATTGCCTGATCCCGGCGATTGAGGCGCCGTTTGCGGAGGATTCGCCGGCTGCGGCGGCGGTGTGGAACGTGGCGGCCCGGGAATTTCCGGCTTCTGCGTTACTGGCGGCTGGCCGGTCTGGGGCTGCGCCGTGGGCTGAGAACCTGGCAATTCAAGCTTGGGCAGCTTTGGCGGCGGTGGCGAATACGGCGATTCGGGGCGCTGAACCGGTTGCGATGGGGGCTCTACGTTTTGGGGAGGTGGCTGGGTTTCAGGCGCCTGCTGCGATCCCGGCGGAGCTTGCGGTACTTCGGGTTCAGTCACAGGAGCGCCATTGCGAAGCTTAAGGTGGATGGGGCCGCCCTCGCGTCGTTTAGCTTCGGCCTGGGCCTCGATGCGGGCCTGAACCTTGGTATCGTTTTGCTGAGCTACCGCGCCCACTTTCAGCCCTTCCACATCGTGGCGCGTGGCAAAAGTGACGCGGGCGGCAGCTTGCTGGGCCTGGCGGGCGCGGGCGTAATAATCATCCGCGGTCTCGCGGTCGCCATCCAGCTCGGCAAGGTAACCCATGTTGTTCAAGGTGAAGGCGTCACTTGGGTTCAATTTGAATGCCTGCTCGATGTAGCGACGCGCCGCCTGCGGGTCATTGCGATTCAATGCGGAAACGGCGCGCAGGTTGAGATGAGCCACCTTTTCCTCGGTGTTTTGGCGCTTACGCATCTGGCGCTCGACGTTTTTTGCGTTCGTGGCCGCTACTCTGCTGATGGGCTGGCCGCGCCACTTCTGGTTCAAAGTGACGATTACGGGTTCGTTCGAATGCAACCGCGCCGCAGACTGGTAATAGTCGTGCGCGGCTTGCAACTCACCTTCATTTTCTTTGGTAAATCCGAGGTTGTTCAGGGTGAAGGGATCTTGCGGATTCGCAGCCAAAGCCTGCTTTAAGAGTGCTTCAGCTTCCTGAGGCCGACCATGCGAAAGCAAGCGGATTGCTTCCACATTCGCCCGGTTAGCCTCCAGGTGAGCGTCTTTTACACCATGCACGGCTTCGGAGAAGGGTTGTCCTTCAAGCTTGCGCAGATTTGATTTATCCACTTGCGCGGCGGAAGGGTATTCTCCGGCCAAATTGTAGTAGCGTTGGGCGCGATCAACATCCCCCTGCAACTCAGAAATGTAGCCAAGGTTATTTAGCGTGAAGGGATCATCGGGATCGAGCAGATAGGCGCGGTAAAACAACTTCTTGGCTTTGTCGTACTGGCGTTTTTCGACGGCTTTCACTCCCTCCCGATTGAGTTGTTGCACGGGAGTGGGTTTGCTCCTGGTAGGAATAGGAATCCGCAGATCGCCAGCCATTGCAGGAAGCGAAAACAAGGCAGCGGCCAGGCACAATACAATCGCAAATCCAAGCTGTTGCAAGGGCATGGAAATATGCCGCGACGAAATATTCTGAGACTCGGGGAACGGCCTGAGCATAGCTTTTCCTACGTCCTTGTGCCTGCAATCTTAGGATGCGGGGGCGGCTGCCCGGTTGCTTAGCCGGGCGGCCTGGAATAGGCCAAAGACTCACAACGATATGACGGCCAAGTGCATCCCAAATAAGCTAATCAGATCGCGGAGTGTGCACATGGGTCGCTTTGGGTTGCTGATCATCTTGGTAGCTGGGCTCGGCGGAATGGGGCTTGCGCAGACGTCTGCGAATCCATCTGAAACGCCGGCCCCGCCGGACGCGACCAGTACGTCCGGGCCAGAGAATTCGGCAACGATGTCTCCGGCGAGCGAAGCAGCGAGTCCCGACGCCGCGCGCGAACGCGAAGAAACACGCGACAGCCTGCTCGATTTGCCTTCTTTAGCGAAGGATAAGGTGACCCTAATTGGCGGCCGGGTGGTGAAAGTGGATCGTGTTCTCGACCGCATGGAAGTGCAGGCGTTTGGTGGAAAGAGAATTGAGCTCAATTTTGATGTGCGCACACAGGTCTCGCGCGATGGAGTGAAGGTCGCGGCGAAGGAAATTCGTCCCGGCGATCGGGTGTACATGGATACCGTCTTAAACGACAGGAAACCGTTCGCCAAAAGCATACGTATTGTCACGACGCGCGGTCCGATGAATGGTCACGGACAAGTGTTGGCCTATGACCCTGGTAGCGGCAAGCTGACGCTTCGCGATGAGCTTTTCGCGCAACCGGTCACACTGCGGTTGACGCCGGAGACGGTAATTCGCAAGGATCAAGGCACAGGATCGCCAGCCGACTTGCAGCCGGGGACCCTGGTGGCAGTGAGTTTTACTCCCGGCGGAGAA
>QIAP01000044.1 GCA_003225075.1 Acidobacteriota bacterium | reverse complement strand
ATTAGCGATAGCATCGGGATCGAGGAGTGGAACTTCTCTGAAGAGTTCAGGAACCGTTTGCTCCGGCAATGAAGGTCAGTGTGGGACGGATCACCGCGATGACGGAGCAGACTTCTTTTGGCGCTCAGCCAGAATTTCCTGCAGGCGTTTTTTCTCGACAGCAACCCCGGCGCGGGCTGCCTGGGCTATCTTTTCTGCTAGCTCCGTCCAGTTCACAGCCATACACTAAGAATACTCCAACCCAACTAATTTCGAGATACTTTGACATTCCTGAAATCAACAATTTGCATGGAGTCTGGTCAACTTCCGGAAGCCAAAAGCCCTCCGACATGCGCTTGTGCCGGGCGCGGTGGGCCGGGTTCCAGAACTGGGTGGTAAGGCCGACGAGGTTGTGTCCCTCAGCCCATAGCATGGCCGCGACAGCGGAAGGATCGACTCCGCCGGACGTGACGGACGGTGATGTCGGTGAGCCCCAGCTCAAACTCGGGCAGGATCTTGAGCACACCATCGGCCTCGTGTTTAGCGCCAAGCCCATTGGGAACTTCGCTTGCGTTGTACGGACTACTCACAAATCCAATTGGGTGCGAGGTAAGCATATGGAGAAGGCCTCCGCTTCTCATATTAATGCGGACGAGGGTGCGGCGAGGGGTTTCTCTTGACTGAAAGGGCCCTAGTTGGTTTTCGAAAGATGGAAACCGGCTCAAAGGCGCTGATTTTTCTCCGCGCGGGTGCCGCGCGCCTATCGCTTATGCGGCGGGGGGCGGCGCCTTACAATGTAAATCAGCATTCTCTTTTGCTCTCGACTTTGCACAATAGAGTCGAGTCTGATGCCCGAGAGAAGAACTATCGCGCGGTTGGGAGTTCAGTCTGGAAATGCGATCGCGCACGATCGAGGACAGCGCCATGACCTTCGAATTTGGAAGCGGAGGGCTGGCCCACTCCTTGGTAGCTTGAGTCCAAAACGCCGGGCATGCATCTACGGAAGCATGTCAAGCCTGACGGAATTCAGCCTGGCCGAGGCCATCGCAGTTCTGACCCGCACTCCCGCAACCCTTAATGCGCTGTTGCGCGGCCTGCCCAACATCTGGGTGCGCGGCAACGAAGGAAAAAATACCTGGAGTGCGTTCGACATCGTGGGACACCTGATCGTCGGGGAACGCACTGACTGGATGCCGCGGGTACGGATCATTCTGCAGAACGGCGAAGCGCGTCCCTTTGATCCCTTTGACCGCTTTGCGCAGTTGAAAGAGAGTCCAGACAAGCCGCTGGAGCAGCTGTTGGACGATTTCGCCCGCCTGCGAAGAGAAAACCTAGCTGCACTGCACGCACTCAATTTGCAGCACGACGATTTGGCCCGGCGAGGAAGACACCCTGCGCTGGGAGTGGTGACGCTATCGGAACTTCTGGCGACATGGGCGGTTCACGATCTTACTCATGTGCATCAACTGGCCCGGGTGATGGCCCACCAGTATCGTGACGCAGTCGGTCCGTGGAGTGAGTATCTGGGCGTACTGCATTGTGAGGGTCACAGCGCTCCGTAGGCAATCGAGCTTCGCCGCAGAAAATCCCCACCCAAGCGGAGCTTGAACGGGGCACCCTCCAATCTCTTATTTCAGCGAGCCCATATCTATTACGAATCGATACTTCACATCGCTTTTCGCCAGACGGTCATAGGCCTGGTTAATGTCCTGAATCTTGATCAGCTCAATATCGGAAGTGATGCCATGCTCGGCGCAGAAATCCAGCATCTCCTGCGTTTCGCGAATGCCTCCGATGGCGGAGCCAGCCAGACGGTGTCGCCCAAGTATTAGATTGAAGGCGGCCACAGGAGCGGGTTTCTCCGGCGCGCCCACCAACGTCATGGTGCCATCTTTCTTGAGGAGCAGCAGGTAAGCGTTGAGGTCGTGCTCGGCGGAAACTGTGTCGAGGATGAAGTCGAAGCTGGCGAGATGCTTTTGCATGGCCTCCGGGTTGGTGGAAATGACAACTTCGTCAACGCCCAAACGCTTGGCGTCGGCGATCTTCTTCGGCGATGTGCTGAACAGCACCACACGCGCGCCGAAAGCCTTGGCAAATTTCACGCCCATGTGTCCGAGGCCGCCAAGGCCCACAATGCCGACCTTTTGACCTTTCCCGACATTCCAGTGGCGCAGCGGAGAATATGTCGTAATGCCCGCGCACAGCAGCGGCGCCGCGCCCGCGAGGTCGAGCTTGTCGGAGACGCGGAGCACGAACGCTTCGCGCACCACAATGCTGTCCGAATATCCGCCATAAGTGACGCCGCCGAGAATCTTGTCCTCGGCGTTGTAGGTGAGAGTTGGGAAATTAACGCAGAATTGCTCATCGCCGGCGCGGCAGTTCTCGCACACGCCGCAAGAGTTGACCATGCAGCCCACGCCGACAATGTCGCCTGCTTTGAACTTTTTGACGGCGCGGCCGGTTTTCGCTACCCGGCCAATAATTTCGTGTCCCGGCACGACGGGATACACCGTCGGCAGAGTGTTCTGCCATTCATTGCGCACCTGATGCAAGTCGGAATGGCAGACGCCGCAGTACTGGATATCGATTTGCACGTCGTCTGGACGCAGCTCGCGTCTCGGAACCGAGAACGTTGCCAACCCGGAGGTGGCACTCTTCGCTGCATAGGCCTTCGCCTTGTAGGCGGGCGTTTCCGGGGCTTTAACTTCGACTACCGGGGTTGCTACTCCACTCATTTTCATCTCTCCTGAAATTAATTCGAGATCGCGTCGAAAAGGATTCGCGACGTTACGGACACATGCTGGCGCTCTTCGGTGTATGTCATCTGGTAGAGATGCCCGAGCTGCGATGGAGGACGCAAGAAAATGGACAGATTGATAGCGCGGCTGCTACTACCAGCAGAAAATCCCTCGAGAGTAGTGGTCCACCTAAGCGTCAGGCACCTCGGTCAATGTGAACTTGACACGGTGAGGACGGCAGGCGTACGGTTTTCGCGCAGAACTGGAGATGAAATCGGAAATTCCGACAAGGGAGTTTTCGGGTCTCTAGAAATCCCAGTTCGGTCGAAGCTCTGACACACAGGTCCGCCGCTGTGCCAGATCGTTCGCGGGCGATTGATGGTTCTATCCCTGGGCGTTACTCACGGCTCCTAAAGCTCTCTGAGCAGACTAGGCGAGATCACAATGAAGCGCATCCGCCGTGACCTGGTGGTCACGATGATCGCTACCGTGTTGTCGTACTCTGGCAGCGCGGTGGCGCAGACCTTCAGTAAGACAGCAACCCCCTCATCGGGATCGGCCCCGCTCACCGTGGTTTATACCTACACCTTCGATAACAGTCAGGGCCATCAACCAGGGGGAAGGGCGACCCGGGCAACTCCTTGAGTAGCAACATGGGGTAAATTCTAGTCGTAAGCTTCCAAGTGAATAGACCGAAGAGAAACATTTGAAGATCCGATCGGCCGGTGTTGAGGATATCCCTGCAATGCTTGCCTTAGAGCGAGATTCGGCGACCGCTTCGCACTGGCAGCCGGACCGATATGACAAGGTGTTCAGCGAGGTTAGTCCGCGGCGCGTGGCGCTGCTGATCGAAGCAGAAGGCACTGGCGGGGAAGTTGGCGTACAAGGCTTTCTGGTGGCTCGGTCCGTGGCGGGGGAGTGGGAGATCGAGAACATTGTAGTTGGCGAGGGTTCGCGGCGGCGCGGGTGGGGAAGGTGTCTGTTGGGCGAGTTTATCGGTATGATCCGGGCTGAGGGTGGGGAAACCGTATTTCTCGAAGTCCGCGAATCGAACTTTGCAGCCCGCGCTTTCTATCAAGACTCGCACTTCGTCGAGAGTGGCCGGCGCAAGGGGTATTACAGTCATCCTGAAGAGGACGCAGTGGTCTACCGGCTTTCAGTTGCATAATTTTGCACCGCATTCAGTGCAGAAAAAAGCGTTAACGAATTAGGGAAATCGCTCGATTTCCTGATTGAACCAGCTTAGGTCGTGTGGTACTTTGGAGTTCTACAAATTGGTAGGAGGTCTGCTGGATGCTCACTCCGAGAGACCAGCTCCTGACCAGTCATGATGAATTTCGTAGACTGGCTCAGGAGCACACGCAATATGCGGAACGGCTTGATTCACTCACCCAGAAACGTTATCTCACCGAAGATGAAAAGCTAGAGGAAGTAAGGCTGAAGAAGCTGAAACTGCGTCTCAAAGACCAGATGGAGTCGATTGAGCGACAGTATCGGCAGCAGCCACAACAACACCAAGTCGCTTAATTTCACGCCAAAATAGACACGGCCGCGGCCGCGAGAGTCTTTATATGTCTCCAAGAAGGCGCTGATAGCGCCTTTTTTTATTGCACTTGTGTAAAAACCGGTGTGTGCATCACGGTCGCCGCGGCCTGCACTATAATTTAAATAGTCTCCTATGGTTCCCGACGGCTACTACTATGCGCTCGCCTTCTTTTGCGCAGCCTTGCTGGTGGGCTGGCTGAGGGCCCCGGCCTGGTCCATCCCTCTCTTGGCGGTGGCGGTATTTTTTCTGTGGTTTTTCCGCGATCCAGAGCGGATGATTCCCGAATCGGGAGACGCCGTCGTTTCACCGGCAGACGGCAAAGTCACCGATCTGTCCACTGTAGTGCTGGGCGGCAGCGAACGCAATCGGATCAGCATTTTCCTGAGCGTGTTTGATGTGCACGTGAACCGCTCACCGATTGCCGGAGTCATTCGTGATGTTCGTTATCAGCCGGGAAAGTTTCTAAACGCCATGAACTCTGTCAGCGCCGAGCATAATGAGCAAAACGTGGTGACTGTGGAAGGGAATGGGCACGTTGTTTTTAAGCAGATTGCCGGACTGCTGGCGCGGCGCATTGTCTTCACCAAGAAAGTTGGTGACAGGGTCGCGCGTGGTGAGCGCGTCGGTATGATTAAATTCGGCTCGCGAGTAGACGTGCTGCTGGATCCAACAGCTAGATTGCAAGTGAGAGTTGGCGATCGGGTGAAGGGCGGCAGCAGTGTGCTTGCATACTTCACATCAAACCGTTCGGAGATCGCATCTCCAGTTATCGAGCACGTTAGCGAAGGAGCGCGGTGATGGATGGGCAAACGCCGATGCGACGCAAGGAAGACCGGCCGGAGCGGCGATTCCGCAAGGGGATGTATATCCTACCTTCGCTGTTCACAACTGCCAACATTGCAGCCGGATACTACGCGATTCTTCAGATCATCCATGCAACGGCTGCCGAACCCTGGCATCTGGATAACGCAGCGAAGGCGATAGGGTTCGCGGTGTTATTCGATGGGCTCGATGGCCGCATCGCGCGCATGACCAAGACCAGCAGCGATTTCGGCCGCGAACTGGACTCCCTGGCCGACGTCATCACGTTCGGCGTCGCGCCAGCCCTGCTGGGTTGGATGTGGGGTTTTCGGCTGCTGCCTCAGTTGACGAATCCCGCGCTTCATACCAAGTTGCTGCAACTGGGTGCAATCGCCAGCTTCCTGTTCCTTATCGCGGGCACCAGCCGGCTGGCCCGCTTTAACATTACGGTGAATCCGCAGCCTTCGAATCCCGGTCGTCCGGGGAAGAAATATTTTGTCGGTATGCCGATTCCCGCCGGAGCTGGGGTGATTGCCGCCATAGTGCATTTCTCCGACGGAGAACCTATTTCCTACTGGTGGATGGCATTCATCTGGCTGCTGATGGTCGTAGCCCTGGCGTACCTGATGGTGAGCACGTGGAGGTTCTACAGCTTTAAAGACATCGACTTTGACGCGCGCCGACCCTTTCGCCTGATTATTTTCTTCGGACTGTTGTTTGCGGGTTTGTGGTATTTCTCCGGGCCGTTGCTATTTTCTATCGCCTTACTCTACATGTTTTCCGGGGTGTTCTGGCGGTTACAGTGGATTTTTCGGCGGAGAAATCAACCTCCGCCTCCTAGCTACAAGGAAGCTTCTCAAGTTTCATGAGTTCTCATTCCAAACCCGTTCCGGTCTCCCATACCGAGCCCTTGCGCAGCGGCAACCTTTACCGTCTTGCAATAGTGGGCGCGGGCACGCTCAAAGGCAAAGAAGTAGCCGAGGTGCTGGATGACCGTAACTTCCCCAGCCTGGATGTCAAGCTGCTCGATGACGATGAATCTCTGGGGCAACTGGAAGCGGTGAAGGACGAGATTACCTTTATTCAGAACGTTCGCAGCGAACAATTCGATCACATCGACTTCACGTTTTTCGCCTCCGACCAGGACTGTACCAGAAGAAATTGGAAAACAGCGCGAAACGCCGGCAGCGCCATCGTAGACCTCTCCTTTGCATTGGAAGAGGAGCCCGAAGCGGTGGTGCGGGCTCCGTGGATCGAACGGCAATTAGGACAAGTGCAAACTCCAGAGCTGCAGCCTGGCCCTTCTGTAGTGGCGCATCCGGCTGCCATTGTCATGGCTTTGCTGGCATTGCGAGGGCGGAAGGCGGGCAAGGTCCAGCGCATGATCGCAACTGTCTTCGAGCCCGCGTCCGAACACGGGCAAAAGGGCATGGACGAGCTTCACGAGCAGACGGTGAACCTGCTGTCGTTCCAGCAACTGCCCAAAGACGTGTTCGATACCCAGGTGGCCTTTAACATGGTTACTCGGTACGGGGAGAGGGCCGCACCGCCACTCGATTACGTGGAACAGCGCATCCTCAAGCATTACCGTAAAATCGCCGGACCGAATGTGCCGCAACCGTCAGTCTTGCTGGTACAGGCCCCTATTTTTCACGGACATGCCTTTTCGGTATACCTGGAGATGGACCAGCCAGTTGCGATGGGAGATCTGGCGCAGGCGCTGGCGGGTGAGCATGTCATGATTGCACGCATGGCCGAGGATGCTCCCAGCAACGTAAATGCTGCGGGTCAGGGTGACGTATTAGTGTCGGTCGGTCGCGATGCCAATCACGAGAACGGGCTGTGGCTTTGGGTGGCGTCGGATAATCTTCGTATCGCTGCGATTAATGCGGTAGAGTGCGCCGAGAGTATGGCGGCAAGCCGGCCGCGGGGAAAAATTCAATGAAGCGATGGGCGGCGGTTCTGGCCGCTTGGCTCGGTCTAGCCAGCCTGGGATGTGGGTATCACATAGCCGGACACGCGGCGCAACTGCCGGAGAATGTTAAGACCATCGCCGTTCCCGGATTCATCAATCAGACGCAAACCTATCGTGTCGAACAGACGCTGACTGCCGCTGTGATCCGTGAGTTCGTCACCCGCACCCACTACCATATTGCAAACGATGGCAGCGACGCGGATGCGACCCTTCGTGGAACCATACTGTCAACTTATACGGCTCCCCTCACCTATGATTCACAGACCGGGCGCGCCGCAAGCGTGCTGGTAACGGTGGGCATGAAGGTTTCACTTACCGATCGTCAAGGAAAAGTGTTGTTCGAAAATCCTTCGTATGTATTTCGTGAGCAGTACGAAGTGTCGCGTGAACTTTCCAGTTTCTTTGAAGAAGACTCGCCCGCACTGCAGCGTTTGTCGCGTGATTTTGCGCGGACTCTGGTGAGTAATGTCCTGGAGGGCTTCTGATGCGCGCCTTCGCGCAGGCCGAACGCTTCGTTTCCGAAGTGCAGGGGCACAAACTTCGATCTGCATATGTGTTTGTAGGAGACGAAGTATTTTTTCGCAAACGCTTCCGGGAAGCAATACTGGAGCACCTTGTGCCGCCCGATCTCCGCGATTTCAGTATGTTCGACTTTGATTTGGCGGAGACCGACTTAACTGAGATTCTCGATCGCGCTCGTACGCCATCTTTGATGGCCCCTTTTCAGGTCTTCTTCGTACGCGGGGTAAAGAACCTTTTCGGCCGGGGCTCGAACGAGGAAAAACTCGCAGCCATTGAAGAGTACTGCGGAAATCCCAATCCCGATGCGTTGCTGATCCTGATCGCAGACCACATCAGCATTCCGGCAGATGCCCGCCGCATGGATCTGACCGACAAAGAGCGCTACGAGCGCATCCGCGAGACTCTGGGTCAATTTTGCGGAATAGTGGAACTGGCGCGTGTAGAAGAAGGCGAAGCGGTCCGCTGGATCGGGGAGCACTGCACCGGCCGCGAGGTGAAGATGGACCCTGACGGCGCGCGTGAGTTAGTCGACGCGCTGGGCGGCGACATGATGATGATCTCCAATGAACTGGAGAAGCTGATCCTCTATGTCGGCGATAAAAAGCGGGTCACCCTGGGCGACGTCGAAACCATGGTATTAGCCGCTAAACAGCGGTCGCTCTACGAGCTGACTGACGCAATATCCGCGAAAGATCGGGTGCGTGCCCTGGAAACTCTCGACGCCATTCTCAGCACCGGGGAAGGCGACGACGCATCGATCGGGCACCTCTACATGCTGGCGAAGACGTTTCGCCAAATGCTGGTGATTCTGGAGCGCAACGTGCGCGACCAGCGAGCGCTGTGGGCGGCACTGTGGCAAGGTTTCCGCGTGCCTCCGTTTGCAGCCGAGGACATTATCAAACAAGCGCGCCGCTATAAGTCTAAACGCGAGCTGACGCGCGGCATTCGTCTGATCGCAAAGGCCGATCTCGCGCTGCGCTCCAATCCCCCCAGCAAGCGCCTGGTATTGGAAAAACTGGTAATGGATTTGACCGCCGAGCCCAAGCCGGAATTGGGATGGCTGCAGGAAGAATTGCCGGTGTAGTTTTCAGCACTCAGCATTCAGCCCTTAATCATCCCGGTCTCGACGGCGAGTCAAAACAAATCAGAATCGCACAGTCCAATAATTCCATCTCCAACAGCGGACATGAATGTCGCGGCCTATCTCGGACGCATCGGGTACAAAGGGAAGGTCTCGACGACGATTGAAACTTTGCGCGGGCTGCATCGCGCTCATCTCTTGTCGGTTCCGTTCGAAAATCTCGACATTTCCCTCGGCCGGCAAATTCTTTGCAATGAAGATGCTTTCCTTAGAAAGATCGTTGAACGGCACCGCGGCGGCTTCTGCTACGAGATGAATGGCGCATTCGCGGCGCTGCTGCGCACAATCGGATTCGAAGTCACGTTACTCTCTGCTCGCGTGCCAAACGAAGACGGTAGTTATGGGCCGGAGTTCGACCACTTAGCGCTGCGTGTGGATCTCGACACGCCGTGGCTTGCGGACGTCGGCTTCGGCGATTCCTTTCTCGATCCACTACGGCTGGAGACCGGAGTCGAGCAGACGCAGGCCGGCCGCATCTTCCGCATTCTCGGCTCAGACGGATCGCTGCACATCGAAAGGGCCGAGGTTGCGGGATCATGGGAAAAGCAATATTCATTTACGCTCCAGCCACGGCGCATAGAAGACTTCGCTGCTATGTGCCACTACCACCAGACTTCGCCGGATTCACATTTCACCCGCAAGCGACTCTGTACGATTGCGACTCCAGAAGGCCGGATAACGCTGTCGGACATGAAACTGATCGTCACGAGGGATGGCATAAAGGAGGAGCGAAAGCTGGAATCAGAGGAGGAGGTGCAGGCAGTGCTAATGCAAACGTTTGAGGTTACGCTCTAATGCGCGATGAAGCTCGTCTCACTCGTAACGTGGCAATCCAGAAAAAATCAACGGCAGACTCGAGGTCTGCCGTACCTTTCTGTACGCTGACAGGGAAGGTTACGTTACTTCAGCGCGCTGACGCGCGCGTTCAAGCGGGACTTGTATCTCGACGCGGTATTTTCGTGGATCACGCCCTTTTGAATTGCTTTGTCCAAGGCGGCAACCGTCTGTCGGAACACCTGCTCGGCCGCCGATTTGTCGCCTTTGGCCAAGGATTCGCGCAAATCGCGCAGAGCGCTACGCAAACGGGAACGGTTGGCACGGTTGCGTTCGCTGCGCCTAATGGTCTGACGGGCGCGTTTCAGAGCCGAAAAATGATTAGCCATGCTGAGTCTTGACCTTTGTTTCTCTGGTGGGTGTTGAAAGACCTATTTTAGGGCAACAACTCCTGGCGGGTCAAATGGATATGGCCCCCTCACCTTGTGAAAGCGTTGGAGGTCCTGAGCAAGCCTTGCATTCGAAGTGTCACAGTCGAGCTGGCCGAGAAGCCTATCTGTTTAGCTTAACAATTGTTCGGCGAACGAAGTCGAGCTGCCATTGACTCCCTCAGAGCACGGGGGTACCCTATCCCCAATGGTAGTTGCTTGCACCTTGGGAGCGAGCACCCCGGCTGGTTTCATCTCCAGAGAGAACAATGTTGCGCTCACTAAAAAGCAGGCCCTACGTGTGGCCTTTGGGCGCGTAGATACATCTAAATACCGGGCGAAAAGCGCTCGAGTGCATTTAATAGTTTGAACAGTGAGGCAGTGCGCACCAGGCGCACAGGAGGGAAAGCGCCCAGCTACTGAATGAAGAAGAGCATTGAGATCAGTCCTAACATTGAGGCCCTGTTTGGCACCCGCGACGAAAATCTGCACGTGCTGGAAGATGGCCTGAACATCAACATCGATTTACGGTCCAACTCCATCGAACTGGAAGGGGCAGCGCGTGACGTAGCCCGGGCCGAGCAAGTCTTCGCCGATTACGAGTTTCTGCAACGCTCCGGCCATACCTTCACTAACGGTGATCTGAACAGTATGTTACGGGTTCTGATAGCCGACCCGAAAGCCACCCTGCGCGGACTGGCCGAAGCCGGCCGGCAACGCTCCCTGGGCCGTCGCACGGTGCAGCCCAAGAGCGTGAACCAGCGCGTGTATCTGGAAACCATCGAAAAGAACGACATGGTTTTCGGCATCGGACCGGCAGGTACCGGCAAGACTTATCTCGCGGTCGCGATGGCAATTTCGGCGCTGCTGGCAAAACGCGTGAATCGTATTATTCTGGCGCGTCCCGCCGTCGAAGCCGGGGAACGCCTGGGGTTCCTGCCCGGCACCCTACAGGACAAGATCGATCCATACCTGCGGCCTCTGTACGATGCACTCTACGACATGCTTGATCCCGAGAAAGTGGACCGCTACCTGGAAAAGAACGTTATCGAAATTGCCCCGATCGCGTTTATGCGCGGGCGCACGCTGAACGATTCGTTCGTGATTCTGGACGAAGCGCAGAATACTACCTCCGAACAGATGAAGATGTTCGTTACCAGGCTGGGCTTCAACTCCAAAGCGGTGATCACCGGCGACATCACGCAGATTGATTTGCCAAACGCGCGACGCAGCGGATTGCTCGAGGCGGTTGATGTTCTCAAGAAAGTCGAAGGTCTGGCCTTCGTATACTTCGACGAGAGCGACGTAGTGCGGCATCACCTGGTGCAGCGCATCATTCGCGCCTACGATGAGCACAAAACTCGAGTGGCAGAGGAGCAGATGTTGCTGCTCGATGCCAAGGCTCACACCAACGGGAAGTCCAATGGGGGTGGGGAGAGTAAGCTCCCACAGGAGAAGATTGTGCCGCTGTCAGGAGAAAACCAGGTTCGAGATTAAGAGTTAAGAGAGATACTGCAGGAGGGTGCCCATCGGCCCTCCTCTTTGTTTTGGGTTGAGTTGTAGCGGCGATATTCCGGGTTACCCGGACCAGCGCGGAGGTCGCTGAAAAAGTTGGTAATCCTACGAAAGCGAGTGGCGGGGCTAAGCGAATACTCGCTGGACCGATTTGTGGGGCGGGCGAAGCGCGCTACCCGCCTGCGGGGGACGGTGAGTGTCCTGGTGACTACGAGTCGCGAACTGCGGGTGTTGAACAAACGTTTTCGTGGCAAAGATAAGCCCACGGATGTTTTATCTTTCCCTTCAATTTTTGGCTCGGTGCAAGGTTTTGCCGGGGACATTGCTATTTCCGGCGATATTGCGGCGCGGAACGCTCGCCAGCTGGGCCATTCAGCGGCGGACGAGATTAGAGTCCTTGCACTGCACGGTGTGCTGCACCTCGCCGGCTACGACCATGAGCACGATCACGGCGAGATGGCACGGACGGAACAAAGATTACGGAAGTCGTTAGGCTTACCAGTAACTCTGATCGAAAGGATTTCAAAGATCGAAAGGATTTCAAAATCCCCAGGTGCGACCGAACCCACCTCCGGTTCCACTCGATCCAGCAAAGTCAGCCAAAGCCAGGTTCCTAACAAGCGAATCATGTCGCACGCCTTGACACAGTTTTCCGGCGCCACAATCCGCACCGGGAGGACCAGATGATTGCTGTCAGCATCGCCTTTGTGTTGCTGCTTGGCCTGCTGACGCTGGTCTCCTACGTCGATCGCGTCTATCAGGAGATCGGGAAATTCCTGTCCCGCGAATTCCAGGACAACATTGACGTATTCGAGAAGAAGGTCGAACCGAAACTCGGAATGAGCCGGGCACGAACATCGCTTTCGATGGCAATTCTCACTCAGTTCATTATCGCGGCAATCGCGATGCTGGTAGGTTTCACCGTATTTCGCGACCGCGCATGGAGCATTAACGAAAT
This sequence comes from Acidobacteriota bacterium, assembly GCA_003225075.1. Lineage (GTDB taxonomy): Bacteria > Acidobacteriota > Terriglobia > Terriglobales > Acidobacteriaceae > Gp1-AA124. Next base: position 48,507 of record QIAP01000044.1, on the reverse strand, counting down.
CCTGCAGGCCACACTCAGTCTGGTACTCGTTGTAATCTTGTTTAACCGCTTGCTACCTTTTGTTTTCTTCTCCCGCACCAAGGGGGAGTGGTTGGCGCGTTGGATATTTCTTCTGCGCCTCCTGATTTATATCGTCCTGCCGGTGACACTTGTGCTGGGTTTTTGCCAGTCTGTGGCCGCCCTTACCAGGGAGCATATTGAGGAGAAGCCTGATAATCCGGCGGAAGCCGTCGACGCGCTAATCGAGGCTGGGCAGGAAGAGGGCATTATCCATGAGGGGGATCGGGATCTGATCCAGTCAGTTGTAGAGTTCAGCGGCAAAACGGTACGCGAGGCCATGAAGCCGCGCCCCGAGATGACGGCAGTGCCGGTGGATACAACAGTGGAACAGTTCGTCGAACTTTTGAAAACCAAGCCCTTTTCGCGCGTGCCGGTATACGAAGGCAGCATCCACAGCATTAAAGGAATCGTCTACGCCCAGGATGTTCTGCAAGTCCCGGATACCGAGGCTCGCAGTCGTACTGTGGGTACGCTCATGCGCCGGGATGTCTATTTTGTGCCTGAAAGCAAACTGGGCAGCGACCTTCTGCGCGAGATGCAGAAAAACAACGTCCGCATGGCCATCGTCGTGGATGAGTATGGCGGTGTCGCAGGATTGGTAACCATTGAAGACCTGATCGAAGAGATCGTCGGCGAAATTGGCGATGAGCATGAGAAAGCACAGATCGTGCGCGAGGGGGATCGGTCCTATATTGTGCCGGGAAACATGGATGTGGACCGGTTAGCTGAACTGTTCGGCATTCGTCCCGAAGGCAGGGAGTCAGCTACGGTGGCGGGATTAGTCAGCGAACTGGCGGGACGGATCCCGCAAAAGGGTGAAGTGGTCGAAGACGATGGGCTTAGATTTGAAGTCTTGGAGTCGACAGATCGCAAAGTTGAGCGCGTGCGTATCACTGCCGCGCAACCACAGCAAATGAAGTTGATATAGCAACTCGTATGGTGTGGGGACAAGAGCCAGCGAACCTTCCATTGTTTGACCGTATGCATTAAACCCCATATCTTCATAGCAGGCGTTCATCAGCACGCCTGAAGTGGCCCACTTTTCTCAGCATGTCTTTCCACTCTGGATTCGTTTGTATTCTCGGACGGCCCAATGCCGGTAAATCCACTCTGCTGAATTCACTGGTCGGCGAGAAGCTCGCAATTATTAGTCCCAAGCCTCAGACCACCCGCAATCGGATTCAAGGAATCGTTCACCTACCAAAGCAGAAAAACAAGACAAGGGGTCAAGTGATCCTCATTGATACCCCGGGCGTGCACAAACCCGATAGTTCTCTCGGCCGCAAGATGATGGCCGAAGTGCGGGAGGCGTTGGAAGGTTGCAATTTGATCCTGGTGATCAACGATGTGACACGCAAGCCGGACCGCGAAGATGAATTCGTTCTGGACCTGGTCAGAGAGTCGGGCACGCCCGCTTTCCTCCTGCTGAATAAAATCGATCGCATCGGCAGAGAAAAGCAAAAGCTGCTGGGGATAATCGACGAATATCGCAGGCGGCATGATTTCCGGGAGATTATTCCCATTTCGGCGCTGAAACGTGATGGGCTCGACCTGCTTGTGCAGAAGGTTATCGGGGTACTTCCTCAAGGTCCCCGCTATTTTCCCGACGATCAAGTCACGGATCAGCCGGCACGCTTTATGGCGGCGGAGATTATTCGGGAGCAGATCCTGCTCGATACCCAAGAAGAGCTTCCTTATGTGGTCACCGTGGTGATTGAACAATTCGAGGAAGGGGAAAAGCTGACAAGAATAGCTGCCCTCATCTACTGCGAGCGCGAAGGCCAGAAGGCGATCCTGGTGGGCAAGGGCGGCCAGATGCTCAAAAAAATCGGCACCGCAGCCCGATTGGCAATCGAGCGTATGCTGAGTACAAGAGTATTTTTGGAACTGTTTGTGAAGGTAAAGCCGGGCTGGCGAGAATCCCGGGAATTCGTCGAGGGACTCGACTGGAGGCGGCAGTTGGATAACCTTACGGCACCACGCAAGTTGTTACCGAAGGAATAAGCGCAAGCGTCCCTTCCTCTGTACTATAGGTTATACGGATCTTGGGCTCAGATTCGGCATCCAATGGATGACATGCAAACCTCCGGCGTCAAAAACTCCGCTCCATGTGATTTGCAATCCGACAAGCTTGTCCTAAAGTTGACGGTCACCCTTGCCGCTGACAGGAATGCCATTGATACCGTGGTGCAAAGTGTCATGCGTGTCGTGAAGGAAACAAAATGCGCAGACGGCCGCGAGGATGCCATTGAATTGGCGCTCAATGAGGCGCTGGCCAACGCGGTAATTCATGGCGCCGGATCTGATCCCTCCAAAATTGTCGAGTGCGATGTGGCGTGCGATGAAACCGGCGGCATGCTGATCGTGGTGCGAGATCCGGGGAAAGGATTTGATCCGGGCTGCCTGCCCAACCCCCTTCTCGGACAGAATGTTTATTCCGACCACGGCCGGGGCATCTACTTGATCAATCAGCTCATGGATGAAGTCAAGTTCCTTAAAAATGGCACCGAAATTCGCATGCTCAAGCGGTAGGAAGGTGCCCTAACCAGTTTTGGGTATGCGCAAGCCGACTTCATTCTTTCGCAGTAATTCCTAATGCTTTCATCTTGCGATACAAATGACTACGTTCCAAGCCGAGCACTTCGGCGGCACGGGTAACATTGCCGTGGCTCTCATCCAGCTTCTTTAAGATGTAGTCCCGCTCGTAGGCGTCACGAGCCTGGTGCAGCGTGGAAAATTCGCTGCCACCCCCCCGTCGGCCGCCGTCACGATAAACCAGTGGCGGCAAGTGTTTGCGATCAAAACGGCTGGTGGTCGGATTCATAATTACGATACGCTCGATCACGTTTCGCAGCTCGCGCACATTACCGGGCCAGGAATAACGCATCAGGGTTTCGATGGCGTCGTCCGTGATCTCCCTGGGGCGGCGGCCGTAAGTAGAGGCAAACTCCTTCATGAAATAACGAGCCAGCAAGGGGATGTCTTCAGTCCGCTCGCGCAGTGGAGGAACAAAGAAGGGAATCACATTCAGCCTGTAGAAGAGGTCTTCCCGGAAGTTGCCCCGGGAAATTTCTTCCTCCAGGTCTTTATTGGTTGAAGCAATCACGCGAACGTCTACAGTAATAGGCTCCTCGCTGCCCACCGGTGTAAATCGCTGCTCGTCAAGGGTCCGTAGAAGCTTGGACTGCGTTTTCAAGCTCATGTCGCCGATTTCATCTAGAAAAAGCGTTCCTCCACTGGCCTTCTGCAACTTGCCTTCTTTGTCGCTGGTTGCAGTGTGCAGCGAACCCTTCACGTGACCGAAGAGCTCACTTTCGATCAAATCTTCCGGAATCGCGGCACAGTTTACTTCCACAAACATAGCGTCCTTGCGTAAGCTGTGGCCGTGAATGGCGTGCGCCATAAGTTCCTTGCCGGTGCCCGATTCTCCGTAAATGAGCACTCGCCCATTGGTCGGGGCCATGAGACTGATCTGCTGCCGCAGCGCTTTCATCGGAATGCTGTCGCCCACCATCGCGGTCTTGAACTGAAGTTGCTTCTTGAGATCGCGATTTTCGTGGCGCAGCTTCTTCGCTTCAATCGCATTTTTTATAAGGATGAGAGTCTTATCGAGGGAGAGAGGCTTCTCCAGAAAGTCGTAAGCGCCCAGCTTAGTAGCGCGAACGGCCGTCTCAATCGTGCCGTGTCCGGAGATCATGATGACCTCGGGCGCATTATCGAGTTCACGGATCCTCTGCAGGGTTTCCAAGCCGTCTATGCCGGGGAGCCAGATATCCAGCAAAACCACGTCGAAGCCACGCCGGTGCAGCAGTTCGAGGCAAGCCTCACCAGTTCCGGCCACCGATGTCTTGTAGCTTTCGTCCTCCAGCACCCCCTTAAGCGACTGCTGGATCGTGGCTTCGTCGTCGACGATGAGGATGGTGGGCATGACTAACTGGCGGCGGGAGTACTGGCAACTTCAAGTGCAACCGGCAGTTCCACAATAAACTTGGTTCCCATTGGCTCGTTTTCTTCGACTCGAATAGAGCCGTGGTGATCTTCAATGATGCGGTTGACGATAGCTAATCCCAGGCCGGTGCCGCGCCTCTTGGTGGAGAAGTAGGGCAAAAAAAGCCTTTCTTTGAGCTCTTGCGTCACTCCGTGTCCGGTGTCGGCTACCACCACTTCGATGGCATCACGACTTGCCACCAGGGAAGTGGATATCTGGATTTCGCGCAGCACCGAGTGCTGCATGGCCTCTGCGGCATTGTCCACCAGATTCGCAATCGCGCGCTTGACGGCTTCAGGGTCAGCCATCACATTCGGCAGGTCGGGCCCAAGTCGTGTGCGCACCTGAATATTGTCCAGTCGCCCGTTGAACATGGCGAGTGCGCCTTCGACGATTGCGTTGATGTTAGCCGGCTGAGGGCGGGCCGTCGGAAAACGTGCCAGAGTTGCGAACTCATCCACCAAAGTGCGCACCGTCTCGACTGCGCCGGCGATAGTGTCGGCGCAACTCCGGATGATTTGCACCGAGGTCTCATCCGGACGTGTTCCCCTCTCCAGGTGACGGCGTATACGTTCGGCCGATAGCGCGATTGGCGTCAGCGGGTTTTTTATTTCGTGCGCCACCCGGCGCGCCACTTCGCGCCAGGCAGCCTGTTTTTGTGCCTTGAGCAAATCGGAGAGGTCTTCGAAGACCATAACGTAGCCCAGGCGGTGTCCCTCGTGTTGCAGGCTGGCGACTGTGATCGCGACATTCAGTTTTGCCCTGGGCAAGGTCATTTCCACCTGGCTGGTGTTCATGCCCATGCGATCGGCGCGACGTAGCAACAGTTCCAAGTCTTCCATGGCCTCCGGCGGAAATACAGCCCGTAGTTCGAGACCGGCCAGCGAATCAGGCGCATTCGGGTCTGGACCGGCAGGATTAAACATGCGAAGCAATGCACGATTGACGTGGGTCACGCGGCGATCGGCGTCAAGCGACAGCACGCCTGTGGGAATGCTCTCGAGAATTGTTTCGATATGACGGCGCCGCTGTTCCAAAGCGACATTGGCAGCACCTAACTCGTGGCTCGATGCCTCAATCTGACGACGGCTGAGCTCCAGTTCCTCCGCCATGCGGTTAAAGGAACGTACCAGGTCGCCGATTTCATCGGCGGCGCGTACTTCCACCCGGTAGTCCAGCCGGCCGCGCGAGATCGCTTGTGTGGCCTCCGCCAGCGCAGCCACTGGCTGAGTAACCAGCTTGGAAAGAAAGAGCGCCAGCCAGGTGGTGGCGAAAAGGACCAACATGCTCAGCAATGCGAGCACGCCCATATAGGTCCGGCGAACCAGTTTCCGCTCGCGGCTGAGCTGAAAGTAGCGCTGCTCGCTGGCCTCAATCTGTTTGACGGTGTCGGAGAATTTTTGAGGTAGAGGCATCGCCACCAGGATCAGGCCATGCTCGCCAACCGGCGCTGTTCCCACAATGTATTGCGTGTTGCGCCAAGTGAAGTGTAATTGAGAATCCGATTCCGCCTGCTGGAGCGGGAGTTGGCTCCGTAGCAGTGGCCAGGCGGCGGGAGCGCCAAAGCTGGCTTCTGCATTGCCGTCGGCGATGGCGAGGGCGAATCCGCCTTGCAGAGTGATCTCATGACGGCGGAATTCGTTTACGACCCCGGAAAAACTGTGTCCCGCGAAGGCGCGCTGTGTCTCCGGGGAAGAAGCGATCGACAACGCCTCGGAACGAACATTCTGTGTCGCGTAAGTGGAGATGAGAGAGGCCATGGCTGCCGTGTCCTCGCGTACCTCTTCCACCGGACGGGAGAACCACTTATCAATCGAACGGTTCATCAGCCCGTAAGCGAAAAAGAACATGCAGATGACCGGCAGAATAGACACCATGAGGCCGACCAACACGATGCGCGTGCGGAACTTCGACCCGACAACGCCCAAGCGCCGTTCTGCGATAAGCTTGAGCAGATTGCGCGCCAGTACAAAGCTAAGCGCGACAAAAAGAAGAAAGATAAGAGCCGAGAGCGATGCAAAAAACAGGAGTTCTTGATTGGTATCCGGGCGCAGGAAGGTCAGGTTGAAAGCGGCCTGGGAGACCAGGATGACGAACAGCAAAAAAATCCCGATCGCCAGCAGAATGATGACCCGCTTGCGACCCGACCGCTTGTCGGGAATGCGAGTTGGATTCGGAGTGGCCACTCGATCTACAGCCCTGGGACGGCGACATCGCTCAACTATGGCAGGGCGGAGCGTGCCTACATTATAGCGGGAGAGACCGAGGCAGAACTAAAAGGAACGAGTGCTGCCGTGCCAAGACTCCAGGTAGTGCGGTGGGCACACTGCCGCGCATTTTTGAGCGCTTCACGTGTCGCCGAATAATGCGTAGGCTTAGGCGCTACTGACGGCGCGGGTCCACTGCATCGCTTGCCAATAGGATTCAGCAACGCCGCTTTCACTGAGGTGAAGTTGCTGGACAAGGCCGGCGGATTGCTCCCAAGCCCCGGATTCCTGGGCGAGCATGAGTTGATAAAGGGGCCTAAGGTGATTGATGCTGCCGAGAGGCACCGCTTTAGTCTCGTGATCGACGGATACTTTCTCCAGAACGCTCGCCATTGGCATCTCGAGAATGACATCCATAAGCGAAAGCAGGCCCAGGAAGAATAAATCCGAGTCGCCGTGCTGGACCTTGGGTGCGAGCAGTTCACAGAAGCGGGCCCGGGTGAGGGCACAGAGAACCAGTTCGCTGGACTTCTGCTGTCCTGCTCCGACTGCCGCCACTAGTCGTACCCAGCGGCGGATCTCGCGCTCGCCGATCAGCGAGAGTGCGTGGCGCACGGAATGGATCTCCGAGCCGAAGCCGAATACGGCGGAGTTCATGTACCGCAGCAGGCGATAACAGAGTGAGGCCTCGCTCTTGAGCACGTTCTCGACTTCCCGCAGGTCTAACTCAGCGCGAGACACGGCTTGCAGCATGCGCAGGTAATTGATCCGGTTTGCGGGAATCTCGTGGGCGGTCATGATTTCAGGTTTGCGGAAAAAATATCCCTGGAAATATAGGAAGCCCTGATTGCGCGCCAGATGAAATTCTTCGTGGGTTTCGACTTTCTCTGCCAGCATGCGGCAGCGCCAGGGGCCGTAGCGCTTGATCATCGCGCCGCGTTCCTCGAGCGTCGTGCGCTTGAAGTCCACCTTGAGAATATCGGCCCGGTCCATCAACGGCTAGCGCGGGTCGTTAGCGACGAAGTCATCGAGCGCGATCAAATATCCGGCCTCTCTCAGGCGTTGACAGGCGGCCAGGACCAGTCCATCTGCCTCAACCGATTCCAGCACCTCGACGATCGTCTGCTCGGAAGGCAACAAGGTCACGTGATCGTTGAGCAGCACGTCGCGGGTGCAGTTGATAAACGCCCGCCTGCCATCGCAGAGAACGTCTAGTCCCATCCGCAATGAGCTATCTACTGTGCTGCGAGAGGCAGCGTCGGCGTCGGAAGCGCGAAATAATCTTCGATACCATCGCGGAATTGCAGTTCGTAGCCGAATACTTTCTCAGAACGATCGAATATGGGTTGACGGGCCACGAAACGCAAGCCCGCATTGGTGCTGGCGCTGTCTTTTGGAGTCGGTCAGAACAGGAGTATCTCTCAGTGAATACCCATCGGCAGCCTGGCAGAAAAGTATAGGTATACAGGGCAGACTGATGCGTAAGGCCGTCAGAATCCGATTACCCGTGGTGTGCCGGTGGCCCGATTCCGAGGTTGCTGCCGAGGGTGGGACTACACAGGAAGAGCAAAAGCTGACTTCGGTAACCTAAGTGGTGGGCACTGCAGGACTCGAACCTGCGACCTCGTGCGTGTGAAGCACGCGCTCTAACCAACTGAGCTAAGCGCCCTGCTGTCTGTCCGTATATTCTAGCAAACGAACTAGTTTTCGGTGGTCCGCCTCCATGATAGCCTTAGCCAAGCCGACATGATGCCGAGCCACAATACCCGCGGTAAATCGACCGTAAGCGGTTCAAGCCCAAAGGGCGTCGCTACCCCTGCGAACGGAGTGGATGCGCAACTTTCGGCAACAGGACGGGTTAACCCTAATGTGAGCAGTTTCGCCATGGACAGGGGAGTCCTCGCAGCGACTTCTATCGGAACCCCGCCCCAGGTTGAAGCCGATACCCCCCTATACGGATCTGCCGAGGGCTTGACCGACGCCGAAGTCATGCTGCGGGTAAAGGCGGGCGACGACTCCGCTTTTGACTACCTGGTGCAGAAATATCGCCGGGCGATGGTGCATTTCATGTATCGGACATTGCGCAATGGAGCCGCTGCCGAGGATCTGGCTCAGGAAGTATTCCTGCGGGTTTACCGGTCGCGCTCGAGTTATGAGGCAAGCGCCAAGTTCACCACGTGGCTGTATCGCATTGCCACGAATCTGGCAGTGAATCACGCCCGCGATACACGCCATGAGCGTCCGGAGAACACGCTCAGCCTGGATGAGGTAAACCAGGACACCGGCACGGCCGTGGATGTGGCTGATCGGTCCCCCACCGCAGAAGAAGAACTGGTAAAGCGAGAGCGGCTGGCGGGGATCAGGGAGAAGGTGCAGTCCTTGCCGGAAAGGCAACGAATGGCGGTCATCATGCACAAGTACCAGCAGATGGACTACGGCCAGATTGCGGATGTTATGAAGTTGAGCGAGTCAGCGACTAAGTCGTTGCTGTTTCGCGCTTATGAGACGCTACGTGAGCAACTAAAAGAGTTTATTTAGGGTCGTTATCGAGGATCTTTGCTAAGAGGTCATGGTTATGAAGTGCAGCAAACTTCAAGAACTGCTACCGGACTTGGCCGCTGGACGGAGCGCGGCTCCGCCGGAAATGAATGAGCACATCGGCGCCTGTCCCACATGTGCAAGCAAACTCGAAGACATGAGGAAAACGATGGCGCTGCTGGATGAGTGGCAGGCTCCGGAGCCGTCGCCGTATTTCGATGTGCGCTTGCAATCGCGTCTGCGAGAACAGATCGCTCAGGAGCGGGTTGGTTGGTGGCAATGGATTCGCAAGCCCGCGTTGGCATTGGCTCTGACCTTGCTGATGGCTGTGGGCTTGACCTTCGTTGGTCGTGGTCACAAGCTTGTTGGGGATCAGCCAACTGACGTTTCGATCTTGAGACCCACAGCACCGCCCGGGCCGGCTCTCCCGGGTACTGCGGTAGGTGATCTACAAGCGCTGGATAAGAACCACGAACTGTATGCTGATTTTGATGTGCTGGACGATTTGGAAGTGCAGGGCAATGTGACTGCGAATCCGTAAATTGGACTGACCTTTGGGTTCAGGTGGTCACAGAAGACGAATTAAGAGAAGTAGCGGAGAAACAAGGACAGAGCATTGAGGCCAGACTCAATTACGAAGCTAGCAGTCGCCGGACTCCTCCTCCTGGCGAGTGCTGCGACCCTTCCTTGTCAAGGTCAGGCACGGCGCAATCGAAATCGCCAGGCCGAACAGAAACAGCGCCAACAACAACGCAAGGAAGAACGTAAAGAACAGCACCAGGCGCAGCCACAACAGCAGCATCATGCCGGCGACTGGCTGCGGCGCTACAAAGATCTTCCGCCTGAGCAGCAGCAAGGAGCATTAGAAAAAGACCCTGACTTTAAGCGGCTTCCACCTGAGCGGCAGCAACAGTTGCGGCAGCGGCTGCAGCACTTCAACAGTCTGCCTCCGCAACAACAAGACCGCATTCTCAGTCGCATGGAAACGTGGGAGCATCTGACCCCGGAACAGAAGGGCCAGGCACGCCAGCTTTACTCACAGATCAAGGATTTGCCGCCGGAGCGTCGCCGCATGGTGCAGACCGCCGTTCGTGGGTTGCGCCAAATGCCGCCCGAACAGCGGCAGCAGGTGCTTGACTCCGAACGCTTCCGAAATATGTTCTCACCTCAGGAACGCGATCTGCTGGGTGGAGTTTCCCGGCTTCCGCTAGCCCCACCCGAGGGTGGGCAGAATGATCAGGAACCGGAAGAATGAAATGGTCGCTATTCGTTGGCGGCTGACCACTGCTCATTCTTCCAGAATATTTCCTATTGTCGGAACAGATTTCTCGCGATGAATAACACGTTGGCCGGACGTTCGGCTAAACGACGCATCAGATAGGGGTACCATTCGATGCCGAAGGGGATGTAGACGCGCATACGCCAACCTTGGCGCACCAGGCTGCGTTGCAGGTCGCGGCGAATGCCATACAACATCTGGAACTCAAAGCTGTCTCGGGGAATGCCTTCACGCGTGGCGAATATCTTTGCCTGGTTGATTATGTCTTCATCATGCGTTGCAAGGCCATGATAGATGCCGCTTTTCATTAGGATCTTCATCAGCTTGACGTAGTTGGCATCGACTTCAGACTTTTTCTGGAACGCAATGTCCGGCGGTTCCTTGTAGGCACCCTTACATAGACGGATGCGAATCCCCCCGGCGAGCAGGCTCCGGATATCGCTTTCAGCCCGCTGCATATAGGCCTGAATCACGGCCCCCACGCAGTCCTGATTTCCGGGCATGCGATGCAACTCGTCAACAAAATCGAGTGTGCGTTGGGTATAAGCTGATCCTTCCATGTCCACTCGGACAAAGTTTCGCGGCACCATGCTGGCAGCTTTTGTCACAAGGCCTGTGACTAATTCGCGGGCTAGATTCTCGTCTACGTCGAGGCCCATGTGGGTGAGCTTGAGACTGATGTTCGCGTTTAATCTGCGGGCGGCAATGGCGTCGAGTAATTGATGATAGAGGCCAGCGCTGGAGCGCGCCTCCTCAGCATTGGTGACATTCTCGCCGAGGTTGTCAATAGAGACGCTGGCTCCAGCTTGATTGACGGCCGCGGTCGCGCGCAGCGCGTCCTCAACCTGTGTGCCGGCTACGAAGCGACTGGAGATGCGCTGACCGATGGTGGAGCGCTCGCCGATCTCGCGCAATCGGCGACTCTCAGAAAGGGCAATGAAAAGTCCCCTGATCACAGCGTCCCAGCGAAACCGATTGTCGAGAGCTTGTAAGTACGTGAAAAATTCATCAAGGCCACACAATTTGTATCACGCCCGGAGCGTTGACGAGCAGACCCGGAGTGTGCGCCCTCGGAATGGCGAAAGCACGCGGATATAACGTGCGCGAACCACCTGACACAGAGGCCCGTGTTCTGACTCAAATTGAGAAGCCAATGAATCACCTTTGCAAAAACCACCCGTATCTAAGGCTTACCCTGATTTGGTTCCCTTGGCCGCTGTAGAACTCCCCTCAGAAGCATACCCGCTGAAGGTTCGGTTACAGCAACAACCCGATAGTCGTGGAATGTCTGGAACCCTAGACTGATCGTCACCTGCGAAAGTTGCAGGGTGTTTGTAACTGGAGATGACTATGCTTTGGACGATTTTTGTGATTCTGCTGATCCTGTGGCTTCTCGGTTTCAGTTTCCATGTGGCCGGCAGCCTCATTCACCTTTTGCTGGTGATTGCCGTGATTGTGCTGATAGTTAACCTGCTTACGGGACGCACAACGGCGGTCTGAAGGAGAACCTGATGAGGTCTTTTGCACGAGGAATTTCGGCTCTGGTGCTGCTGTTCGCGCTTGCCGGCAACGTATTCGCCCAGTCGGAGCGATCTGACAGGGATGTGAAAGACGATGTCAAAGAGGCAGGAAGGTCTACCAAACGCGCTGCTAAAAAGACCGGGCACAAACTAAAAAGAGGGACGAAAAGAGCGGCGCACAAAGCAGCCCAAAAAACGCGCCAGGGCGCCGATAGAGTGGAAGACAAGACCGAACCGCAGTAAGGCCCGACGACACAAGAGATGGTCCAAGGTGCGCGTGAGGCGCGCCGCTACTAAAGCTTTGCAAAGGAGTGGGGAAAAATGCGGCTGAAGATGTTTCTGCTGTTCGCAGCAGTTCCTGTGTTAGTGATGACTATTGCGTGTTCCTCGAACCCCCGCGCTAACAATGCCAACAGTGCCGACAACCCAAGCGATGTTTCGTACAAAGACAATGTCAAAAAAGCTCTGGAACAGGCCGACTTGAAAGACGTTACGGTGGATGAGGATCGCGACAAGAATACCATCACATTGGGCGGCACCGTTCATTCCGAGAATGCCAAACAACAGGCCGCCGAGGTTGCGAAGGCAGCCGCCGGGAACCGGATCATCGCTAATGAGGTAGCCGTGCGCCCAGTTGGCGCAGAATCGGAGTCCAAGACTATCTCGTCCAACCTGGACGGTGGGATTGAGAAGAATTTCAAGGCTGCGCTTGTGGCAAAAGGCCTCGATAAGCAACACATCCGCTTCGATGCAAAAAACGGAGTGCTCACCCTAAAGGGTAGAGTAGACAGCCCAGCGCAACGCCAGGAGGCGCAGCAGGTGGCTGCCAGTGTACCTAATGTGCAGCAGGTCTTGAATGAAATTGAAGTAAAACGCTAAGACCTTGACCGCTGCGGATTGAAATAAGGGGCACATCCAAGTGCCCCTTTTTCTGTTGAGCAAGGGTCTCCTTTGATCCGCATCTCGGAACTTAAGCAACGGGCATGCTCAACCGACAAGCTACGGCTCGCCCTCGCCGTGTGCCTCGCGATCGCGTTCGCCGGGAATGCTCAAAACAATGTGCTAAAGAATGTGGCGGCTGAGGATCGACCGGACGCAGTCAGAGTCGAGATGCGAAATGTGACATATCACTTCACCGACAGCATTTCGGCGCACATTTTCCATCTCCAAGGAACACTTACTTCCATCACGAAAGGGACCATTCCATTTTTTGATGACAAAAACTCCTTTGTCCTCGCCATCAGCTCTGCCGAAATCTCTATCGCAACGGATGTCATGTCAAATGTCCTCAACCAGAATATATTTTCTGCGTCCGATGCTCCGCTGAAAGGGATAGAAGTAGGAAGCGAAGGCGACGCACTGCGGATCAAGGGAAGATTGCATTCGAAAGGCGACATTCCTTTCGAGACCATAGGCAGGATGTCAGTCACTCCTGACGGCGAGATTCGGATCCACCCCGAAAAGGTCAAGGCCGGACATCTACCAGTAAAAGGTCTGATGGACCTGCTGGGTTTAAAGATCTCGAACCTGATTAGCACGAAGAAGGTGCGAGGCATTCGGACCGAGGGCAACGACTTGTTGCTCAACCCTGGACAAATCTTGCCGCCGCCGCAGATCCAGGGGCGACTTACGAATGTTCGCGTCAAGGGGAGTCAGATTATCCAAACCTTTGGCACCACATTGCCAGATCGTGGCTCAAAGCAGACTGGTAATTACATGTCTTACCGCGGAGCACAGTTGAGGTTTGGCAAGCTCACCATGGATGACACTGACATGGTGCTTCTGGATATGGACCCGCAGGACCCTTTTGATTTTTATCTCGATCGCTACAAACAACAGTTGTCTGCAGGATATACCAAGATAACACCCGCTTTCGGCCTGCGGGTATACATGCGAGACTTCAACAAGCTGCCCAAAGCGCCAAGCAAGAAATCTGAATCGACAAAGACGGTTCGATAGACTTTCAGACTGCAATCAATCATTGCGGTGTATCCAGCGGATGTCTGCTCTTCTCGTAAAACTCATTCTGAAGCTTCAGGCTAGTCTGGTCAGCTTTGACGGCGCGAATGGTGTTCACGATTCCGCTGATCCAGGCCTTCATGTCGTAGTCGCCCAGTTCGCGGGTTGCGAGTCCACCTTCGCCGGAATAGTGATTGGGAAAACGTGCATACCACCAGATTCCGGTATAGACGTTATCCGGCAGATTGAGCCGTTTCTGGTCGGCCCCGGACTCAGTGGCTGCACGGTCCAGGTGAACCAGGTCTGGGCGGGAAATCATCATCTTTGCGGTTTCCGCTTCGCCGGCATGCCAGTTCGGGACCTTGCTTTTTTCCTCGGGACCACCCGGCGGCGGTTGCACTAAGCCTAAGACATACACCACGTAGTCGCGTGGCTTTTCCAATTGCGCTTGAGCAAAGAACGGAAGCAGATGTTCGTTGCCGCCGTGCCCGTTCACTATGATGACCTTTTTGCAACCGTTGCGCGCCATTTCGTCGGTAGTTTCCTGTAACAGCGCGAGTTGCAACTGCGTGCTATAGGCGACGGTGCCGGGCTCGTGTTTAGCTTCGAAAATTTGTCCAAAGTAATACTCGGGGAACACGACCGCATAGTCCTGCTGGGCGGCATGCAAGGTGGCATAGCGCACATTAAGAAGATCGGTGCCTAAAGGCAGATGCGGACCGTGCTTCTCGAGGATCCCAAAAGGCAACAGGCAGGTGCCCTGCGATTGGCGAATTCCGTCGCGGAAGTCTGCACCCGTCAATTCTTCCCAATGTACCGAAAGCTTCGCTTGGGACCAGGCTGGAATCGTACAAAACAGCACGAGCAGAGATGCGATTACGCGTTTGCAACACATGAGCGCCGTCCTCCGGAATGCAAGTGTGCGGGGGCCGGATTTTAGCACGCATCAATCCTGCCGGTTCGCCAGCCCTAATCCAGCCTGACAAGAAAGATCGAACCTTCCGGAGTGTGGGTATCGTGCGCGATCTCCTCGGCACGATGGCGATCGTCATCCTGCACGCGTACCCGCACCCACCAGCTGCCTATGACACTGCTGAAGCGCAGTACCTTCGCCGTGTGGTAGCGATGGGAGAGATGGTCGGCAACATCGTTTGCTGCTTTTTCGCCTTCGAATGCACCGATCTGCACCGCCCAGCGTCCCCCGCTATCGAGGGAGGCAGGAGTTTGCAGCACTTCCATGTGTACTTTTGCAAGGCCCGGGCCCCAGACGTCTACTGCTTTTGCAGCGGCCAGCGATAGATCAAGCATGCGCCCCTTGATGAACGGACCACGGTCCGTGATACGCACGACGGCCGAGCGCCCCGTCTTCAGATTTGTCACGCGCACGACTGAGCCCAGTGGGAGGGTTCGGTGGGCTGCGGTCATGGCATGCATGTTATAGATCTCGCCATTCGATCCGCGCCGGTTGTGATATGGCGCCCCGTACCAACTGGCAATGCCGGTTTCCTCATAAATTGCCCTGGCGTTGCTGGGGACGGGAATGGTCTCCGCCGGCTCCGCGGGCTGCTCCGGTGTTGCTTCAGACTTTGTGGGCGGAGCTTCCGTCTGCGGTTCAGGACGGCTGATAGGTGGCGGAGGGGGCGTATTGACACCCGCTTGCTTGTGCCGGCTGCATCCAGTCACTAGGAGGCTTATGAAACACATCAGGAAAGAAAGCCAAAATCTTAGGAAAATTATTGAGCTTTGTGCTGATCCATGTAGTCGGCGAGACGGGAAAGTTTCTCCGCAGCTATGCGCAAGGCTTTGGTGGAGTGCGAACGCACCGCGGGCACTACCTCGTTGTTGAGGTAATTGATGAGCTCCGCCGTCTCCTTCTCCAGGTTTTCTACGACATTGTGCACGGACCGGTTCACCCGGGCGGAGGCCTCGTCCACCTTGCGGTCGAAGTCGCTCATTTTTTCCCTGCGAAATTGTAGGCGTGATAACTTTCACGCTTGGATTGCGGATGCCGAGCAAAATCATTATTTCCTGTCTTAAGCGGTGGGTCAACCCAAAAGCATCCTTTCTGGTAACTGCTGAAAGTTGGACGGCTGGTGCACTCGTTCGATTTGCGAGAAGGTTGTTGCGGTAGAATCGCGCCATGGTTCGATGGTTAACGATCATTTTGTTGTGCGGTGCCGCGGTGTTTCCAGGATGTACCGTCTGGAACGAGCGTCCGGCAAAGAGCTTTTCCGATGCTACCGGCGGCGAAGGCCTGGAACGTGTGTTCTGGCGCGAAGTGAAGGCGCAGCACTGGAACGAAGTGGAACGAAGCCTGGCGTCTAATTTCGTTTCGGTCACTTCGTCCGGGCAACTCGACCGGGCTGCGACTCTGGAACACTTGAAGCAATTGCGATTGCAGGATTACTCTCTGGGCGAGTTTAAAACTGAACTCAACAGCAACACGTTTGTCGTGACTTATACCGCCACCATGCGGGGCAGCGGTAATGGCCAGCCCCTTCCGGAGCATCCTGTGCACATGATGACAGTCTGGCAGCAGCAGAAGGCGGGCTGGGTGGCGATTGCGCATTCGATGGTTGCGCCAGAACCAAAGTAAGCGCACCTGCATCAGAGACGAGCCCTGTCGTCCCATCTCAAACTTCACAGTCGCGCGCCGGCAAATTCTAATGCCAACGCGTAGTGAAGTTTGTCTGAACCGAAGGCTGATTGAAGGCTGCTGCCCAGCCTATATCTGAGTCGACCACAGGTCCATCCAGTGGCTCTGCAATTACGAGATAGGAATCCGCAGGAACCCCCGAAATTGTAAAGTTTCCAGCAGTGTCACTAAGAGCGCCGATCGGACTGGGACGAATTGTGGGGAAGGCGCCGAATGGATCGACCCCGGTCGTTGAATTGGCAAAGACGTGCGCGCCAAAGACCGGTGCTCCGGTAGTCATGGTCACTGTCCCGGAGATGGAGCCGGTTCCAACATCTGCTGGAGTTTTTGGATAAAGGGACGAGATTCCAGCCACATCGTCAAAGCTCAGAGTCGTTAACACTGAAGCCGCTTGTGGGAACATAACTGCGTGGGCAATCGCCGAGTGGTCCAACCCAAGAAAGTGTCCGATTTCGTGTGTGGCGACGGTTCGCAGGTCTTGGCCAGTACCACCTCCGGTATCGAAGGTCACCGCGGGATTGAATGCGATATCGGCGTGAATGATTTGTCCGGCGAACTGAGTAGTGCCGCCGTGTCCATCGGGCAACCCAGCGCCGTTCACCGAGGTAGACAGAGTGATCCCCAGAGTCTCCGTCCCGCCGAAACTCACGTCACTGCAAACGAAACAGATTAGATTGATAGTAGGATGTGGGCTCTTTTCCTGAGTGATGCTTGAAGTCGCACCGGCGGTTACGTTGGCGCTAGTGTTCGGTGCATTGATCCACGTGCTGAACGAGTTGCTGATAATGGTGGTTACGCTGGTCGTGCCGGTAACGTTTGAGCCGATAGAAGGATTGATGTTCCATTGCACTTGAAATGAACTCATGCTCCAGTGGTTAGCTGCGGGAGTACCCCCGCCAGCGGGAATTGTGAGCTCCGGCAAGAACGAGTATCCGGGAGTGACCACAACTAGCGCCGAAGACACGAGAAAGAGCGGGAGCAGCAGGCTCGCAAGTTTCATTTTTGAACGTCGCATCACTGCACCGCCTTGTGAACGCGTGACTCCAGTTCTTCCAGGCGCATGCCGCTCCCGCGGTACGGGGCGACTTCATGAGAACTTATCTGATAGGCGGAGACTTCAGGTACACCATTGCTAACCAGGGTTTCGCCGCTTGGCGACTGACGAACCATGAAGTTTCCCTGCATTAGGCCGGTGACTTCCAAAGTTCCGTCCTGATCCTGACTGGGCCTGAGAAACAGAACCGCCTGTTCACCTGATCTCCAGTGACGCACTCCCGCAACTCGCTCGGTGTAGCCTCCCGTAGAGCCTCCGAGCTGCTTGACAATGATGGCTGTCGGAGCCTGTCCCTTCAGGCGTCGCGTCACCTGAAATTTCGTATAGGTGAAAATGATGGTGTGTTGCGGGTTCCACTCTGACCACGCCTGAACAGCCGTCGCCTCAACCACATGACTGGAACCACCAACGAGCTTTTCCACAGACATGGGAATAACGGTGGTGGCAGAGGCAAACGAAAGCAGCATGATAAACAAGCTTGGGATAAGCCGGGTTCGCTTCATTGGACCTCCAATCCACCAGTAAACGTTGTTATGTCATTATTTTTGTCTTGCAGAATGACGGTGCGAGCACCGACAGCGGCGGTGCTCGATACGCTCATATTCATTTTAATGCCCGGTACGGGTGGGGTATCGTTTGATTGCACGTCCACCACGTTGCTGGTTGTGATGTCGCCGGCAGGGCCGGAAAAACTGATCTGCATGCTGCTGGAGATGCCGGGACCGAATATCAACATGGACGTATTGGTCCCGTGGGCAACGGAGTCTCCGGTCGAGAAAGCTGTGTTGCCGCCGACTCCGAGGGCCTGAGCGTTGGGTGTGGGAGTCGATGCGGGCGTAGGCACTGTGATATTCACGCCGGAGGCATTTTGTCCAGCGCCTAGGCTGACAATGACGGGCGGAGTTACTGAGCCATTCCCACCGCCACCCGTGTTTTTGTTGCCGCCTCCGCCTCCGCAGCCAGCCATGAGAGATAAACAAAAAGGAACAACCAGAGCTTTCCAAATTTTTGAATCCACAGGGTCTGCTCCTAATCGCTGTGCAAGGTACGATGCGCTCGATTTAAGCCTAGTTGTAAGATCCTTCCTGATATTGTGTATACCGCTAAAGCACACAGCACAAGTTACCTGCGGGTTATCCCGGCCTACGTTTTGAATCTCAGGCTGCAACAAACGGACAATGCCCGTCGGTGCAGTTTGGTCAATGTGGAACATCGACGTTGGGAATTAAGGCAATGAGAAGTGATGTGATAATGAAGTGCTCTGATGAAGACCAGCAGCGTTGCTCGCCCGATTGATACATACCACGGCCGCCAACTCTTCCGGCGGCATCTGCTTCGCTGGTATGACTGCCACAAGCGAGACCTTTCCTGGCGGCTGAACCGTGATCCTTACCGCGTGTGGCTCTCGGAAATCATGCTTCAGCAGACACGCGTGACGGCGGTCCTGGAGCATTATGAGCGATTTCTCAAGCGCTTTCCGACGGTGAAGACATTGTCCGCAGCGCGGCTCTCGTCTGTGCTGGCTGTCTGGAGCGGACTAGGTTATTACCGTCGTGCCCGCATGATGCACCTTGCGGCAAAAACCGTAGTGAATGAATTTAACGGAAAATTTCCCGAAACCGCCGAGCAATTGCGAAAGCTTCCGGGTATCGGACGATATACAGCAGCAGCGGTTGCCAGCATCGCATTTAATGAACCTGTCGCCGTGGTGGACGGAAACGTGCGACGGGTACTGCAGCGAATGTTGGGCAGAAATCTCATCGAAGCGGAATCATGGGCTATTGCCGATAGCATTTTGAGCGGGAGACGTCCGGGAGACTTCAATCAAGCCATCATGGAACTGGGCGCTACGGTATGTCTGCCGCGAGCGCCAAAATGCTTGACTTGTCCCTTGCTGGGGCTCTGTAAAACCAGAGGAGAAGGCGCCAATGAGCTAAAGCCTTCCCTCCAACAGAAACGGCAGATCGGTTACACCCTCGATCAGCGGGACGGTGGGGTATTTCTGGTGCAGCGGGCGCCTGATATCCAGCTAATGCCAGGTATGTGGGAGTTACCGGAGATTTCGGGTTCGAATGTCGAACCTGACGCATGCATGAGGATACGCCACTCAATCACGGTTACCGATTACACTGTGTTCGTCGCTCAGGGGCCGCCCCCGGCGGGTATCGAGGGACGCTGGGTCCTCCCCTCCCGCATTCCTAAATTGCCGCTCACGGGATTGACGCGGAAAATCCTACGCGAAGCGAAGATCATCTAATAGAAGATCATCTAATACCAGAGGTTCGAAGGTTCCACATGAAATGGCTTAGTCATCTTTTCGGAGGACAAGAAATGGCTGCTCTGAACGTGGGTGATCCCGCACCTGATTTCGCCCTAAATACTCTTGATGGAAAGAAGTTCTCATTGCAGGAAGCTCTTGAGCGCGGGCCGGTGGTGGCTGCGTTCTTTAAGGTCTCATGTCCTACTTGCCAATACACTTTTCCATTTCTGGAGCGACTTCACAAGGCTTACGGAAATAGGAATTTGACCTTAATTGGCATATCGCAGAACGACAGGAACGACACGGCAACTTTCGTGAAGGAATACGGCGTAACATTCCCCATTGTGCTGGATGATATTCGCACCTATCCCGTATCAAATGCTTATGGGTTGACGAATGTTCCCACGATTTTCTGGATCGCGCGGGATGGGGAGATCGAAATTTTGAGTGTGGGCTGGGTCAAAAGCGATTTTGCACAAATCAACCGCAAAATGGCAGAGTCTGCGGAAGCAGCTCAAGCTCTGGTATTTCGGCCCGGCGAAGACGTGCGGGATTTTCGCGCCGCTTGAGGTTCGAAAAACTGATCCCGCGGTCGCGGGATAGACGAGCTTTGCGACAAGAGGGTGCGGTACATGGAAGATTACTGCTCGCCGGCTCTATGAACGACAGCATTGTTACTTTCGGGTCCCTTCTTTCCCGGGTGATCTATCGTCTACTGCCTTTCGTTCCCGTACAATAAAGAGTTTTCTAACTCATAATTCAACTAGTGCAGGAGTCGGATCGATCATGCGGAGGAGTTCTGCTTTGTTGTTGCCAGTCCTGGTTTTAATTCTCTTGGGTGCGGGAGCGTGGAACGCCAACCTGCGGGCGGCGACCGCTCCAAGCCGAAAGAACAGCTCGATTGTCAATGCTACCCGCCTGCCGTCGGCAGCTTTCGCAGCTATGGACACCATCAATCCGGAGCACGTTCGCGCTCATGTGCGCTTTCTGTCCGACGATCTGCTGGAAGGCCGTGGCACTGGGCAGCGTGGCGGGGATATCGCGGCGCAATACATGGCCGCCCAGTTCGCCTTGTACGGCCTGAGACCGGCGGGTGACAACGGCACTTACATGCAGAAGGTGCCGTTGGTGGGCATCACCCCGCTGCCGGATACCAGGTTCTGGCTGGTACCAGAACAGGGCAGCGCAATGGAACTGAAGCCGCTCGAAGATTACGTAGCCTACGATGAGACGCAACAACGGGAATCCGACCTAGATGCCGAGGTGGTATATGTCGGCTATGGCATTGAGGCTCCTGAATATAACTGGGACGATTACAAGGGCAAGGATGTCAAAGGGAAGGTGCTGCTAGTGCTGGTGAATGAGCCGCCGTCCGAAGACGAGAGTTTTTTTAAGGGGAAGGCGTTGACCTACTACGGACGCTGGACCTACAAGTACGAAGAGGCAGCCAGAAAGGGGGCTGTCGGCGCGATTCTCATACACAAGACGGACATGGCCAGTTACCCATGGGAGGTGGTGCGCAATTCTAATTCAGGGGAGAAGTCATATTTGCGGCGCGAGGGCCAGCCCAAACTGAATGTGTCCTCATGGATTCAACTGGGAGTGGCGCAGAAGTTGGTGGCTTCCGCGGGCATGGATCTGGACAAGATGATGGCCGACGCGCAGTCGCGCGATTTCAAGCCCGTTACTCTGCCCTTCAAGCTAAAGGCGCACATGGTAAGCAAGATTCGTCCATTTGAGTCCAACAATGTGGTCGCCATATTGCCAGGGTCGGACCGCAAGTTGAAGGACGAAGCCGTGACCTACACAGCACATTATGATCACCTGGGTATTCGTCCGGATATGCCTGGAGACAATATTTACAACGGTGCCCAGGACAACGCGACCGGCTGCGGCATTTTGCTGGAGATTGCCAGAGCCTTTGGCCAGGCGGCGCAGAAGCCTCGGCGGTCCATCATTTTCGCGTCTGTAACGGCGGAAGAACAAGGGTTGCTCGGATCTCAGTATCTGGGCGAGCATCCTCCCATTCCGGCGGGAAAGATCACCCTCGATTTGAATTTTGACGATGTAAAGCCACTAGGCGCGCCAGAGGAAGTGGAAGTTTCCGGTGCTGAGCGCACGACGTTCTATCCCGTGGTGCAGGCCACGGCAAAAGAGTTTCGGCTAGCAATCAGACCAGACGCACGTCCTGAAGCCGGACATTACTACCGCTCCGACCATTTCAGTTTGGCACGAGTTGGAATTCCTTCTTTCTCGATTAATGAGGGCATGAAATTCAAGGGACATGACGAAGCATGGGGACTCGAGCAAGACAAGGAATACACCGCAAAGCATTATCACCAGCCCAGTGATGAGTACCATCCTACGATGGATTTCACCGGCGATGCCGCCATGGCGCGCTTCGGATTTGCGTTGGGATGGGAGGCCGCAAACCTTCCGCATCCCATCGGATGGCAGAAGGGCGATGAATTCGACACAACCCGCGTGAAGAGCGCTCAATAATCAAGCAGCCAAGGTCACTCGGCTCGCCTCAAGCCCATTTCTTAAGCTAGAGTGCGGTGCTCTGCGTAGGAGCATCGGTCCTCGATCCTACATTGTTTCAATCGCTTACAACCTAACTTAGGTAACGTTTGCCGACCCCATTGTGAATGTTACGCTCTCAGGAGACGTTGTGTGAAATCAATGGTTTCTGAGGAAAATCCATGCGCCGTTGCCGCATTGGCCTGATGCTTTTCTTAACGTCTTTGGCCGCGTTCACTGCTGACGCGAAGGCGAACGCGACCATCCCTTCGCCCAAGTATGCCGCTGCGATGCTGCCCGTGTCTACGAGATCCCCCCGGGCTCGAAAGTTATTCGAGCACGCCATGAAGAACATGGAATTCATTCGGCAGGCCGAGGCGCTTGACGACCTACGGAACGCGAGCAGAGCGGATCCCACTTTTGCTCAGTCGCTGATCATGATTTGCCATCTTAGCAGCGAACCGGAAGAGCAGATTTCCTCCTGTAAACGTGCTATGCAATTGGAATCAAAGGTCAATTACAGTGAGCGACTCCTGATTCGGTGGCTGGCTGGCGCTCACGAAAGCAACTACGTGCCTGCCATTGCGGCTATGAACGATCTCCTGTCGAAGTATCCGCGGGACCAACGGCTGGGTTTTCTGGCTGGACGCTGGTTAGTACATCAGGAGCGCTATACGCAAGCGATAGTGGTGCTCGAGCGAGCCGTCACACTTTCGCCAAATTATCCCGCAGCTATCAACGAGTTGGGTTACGCGTACGGATACAGCGGCGATTTTAACAAAGCGTTTGCCATGATGGAGCGCTATGTCGCGCTGCAGCCGACGCAGCCGAACCCCTATGACTCCTACGGCGAACTGCTGCGACTTGCAGGAAAATTTGATGCCGCTCTGCAGCGGTACCGCATGTCGGTGAAACTGGATCCTGGCTTTGGCTCGGAATTAGGCATCGCAGACACCTACGCATTAATGGGGAAGGAAGAAGAGGCACGTCAGGAATATGCTCGCGCAAAGTTGTTCGTGAAAAGCGAAAACCATAGAGTCGAGTATGAGTTGTACTCTGCGTTCACGTTTATCCGCGAGGATGATCAGAAACAGGCGAAAGTGGCATTGCTGGACGTCAGCAAACATGCCCACGCCATTGGAAATGGACGATTGGAAGCAGAGGCGCATCGCGTGCTAGCGATGTATGAACCCGACTACGAAGCCGCTGCCAAGCAGTTGCTGGCGGCGGAAGAGGCGCTGGACGAAGGTCATCAAATTTCGAAGAGCGATTTTTACGACGAGGAGGCCGGCATCCTTCGGGTCCGAGTCGCCCGTGCCAGTGCAGCCCAGACCATGGATGTCGCTTCCAACGCGCTCGGCATGCTCGAAACCATGGCGGAACGGAGCCGCAGCCCGGTGATCCAGACGTCATATCACGCTGCAGTTGGGGCACTTCTAATGGCCGAACATAAGTATGCTGGAGCTATTCCACATCTCCAGGAGGACTCGCAAAGCCCTCTTTCGATGCAATTATTGTGGCGAGCGTATGTTGCCTCGGGCGCGCTACCAGAGGCCCGTGTCGTGGAGACAAGGCTGGCTACGCTCAATGTTCCAACCGCTGAGCAAGCGCTAGTGGTTCCACAATTCCGTGCCAGCCTGGTAAGCCAGGCAGGGCTGCCGCAGAGGTAGCCGCCGCGCGCATGCCACGCATACCCATTTTTCGACTCGGGCAGGCTCCAGCACAGCCCGATCCTCCCCGCCTGGCGAGTTACAAGCCATCTCTTTCTCTCGAAGGCTTGCAAGTTGGCGTAGATAATTTGCGGCAAGACGTCTATTTGAGCCCAAGGTTCGTGGACACGGCCCGGTCCCAGATTGCTCACCTGATTGCCCGCCACGGCGAAGTGGAAGGCCTGTTGGCGGCAGAAGGGGCCATTATCGTTCCCCAGCAAAAGCGGTTTGCAAGTTCCCCAGCAGCGGCGCTCCGCAAGCCGCAGGAACTGGCCGATCTTAAGCCGCTATTGACAGAATTGCAGTTGGCCACCCTTAATCGAGCCAAAGCCCAGGGGAATTTGGCGGTGGACGTTTTGGGGCGCCTGGCCCTTATCAAATTCTTGCGTTTGGAATTAAGCACCCAGTTTGCGCAGGTGTTGGAACGCTGCCGGATGATGCTCAGAGGTTTCGAAGGAACCCGTCAACAGAAAGCATTGGAGTACCGGGAGCGGCTGGCAGGTTTTCAAGTCCGCAAGAAGATCATTCTGCGGAAGACTGGCCAGGAGCTCTTCCAGAAGTTGCGTGAGATCGAGAAAGAAACACTGGCGCGCACGCGGCGCTCGCTATTCGGGCAGGAATGCAACACCGATTACAGACTTTTCCTCAATCGGCTGATCTTTACGGAAGATGGGCGGGATGATTATATCTGCGCGGAGCACTATGTAATGTTCGGTAACTTCGATCGCGATCCGGATCGCTTCGCGAATATGCGGAATATTGCCTGCCAATTTCTGCGATCGCTGAGTATTGATGGCGAAGCTTATGACGAAGGTATGTTGGATGGCTGGCTGTGCATGCCGGAGAATGCAGAAGAACTCGTAGGTGGCGGGCGGCCGGATGACTCTACTCCCCAAGGCCAGGCACAGAAGACACGATTAGAAATGTGGCTGACCCTGCTGGAAAATGAGAATGTGATGGAGCAAGTCATCGCCTCCTACGAAGTAGTGCCCCTTCTGGCTGAATACGCGCCGCGCATTAATGCCCAGCAGCTTAAAAATGCCCTGGTATCACGCGCCGAGTGCGATCGGGTTGAGAAGTTGATCGAACAACATGGCAAGCTTTCGTCGAAAAGTCTGTATGCGGCCGTGGGACGCGTGGTTTCTTGCCGGGGAGCGGAACGCGCCAACATCGCTGGTCGCTTTCTGCGTGACCTCATGCGCTATCATCGCGACCTGCGGCGACTGGAAACCTTGAATGCCGCCATGGACAGCGTCAATCTGATAGCCAATGAAAAGTTGCGAGAGCTCTCGGCGGTGAATGGCACGCTGTATGATTTTCTTTCAGGCGACGAACAGAAACCCAGTGAAGCAAAGATTCTGCATCACGTCGTCCTGAAGGCTGATATCCGCGATTCCTCACGTCTGACGCGCTCCCTATTCGAGCGGGGGCTCAATGCGGCGTCGTATTTCACTCTTAACTTCTATGATCCCGTGAACAAGTTGCTGCCCAAGTATGGCGCCGACAAAGTTTTTCTGGAAGGCGATGCGATCATTTTGGCGATCTTGGAGCGTGAAAATGAGCCCGCCCAGGCGGTGAGCCGGGCATGTGTGCTGGCGCGAGAAATTATCGAAATCGTGCAGGGCTACAACGAATTGCTTGAGCGCGCCGGTCTGCCGGGCTTGGAACTTGGCATAGGAATTGCCTACCAGAACTCGGCGCCGTTATCTCTGATGGACGGGGCGCAGCGCATCATGATCTCTGAAGCTTTGAACGAGAGTGACCGGCTCTCCTCATGCAACAAGCGTGCCCGTAAGGTAATGGAGCCGTTGAATAGTCCCTTTCGGGTATACACGTTTCTGACCGCGAGCAATGCTGATGCGGATGACAGCGAGGAATTCACCATCAATTACAATGTTGGGGGAATCCGCATGAATGAAGCCGCGTTCCACAAACTCAAAACCGAAATCTCACTTGAACCTTGCCAAATCGAGTATCCGGCCTTGTGGGGCAGCGAGAAGACTCGATTGCACAGCGGACTGGTGCCGTTGAATAGTGACATCTTCCGCAGAATTGTGGTTCGCGAGACTTCGAGCCCAGAGATTGATCCACGCAATTTCTCGTTGGTTACATGGACAGAAAAGTTGTACTACGAGGTCTGTACTGACCCCACCGTCTACACACAACTTGAAGGTGAGAAGGCGGCAAAACAAGGAAAGTAAATTCTCTAAATTGACCCTTCGGCGCCACTCGCAGTGACTCGTGATGAGTAGAACTCTCGTTCAGAAGACATTCTGCTTCACACGGAACGGGATCACGACCACAGCCTCCAGGTCCACGGCGCTACCATTTTTAGTTGCAGGGCGGAAATGCCAGCGGGAGAGGGCGGTGCTGGCGTAAGCGTCCAGCCGTTCATCCACACCGCGCAGCACGCGCACGCCGCCAACCGTGCCGTCGCTATGGATCACAGCGTATAGCGTCACCGTTCCCTCCACGTTTTGCCGCATTAGTTCCGCCGGATACGCTGGGTCCACTTTCTGGATTGCCTCGGGTGCGACAAGTTCGGCTCTATCTTTAGCGCTATTGTTATTCGTTGCTATTTCCGCGAAGCGAATCACCCAGCTTCCCCCGGCGGAATTCAGGTTGGGCATGTTAAGCGACATCGAGTAGAACTTGCGGGGTCCGAAAACCTCTTTATCTACGGCGAGCGCACTCGCTTCCGGGACTGGTATTGCCAAATCCTTACGGACGCCAATCGCGCGCGAGGAAGGAGTAACCGCGCGCGGAGAAGTGAGGGAGGCTTGTTGCTTCTGATTCGTTGTTGCCAAGTCCTGAGCTAGAGGCGACGATGAAGGATGGTTGGGGCGCGCTCCCACGAGGATGCCCGCCGGAACTCCGAGATCAGAACCGCTGCCCGAACCGCGAACGTTTCCATTATCGGTGCTGCTCTTATGAGCGTCGCCCGCAATGCCACCGCTTGCTGGACCGCCGGGAACTCCGGAATCCCCATGCTTGCCCTCTGGACCGGCCGCGAAAGTTCCTCGACGGTTACCCGGGAGCACCTCGATTGGCACATTAAGGGCCGCAGGATGTATGCTCAGCGCGATAATCCTTCCACCAATATTTGAAGCCTCTGTCGCCCGGAGCGAGGGCGGAGGAGGCACGACCTCCATTTTCCGTTGCCCGAGAACGGCCTGAATCTGCGTGGCCGAGATGCGCTGTTGAGCAACCGGTAGCTGCGGTGCCGGAGCGACCACGTTGGTGTGGCCGATATTGAGGTCTCCGACTTTCCTCGTAACACTGACGCCTATTTGCGGTGGAGGCTCGATGATCGCTGGTGTAGCTGGGGCTGTGATTCGTGATGACCGCGTGTCCGTAATTTGTGGTGGTGGAGCAATGACGCTTTCTGAAAGCTTGGGAGCATGGCGATCTTCAACATCGCTCAGCTCCGGAGATGGCGCTACCGCAGCAGTCGTAAGATTCGACAAAGCAAGCTGAGCCGAAAGTCGTGCCGTCGCCGCGATCGGCACCGCTACTGGAGTTTTCACCCACGCGACCATATTTGGCATGCGCACGTCGTGCTCGAGCTTGATTTTAGGAGGCACAATGACTGTTTGCGCAGAATTGTCGGACTCCGGAGGGACAGAGATAATGGGCTGCCTGGCGTATTCCGGCGCCCCAACTCCTCTGCGCTGCCGGCGACCGCCGGTATCTACAGGGGGAAGATAGTCGGAAGCGGTGTAGTAAATTACCGAACTCCGATCAAAGGGTGAGTGGACCTCCGGTTTCGTTCCGCGTGACAAGATTTGTGAAACTCCCCACATTAGTAGAATCAACAGGCAGTGACATATCGTGGATTCAAAGAACCTTCGCCAAGGCAAGCCTGCCACAACAAAGACATCGGGCCAAAAAGCGGCGGGGGAATATTCAGAATCGTGCGCTACATTGCGTCGCAGGAGAAGGTCGCAGAGGTTACCAACAAAGCCCACATGCCAAGGTTCCAGTTGGACCAACAGAGTTGGCTTACTTGCAGCGGCTATCTCCGGCAGAATCCCTGAATTTTTGAGCCCGGAACCGTTTTGCATGAAAATATGCCGGAGGAAGTGGATGCAAAACCATTATAGCTCGCGTTTGATCGCATCAAACCATTAGTCCGGCACTGGCTGTGATTTAATATCCCACCGAGGCCGAATCGATGAGAGTCGCGCTAAACATCGTTTCTTTGTTTGTGTTCTGGGTAGCTGTACTCAGTTCGGTTGCACAACAAGCTTCCGTGGACGGACCGAAGCACATCTTACATGATGAACTTTTGGAAAATATGTTGGGTAGTTGGCGTCTGAACGGCAAGATCGCAGGTCGGCAGGTGGAACATACGGTGGACACCGACTGGGTGCTGAATCATCAATTTCTCAGGCTTCACGAAAAGGAAGTCGCAACAACAGACAAGCTACCTTATGAAGCAATTGTCATGATTGGCTACGACAATGCCAGCGAGCGGTATGCGGCGCACTGGATGGACATTTTTGGGGGACGTTTCTCAGAAACTCTAGGATACGGAAAGCGCTCAGACAGTCAGATTGAGTTTGTGTTTGAATATCCGGACGGTCCGTTTCACACAATCTTTCGCTGGGACGTTGGATCCCAGCATTGGCAGTGGCTAATGCGACAGAAGAACGAGGCGGGGCAATGGACTGATTTTGCCGATGCCACACTTACGCGCCCAAAGGAATAGCCAGAATCCAGGAGCAAATCCCTCAATGAACAAGCGCATAATCGTTTCCCTGTTGCTGTTGACAGCTTCGCTGCTCGCCGGTCAGACAAATGATAAATCCCCGCCGCCGGCGAAAACCGCGCCGGACTACTCCGGGATGTACACCTTCCTCCGTGAGGGCGAGTTCGTGCAGGTAACGGTCGAGGAGGCGGGGCGGGTGACCGGATTCGTCTCACGTTACGGCGATCTGGAAAGCGATAAGGGAACATTTCTCGATCACTTCTTCAAAGAGGGAAAACTGGATGGCAACAAAATAGGTTTCACTACTGTGACGGTCCACGGGGTTTGGTTCGAGTTCAAAGGTAGTGTCGACCGTGGCCCGGGCAAGAACACGGGAGATGAGGCCTACTTTGTGTTGAAGGGAACACTCACGGAAAGCAGGATGGACGAAAGTAAGAAAGTTTCGTCGAAGACGCGCGATGTGGAATTCAAATCATTTCCTCAAGATTTGGGCGCAACGCCAGGGAAGCAGGATTAGAACGTTACGACACGGTTTATCGATTTCCCACTGCGGAATGGGTGCCAGGGCCTTTGTCTGAATCCGCGACATTGTAATCAATCTCGCGTTCAATAATTGTTAACGGCCGCCTCTTTACCTGCTTGTAAATGCGTCCGAGATATTCGCCGATAATTCCTAAGAACAGGGCGTTCAAACTGAGCGAGCCCAGAATCAGAACGATGATCGTGGCAAAGCCTGGCGGCCAATTCCTTGCAAAGAATAAGCGCCCAACTCCATAGCCAACAATTGCCAGAAAAGTCAGACAAGAAATGACAAGACCCAGGTAAGTCGCCATTCTGAGCGGAACGACGGAGTGGTTGAGAATGCCATCGAGGGCCAGTCCAATTAACTCGCGAAAAGAAAACTTGCTTTTTCCTCGTTGTCGCTCCGAGCGGTTGTAGGGAATGCCAATTTGATCAAATCCTAACGCCGCCACCGTGCCTCGCACGTACGGTTGGTAATCGTCGAACTTCACGAGTTCGTCCAACACGCAGCGGTCCAGGAGGCGAAAGTCGCCGGCATCAAGGGGGAGATCGTCCTCGCTGAGGGAGTCAATCAAACGATAGAAAAACTTCCGCACAAAATTCATCAGCGCCCCCTCTTTGCGCGAACCGCGAATGCCGTAGACAACGCGATAGCCTTCCTCCCACTTGCGCACGAAATCGAAAATCAATGAAGGCGGATCCTGCAAGTCGCAATCGATCTGCACCGCCGCCTCCCCGCGTGCGTTGGCGTAAGCGGTGAAGATAGAGCGCTGGAAGCCAAAATTCCTTGAAAAACGAATGATTCGGATGCGCGGGTCGCGTAAGGAGAGCCGCTCGAGGATGTTAAATGTCCCGTCGGTCGAGTGATTATCGGTAAAAAGAATCTCAAATTCGTATTGCGAAAGCGCCGCCACGACCGGCAGGAGGGCCTCATAGAGCGGCTCGACATTCTGTTCTTCGTTGAATACCGGTACGCAAATGCTGATCAGCTTTCGATTTTCAGACATGCTTCTCACCGATCAATGCGTATTGCGCACCCAATGGCAGCCACGCGAGGCAACGCTCCAGCGGGCGCAAACAAGACAAAAGGCGGGGCATGAAAACGATGTAGTCGTTGCGTACAAGGCGAAGGCGCGCTTTTCTTAAATACTGAGAAGTTTCGGAGGGGGCGAGTAAAGTGACATCCTTGTCGAACGGGCAACGGTCTACGACCCGGCGCGTTACCGGATTTGCGGGATTGTGTTCAAAAATTGCCAACTTGCCGTGAGGCGCGAGATGCCCGGCAATATCCTCAATAACCATTTGCCTTTGTGCGACGACAATGTGGTGCATCACATTAGCCAGAACGATCAGATCGTAATCGCCAGCCAGCAAGTCCGCGTTGGAGGTAAACAGTCCTTGTTCGACAAGTGCCGAATCCACGTGATCCAGGCTCTCCCGCGAGACATCAAAGCCATCAATCCGCGACTGGGGTAAATGCTGCTTTAGAAAGCCAGACAGCAGGCCGATGCCACAACCGAAGTCGAGCACTTTGCCGGAAAAATCGCGCGAAAGCATGCGAGCGAGGTAGCGCGCTTTGTATTCGGCGAAATATGCGGAATCTTCACCGGAGATCGCAACCGTTTTATCAAGGACCTGCTTGTAATCTCCGGCAAACTGATCAAAGTGCATGCTACTCATCTGATATTTTCCTGCGATGCCGGCGCCTCGAGACTCAGGGCTTCAATCATGCGTTGGATGCCCCGGTTAAGACTGAGCTGTGGACGCCATGACGTTGCTCTTTTAAATTGAGAATTATCGCCGACAAGCCACTCCGGCTCGTCCTCACGGTACGCACGTTTGCCCCAGTGCAGAAGCCGTCGTGGCTTTTGAATCGCGTCCGCCACGGCTTCCCCAATTTCTCGCACCCGCACCGGCTGTCCTGAGCAAACATTGTAAGCCCGGCCGGGCTCTAGACCTTGTTCCTGCGCAGCAGCAAGAAACGCGTCGATCACATCGTCTATATACAGAAAATCGCGCACCTGCTCTCCGGGCGTGAGTTCCGCAGATTCTTCGCGTTGCAAACGCTGAATAAGATACGGAACAAGCCGCTGTCGGGTTTCTCCTGGACCGAAGACGCCAAACAAACGCAGTGCTACAAATGGGATTCCGAACGTTGATGCAAGCGCATTGCCATAGACAAATGACGCTGTCTTGGCCGCGCCGTAAAGTGAGACCGGGCGTAGAGGTTCGGCCTCCGAGACTCCCGACTTACTCGGCCGCGGGCTTCCATATTCCGAACAGCTACTGGCGTGAATGAACTTTCGCATGGGCCAACGGGAAGTGGCCTCAAGCACGTGGGTGAGAATGCCAAGGTTGCCATCGATAAGCTGCTGCGGGTCGCGATGCTCCTGGTGCACTCCATAGGACGCGAGATTAAAGACCACTTCCACGGAAGTACCGGCCAAAGCGGGTTTCAACTGCTCGGTGTGGAACGAAGGGACCGCAATTACTTTTACACCTGAGAGTCCAGCCAGCGCGGAAAGATTTCTGCTGCTGCCGCGGACAAGGCAGGCGACCTCGAATTTCTCCGCAAGCAGGCGCCGCACCAGAGCTGAGCCGATGAAACCGGTCGCGCCCGTGACCAGAGCTGACGAAAGATTCTTCACGGGAACATCCGCATGTATCGTTGAATTTGTGTCTCGGTGACGGGCAGAGCACATGCGGGATTCTCGTAATACAAGCGATACCACTCCACGCTCCACTCGAGAGCCTGGTCAATGGTGAGCGTTGCTTGCCAACCGAGATGGTTGCGCGCTTTCTCGGAGTTCAGGTGCAGATACTTTGATTCGTGCGGCGCTCCCGAATCAGGCCTGATGTTTATTTCACCTTTTCCCCAGAGTGCAATTGTCCGCTTGGCGACCTCGGCCACCGGGATAGCGCTTTCATCAGAGGGACCGAAGTTCCATGCTTTGGCATATCTCTGACCATCTTCCCAGAGGCGCTGTGCCAGCAGCAAATATCCTCGAACAACTTCCAGCACATGCTGCCAAGGCCGGGTGGAATCGGGCCGGCGAATCACTATGCGCGTTCCGGAGGAAATTCCACGCACAATGTCGGGCATCAGCCGGTCTTCTGACCAGTCTCCCCCACCAATTACATTGCCGGCGCGCGCCGAAGCGATTGCGGCACTCTCGCTTGCGAAAAAAGAATGGCGGTAAGCGGCTGTCACCAGCTCGGCGCAGCCTTTGCTGGAACTGTAAGGATCATGGCCGCCCATCGCGTCTTCTTCGCGATATCCCCAAAACCATTCGCGATTCTCATAACACTTATCGCTGGTGACGACGACCACAGCGCGCACCGAAGGCGTGTGCCGGGCGGCCTCGAGTACGTGTACGGTGCCCATCACATTGGTTGCGAAGGTCTCGACCGGCTCACGATACGACCGGCGAACGAGGGGTTGCGCCGCGCTATGGATCACAATCTCCGGCGAGCGTTCGGCAAAAGTTCCCGAGAGTTCCTCGAAATTGCGGACATCTCCGAATAGCGAGACCATGTCGCGGTCAATGGTGGCAGCGTCGAACAGGTTGGGACGAGTGCCGGGTGGCAGAGCAAATCCGATGACATGCGCACCAAGGATTTTGAGCCAGGCAGTGAGCCACCCACCTTTGAATCCAGTGTGGCCGGTAACCAAAACTTTCTTTCCGCGATAAAAAGACGCGAGCGAATTCGCCATCAGGAAGTTTTCCAGGGCGCCTTGCCGCTAGCCCACAGCGATTCAAGGTAATGCTTGTCTCTCATAGTGTCCATTGGGTGCCAGAATCCAGTATGGCGATACGCCATCAACTGGCCTCCGGCAGCCAGGGCTTCCAGCGGCTCGCGCTCCAGCGAAGTCTGATCGTCACTTACATAATCCAACATCTTGGGTTCGAAGACGAAAAAGCCGCCGTTAATCCAGCCCTCGCCGGTTTGTGGTTTTTCCACAAAATTCACGACGTGATCACCCTCAAGTTTAAGACTGCCAAAGCGCGCGATGGGAGAAACTGCGGTCACGGTCGCAAGCTTTCCGTGAGAACGATGGAAAGCAACCAGCGACTTTATGTCAACATCAGCCAAACCGTCGCCATAGGTGACCATGAAGGCTTCATCGCCAAGTAGGGATTTCAATCGGCGCAAACGCCCGCCAGTCAAAGTATTGAGGCCAGTATCTGCCACGGCGATCTGCCAATCGGGCGCGGTGGAGTTCAATACCTTACAAGAACCATCTTTCAGGTTGATGAACAGATCACCGCTGTGCACAACAAAGTTGTGGAAGTATTCCTTGATCACCTCGCCCTTATAGCCACAGGCCACGATAAAGTCCTTGAACCCGTGGCTGGCATAGAGGTTCATGAGGTGCCAGAGCAGAGGCTTGCCCCCAATTTCAATCATGGGTTTGGGACGGGCGGAGGTTTCTTCAGACAGGCGCGTCCCGAACCCACCAGCAAGAATAATTACCTTCATAGAAATAGTCGCCACCGAATTATTGGCGCACCGCGCTCCGGTTGTGTTTCGGTCAAGCTGGGCGTATCTTGCAGGCAATCGTAATGGAAATCCAATCGTAGTCGAAATCAATGATCGAAACAATTCGCCCGCTACTGGCCGTTCCGCAAGCATACCAATTCTTCTGGAACGTGATCGGTGGTCCCGGACGCAGCAAAATACTAGTGCAGGAGTACATCCGGCCCCGGACCGGCGATCGCATTTTGGAAATCGGCTGCGGGCCAGGAACAATCGTTCCGTATTTGCCGGACTCTGAGTATGTTGGGTTTGATGCCAGTCCGGCATATGTTGCCAAGGCGCGCAAGCGATTCCCGCAAGCGAAATTCTCTTGCCAGCGCGTCTCCCAGTACACGCCGCCGCAATCCGATTATTTCGATATTGTGCTGGCATTGGGAATCCTCCACCATCTTGACGATGCAGAGGCCTCACACTTATTTCAGATCGCACACCACGCGCTTCACCCCGGTGGCAAACTCGTGACACTGGACGGTGTCTGGGAGAAGGGCCAGTCAGTGGTGTCAAGGTATTTACTAGCGCGCGACCGGGGACGATTCATTCGCGAGGAAGAAGAGTACGCGGAGCTAGCCTTGCAATTCTTCCGTGACGTAAAACCCTCTATAAGGCACGACCTGCTGCGTATTCCATACACTCATATCATCTTGGAATGTGTGCGATGACCGCCCGCTCGCCGGAGACTCGCCAACATGCTGCCGTCCGAGCTTTCCTGATTGCTGTAGTCCTGTTCGTGTCGTTCGCATATTTTTACCAGGGAGGCGGTTGGAATCAGAATTCTCGCTTTGACCTGGTGCGCTCGTTAATTGAGCAGGGCACATTGCGCATCGACTCATACCACGAAAATACCGGTGACAAAGCGCTATACCAGGGCCATTACTACTCCGATAAAGCGCCCGGTCTCGCGCTGCTCGCTCTGCCCGCCGTGGCCGCGATGAGGCCAGTTTTGGCTACCGCCGGCGTTAGTTCTGGTTCCCCGCGAGGGCTAGTCGCCCTATCGTATATCGCTACTGTATTTGGTGTTTCTCTTCCGACTGCTGCGGCTTGTGCTTGTCTCTTTCTGCTCGCGTTACGACTTGGCAGCAGCGTAAGTGCATCTGCATTTGGCGCAATTGCGACGGGCCTGGCGACTCCGGTTTGGGCGTGGGCTACATTGCTCTGGGGGCATGCGCTCGCTGGAGCGTGCTTGGTCTTGGCTTTGGCAGCGGCGGCGATGTTGCAACAGACCCAAGACCCAGTTCGTGACCGGTTTTGGGGCTTTGTTGTAGGTCTAACCGCAGGATGGGCGACCGTCTCGGAATATCCTGCGGCGCCAGCGTCGGCGATTGTAGCCATTTTGGCACTGACAGTGGTGTGGCCCAGTGGTCGCCAACGACGTTGGCGTGTTGCCGGCAGTGTTGCTGCTGGAGCCGTCATCTGTGTGATGGTTTTGCTGGTTTATCACCGTGCCGCCTTCGGTTCGTCGCTTCACTTGGGATATTCCTACTACCAGGCCGGAGCATTTCCCTGGATGACGCACGGCTTCATGGGATTAACGTATCCCA
Source organism: Acidobacteriota bacterium (assembly GCA_003225075.1). Lineage (GTDB taxonomy): Bacteria > Acidobacteriota > Terriglobia > Terriglobales > Acidobacteriaceae > Gp1-AA124. The sequence continues at coordinate 13,447 of QIAP01000044.1, read as the reverse complement.
AACCTGACGTGATGCTAAAGCTCTTATTCGGATGCCGTCGCGGACTATTGTTTTATGGTCCCGTCCTTGCTGCTGCCCCGTTTGGGCTGCGCTTGCTCTGGAAGAATCCCAGCACTGCCCCCATCGCCCGTGCCAGCGCAGCCATTGCCACATACTACTTTCTCTTTAATGCGTCTTTTTCTGCTTGGCATGGGGCTTGGTCCTACGGTCCGCGCTACATGGGTGCAGGAGTTCCTTTGCTTGCCATTGGAATTGCACCGGTTTGGAGCAGGGCGGGATCTTACTTGCGAGCAGTGCTCGCCCTACTAGCAGTCTGCGGACTGGGGCTCTCCCTCATGGGCGTCTCCACTACCGCGCAGCCGCCCAATGAATTCAGGTGTCCGGCTCTCCAACTTTTCTGGCCATCTTTCTCGCAAGGCAGGTTTTCGCTCAATCAGGGATCGTTTCTTGCCCCAACAGAGGAAGTGCCGGAAGAAACTCACGGAGCGTTTAACCTCGGAGAGCTTGTTGGACTGCATGGTTTACCAAGTCTGATCCCTTTGTTCGTCTTTTGGAGCATTGCGCTTTCCTTCTGGTTGAGCATAGGAAGAAACAGAGAAGCGGCCTGCTAGGGTGTGTCTTTTCCAGCGCTGAGACGTTTCAAGCCGGGCCTCTTGCAAGGCGTTTAATTAACGTCAAGACCCCTTTGATGTGCACGCGGAACTAAATGCCGAAACTTCCTCCATCTTGTGAACTCGTGGCCGGAAGTTCATCGTCGCCAGCGGACTTCGAACCTACCGATCTGAGTGTATTCCGGAAATTGCTCCCGTAAAGCTGCGTGAAGGTCTGCGGACATGGGATTTGAGAACGGCGGCTCACTAAGTATGGCAATGACATTTACAGGGTGAGAACCGATGGCCTGCAAGGCGCGCTGTGTGTGTTCCGCGGGCTGATCTAGGAAGTCGAAGAGGGTACGTGTGGGATTACGCAGACCGGCGAGAAACGCGACCTCGGGACAATCGGGCGCGCAGTAAACAAATCGGCTGCCGCCTGCATGATCCAGTACCACCGGAATCAGCCTGTCGTATTCTTCTCCCTCGCTGGGATACACTCGCAGGCCGCCGGCGCGGACAATCGTCAATTGATGAATCTGTTGATCACGTAAATAACGGTTACCCATGAACGCCAGAAACGTGGGGGTAGAGCGAAAGACGGCGAACGCAATGTAGAAGACCGCGAGCGCTCCGAGCACAAAACGCGAAGCTCCCTCTCGAATTGACAACAATGCCAGTAACGCGAGAACGAGGAACGGTGCGGCATAGCAGAAGTAATTAGCAACGCTGAAGGGAACTTGGATCAGACCGCACAGTGCGGCGACGCTGAGCAGCAACATGATTTGTTGCTGCCGCACAACCGATAGTCCTTTCGTGACTCGTGCCATTGCGAGCAGAATCGAGCCCGCGAGAACAGCCAACGGAATCAGAAGGGTCAGTGGCCCCCAGGCGAACTGGTAAACCAGTGGAAAGCGTGCCGATGCCAGGAACAGAAAGCCCAAGCCAACCAGCAGCGGAACCCGCTTTGACCATGTTATTGGTGCGCGCACTGCTATCGCTCTTGTTAAAAGGCCCGCGAGAGTGAGGGTGGCGACAACCCTGATCAGGCGTAATTCCGCTGGTCTGCGGGCCGCGAAATCCAAGCGACGGATTGACATCAGAAAAACGCCATTAAAAAAAGCCCATAGAGACCCTGAACGCAGATAGGGAACTAAAAACAGGCTCACTGGTAGCGCTACGCCGGCCGCGAATGGCAGAAGCGCGCGGAACAAGGAAACAAAACGTTGTCCCGGTGGGCCCGCTTCTCGGCGCGAATCACGCCAAAGGCAAAGAATGACCAAAGCGACCACCGGCAGCATGAACTCAAGCATCGCTACTGCTGAGAGATTTCGTCGGATGATAATGAATGGCCCAACAATAAAGACTACCGATAGCGCCTTTAGAAAGATGTTGTAGATTCTGCTTCCAGGCTTGCCACTCGGTACCTGGTGAGGAGTGCATACCTCACGGAAGATCAATAGCAAGAGCACGCTTGCGATAAAATAAATTCCAGATATTTTAAAAAGAAACGAGACGCCGCCGCACAGTCCTGCTACGAAAAGCCAGCGCCGGCGCCCGCTTTCGATGAAACGAAGAACTGCTGCCGTCCCGAAGACCGCGAAAAACAGGTTGTACCAGGAGGGAACAGCCGCGGTGTAGTTTGGCACGCTCCAGACGACAGCGAGCAGGGTGGCAGTTCCGGCCCCGAGAGGTGATGCGAATCGGGACGCGATGGCATAAACAGCCGGGACAAATCCCAGAAAGAAAAGAAAAAGCACAATTCGTGGTGATGCAGAATTCGTGCCTAACGCCGAAAAAGCGATCGCATTCAGATACGAAAGCCCACCCGTATATGGGTCATCAAAATCACGATGAGGCAACTGGCCATCTAACACTCGCTCGGCGCACTGGCCAAACGTGCCTTCGTCGTAAGCTACCCAGCCGCGCTTTAATAGCCGCGCGGTATACACGCCACTCAGTGTCCAAACCACCAGCAGCAACAGCCACCAGGTCAGACTGCGAGCATGCCTTGGCTTCCTCTCAGTGGGTAACGCCTCCGACGGAGGCAAGGCAGTCGTTTCTATGTTTGCTTGCATCGTCACAGACCTTCCGATTGCCCCTACTGCGGACAAGGTAAATGAAAAAGTGGCAATTCGGGAAGCTACTCGGAGCAGTCCACAAATCAACGGGAAGACAGGGGGATTATGGGACGGGATGAAACCGATTATTGGCCGGCGCGAAGAGGAGAGATCATCAGGCGCCCAGCACTCTTTTTGGTGTCACTCTTATCGTGCTGGTAGACGAGATCCAAAGTGCCTTCGTCGTTGGTAGACGCCTGCGCCAGCAGGGCGGCAAGTGCAATGAATGACCGGCTGACCTCTTGACTGTCGTGCAAGGCCACAGGTGCGCCCTTATCGATTGCCGGGCCGACCAATTGGTAGTTGTTAGGGACTTTCCACAAAATCTTGCAGTTAGAAGCTTTTTCCACATCTTCTTCGGTAAACCCGGGGATTTTTTTGTACCGGTTCAGCACCAGGCGCACGCGCTCACGTCCCACGGTTTCTTCGAGGAATGCCTGAACGCGTCCCGTGCTCCACAGGGAGACTACGTCTGTCTGGGTGACCAACAAAACGGCGTTGGACAAGTCACAGAGCTGACGGGCGGTGTGGTCCATACGACTGGAACAATCCACGACCACATAACGGTAATGGCTGACCAGGAGATCGAAAAGCCGGGCAAGTTCAGCGGCTGTAGGGGCGGCTGCTAGCGGCTGCTGCGGTCCGGCCAGCAGATGTAGCCCACTCTTATGCGAAGACATGAAGCCCTGCAGCAGAGACCCGTCCATGCGATGCAGGTTTTGCAGGGCATCGAGCACTCCAAAACTGGACCTTACATTGAGATGCAGCGCGGCATGTCCGATGGGAGCAAGGTCAACCAGTACCACTTTGTCATGCGTGTGCTGTAGCGCTATCGCAATGTTTACGGCTACGGTAGTTGCGCCCGAACCGCCCTTGGCGTTCACTACGCTGAAAACCCTTCCTTTTCCGGCGTGACTCCGCGTTTTATTGCGAGCAGCCGTATACCTGGTGAGAGCTTCCAGCAAAGCCTCTCGAGTGGCAGAGCGATCCACGAATTCTCGAGCTCCCGCCCGCATGGCTGCCACAATGACGAACGGTACCAGGATCGATTACGACGAGCACTACTTCAGCACGGAGATCCTGAATTTGACGCAGGCTGGGATCGGTCGCGGCAGCCGGAAAGCCAACGCAACTATAAATGTTTCGCCCAAGATTCGTATTTTCCAACCCGCTCTGAAGGACCGCTAACCGTTCCCGGTCTTCGCTCAAGATGGCAGCCGCTACGCCATGCATAATTGGTTTCTCGTCGCTATTTCTAGGCATCTGCATGGTATGAGGGAAGACTACTCTCAGCCAAGTGACCTTCGTAATCTGTCATTATTCGATCCCGAGATCAAAACAGCTCGCGGCTGCCGATCCCGAACCTGAAGTGAGGACAACGAAGGACGCACTACGCGAGGAACCGCGAAGCAACAATTCCTCAATGACTTAACATTCTATGCGAACTTCATCAACTTGAAAAGAAGCATTCCAATAAAAAATGGCGGCTGAATGCCGTGCTACTCAAGGGGTTGCGAGACCCCTAGCGCCTCGGGGTAAGGAATTCGTCGTTTCATCCTCATCTCGTGCTCTATGTTCGTGCAGGGCGGAGATGCGATCATAATCGGCGGAAGTAACAGACGCCCCCTCAGCCAGGTACTCGTAATTCTCGAGATGAATAGCCACTCCGATCTGGTTTCCTCTTGCCAGCGGACTGACGCGAAGCACTTTACCTCGGCATCGAACCCGCATGTTTTCAGAAAGTGTAATTTCAGATGGCATCAAGAGAGTGACTTCCACGTCTGCACCTTGCGGCATCGGAAAGTCGGTGTAGAAAAAAGCTCCGCGCGCGCTAAGATTCTGTGTCACCCCGAATCCCTCGACAGCACCTTTATCGCATCGAATGGACAATGGCAGCTGAAAATCGAAGCGTTGCGCCGCTCGGCGCTCGAGACAAACTTCGCTGGTACTCATGGTCCCCCCGCGAACCTGCTTTTCAACCATCACAACGCCAACCGATCGCGACAACGATGTCTAAGAACTTCCAAGCCACGGAGACTTTCCTCCGTTGACGTGCGGGTTGACGGTTACGCTCTTTGCCGAGCCTCTATACTAGAGCGTCTGCTCTTACGGACAGGGCCTTCCGCAACCTGCAGGACATGAAGACTGTAGCGCAGTGTGTTACGCATGGGAAGTTATAAATTGAAATTAGTGCGACAACCGGCGAAATAAGGGTGTCTGGGTCAATTGTCGCGATCCGAGACCAGGATTCAGGCAATCGACACCGCCACAAGTTAGGGACCATAAGCATGGTGGGCGGCATCAAAAACGACGACGTGACGGATCACCGTACACTTAGCAATCAAACCAAGACAGTTCAGCAGCTCGCCTCCCGGAATGGCGGCAGGCTGAAGGCAGGAGTACGCGCCCTCCGTTATCGCAACTTTCAGCTCTTTTTCAGCGGACAGCTTATCTCTCTGATTGGGACCTGGATGCAGAGCGTTGCCCAGTCCTGGCTGGTCTATCGTATTACCGGTTCCTCCTTGCTGTTGGGCTCCGTCGGCTTTGCCAGTCAGATTCCGGTTTTCCTGATCGCTCCTTTCGGGGGCACCATGGCCGACCGGGCCAACCGTCATCGGGTGATCATCGCGACTCAGACACTTTCCATGGTGTTGGCTTTCATCCTGGCGGGGTTGACCCTTACCGGCAAGGTGCAGGTTTGGCACATCTTTGTGCTTGCTGCATTGCTCGGGGTGATAAACGCGTTTGATATTCCAGGGAGGCAGTCATTCCTTGTGGATATGGTAGGCAAGGAAGATCTGATGAATGCCATTGCACTCAATTCTTCTATGTTCAATGGCGCACGTATCATTGGTCCAGCGATCGCGGGGATCCTGGTGGCAAAGATTGGCGAAGGTTGGTGTTTTTTCGCCAACGGGGTGAGTTACATCGCTGTCATTACTGGGCTGCTGATGATGAAAATTCAGTGCACCCGGCGAACCCCTACTACCGCCTCTCCACTGGCGGACATTCGGGAAGGGTTCCGTTTCGCAAGTCGTGCCGCAGCCATCCGGGCGCTGCTCCTCCTGCTCGGGTTGGTAAGCCTGGTCGGAATGCCCTACACGGTTCTAATGCCGGTGTTTGCCGATCGTATTTTGCACGGAGGTGCGCGGGGACTGGGAATCCTGATGGGCGCCACCGGGGTGGGTGCGTTGTTGGGTGCTCTCACCTTAGCGATGCGATCGGGGGTGAAAGGTTTGGGGCGCTGGGTCGCGTTCTCCTGTGGCAGCTTCGGCGTGTTCCTCTTGTTGTTTTCATTCTCGCGTAATTTTTGGCTCTCTGCCGCATTGCTGCTCCCGGTAGGCTTCTCAATGATGCTGCAGATGGCCTGTTCAAACACTTTGATTCAGGCAATGGTGCCCGATGAATTGCGCGGTCGCGTGATGGCGCTTTATTCCATGATGTTCATGGGGATGGCTCCTTTCGGCGCCCTGTTAGGCGGCGTACTTGCTGACCGGCTGGGTGCGCCAGTTACCGTTGCTATTGGTGCGGTGGCCTGTATTGGGGCGGCGGTGCTATTTGGTATGCGACTGCCTAGCCTGCAGGTGGAAGGCCGGCAGTTGATCCTGGCGCAGGCTGTAGCGGGCGGCGAGCCGTCGGAAGAGATGACGGCCCGGGTGGTGGATTAGTGACATTAGTGTGACGCGGTCTTGTCTTCGGAATAGCTTGCCGGTTCTCTTTGGTCTTAGCTCCCGAGTCGAAGGTTTGTCTATCTGCTACTTTTGCAACGCGCTCTTTCCCAGGGCCACAAGGAAGATCGCACTCTTGCCTTTCGCATGAGGAGAAAAGAAACGGACGACATCATCGTCATAAAACGTCAAGCCGGTAGCGCCCAAACGCTGCGCGTAGGCGGAGAGATAAAGTCTGCCGCCGAGAATGCCCGCTTCAAGCTGCACGGCTCGGTAGCCTCGATTACCAAAGCGCTCTAAGATATCGTGCAGATCGGCTAAAAAAAACACATCCACACTGGCATCCGCGGGCAGTTCCTGCTCCAGACCGAGATAGCCCGCATTTCCGCGGAAATTGCCCGCTTTAAGAAGTTGCAGAGACCCCGTTTGGCGATCGTAGAAGTACGCGCCCGGCGAAATGCCTTCTACATTATTCACCACCAGATAAAGATTGTTCAGTTGCTCGCCCGGATCGTGGAGGAAATCTGCCGGCAAGTCACCTGTGGCCCGGTCGAGTATGGTGGATAGCTGAGCGGATGTGATGGAATCCTGCGAGAACTTGCGGGTTGATCCTCGGCGGAGAATCACTTGTTCGATAGCGTCGCGAGAGACTCCCGCGTTGCTTAGAGGCCGTAGAGCAATTCCCGCATTCTTTTTCACTCCTAGCTTGCCGGGCGAAATCTCGCGACGCCAACTTGCCACTTCCTCGGGAGAGACCAACGAGGACGCTTCATGCATTTGGCGCATAGGTGGATAGTCCACTTCGGTTTTCGAATAAGAAACGACCGGCAATTCGAGTGGCTCGACGTTTGCCGGCGCCGGCGGTGGGGACGAGCCAGTACCGATCGACAGTAGCGAGAAGGCGACTTCGCGCTTGGTGTCGAGGCCGATCAATCTGTTCACTTCGGCGTCGGCGAAGCCGCATACAACCCTTGCGGGTAGGCCCCGAGCAGAACTGACCGCGAGAAGATTTGCCAGGATCGTGCCGTTGTCCCAGCCAAAATGCCGATAGGTGCGAGAGCGATACTTCCAGGCATTACGCCAGTAAGTCCCGGTGCAAATAATGATGAGCGGCGCACCAGTGATTGAGGGTTCGTTGGCAGTAGCGTCCGCCAGAACGTGGCGATAATCACCACGCCTTAGTTGACGCAAACCGAATTCAGCGACGCCAAAGTGATAGACACCGGCATCAAGCCCGGGTAGATTGGCGCAAACGACGTACAACTCGATTTCATAGAGCGCGCCAGTGCAAGCCGCCGCACGAAAAAACACTTCTCCGCCCGGATACTTCTTACTCCTGGTCACGCCGCCGGAAAAGAAAAGCAGTTGCGCAAGCGTTTCCAGGTCGGGAACGCCGACCGGTACGGGTGTCACAGACGTTGCGAGCGCCGCAAGCGCGGCCACTCCCGTCTGCTTGAAATCCTTCGGAAGGCGCATTACTTCGAGCGTGGGGTAAATTTTGAAGGGCAGCGGCTTGTTGTCCCAATCGAGAAAATGGGGATGTGCCCGGATGCTGTGATAAGAATGTTTCGTGCCGTTGTGATACTTCCAGGCAGCATCGACATCGTGGTTGGGGATCACCGTACCAATCCCTTTCGCTGCATGAACTCGCGTACTACTTGTTTGGCATCGCGATGCTGACCGTCTACGGCATAGTTCAGCCGGCGCATGTCATCATCGGAAATTCTGCCCGCGAGTTCATCGAGAGCCGAGCCGATTTCAGGATGCTGAAGCAGCGCAGCTTTGCGAATGATGGGCACCGCTTCATATGGCGGGAAGTAGTGGCGGTCGTCTTCCAATACAAAAAGATCGAAAGCCGGGATCAGGCCATCAGTGGCATTTCCCGCGATCAAATCCACCTGTTTTTCCTTCAAGGCACGTGTCAGCAGGCCAAGGTCCATGATGCGCGGCGACGAGGCAAATCGAAGACCGTAGGTTGCGACCAGACCCTTGTAACCATCAGGACGCTCCATAAATTCGTAACCAAACCCCGGCCGCCATTGTGGGGTATAGGCCGCCGCCTCTGAAATTGTTTTTAGATTCAGGCGTCGTGCGTCCTCGCCGCGAATCTCGATTGCAAACGTATCATTGAAGCCCAGCGGTCGCGCTATTTCGAGGTAAAAGCGTGCCTCGTACTCATTTTTAACTCGGTTGTAGACTTCTTCTCGATCGGCGGTTGGCTTCTCTTTCAATATCGCAGTGAGAGCGGTACCGGTGTACTCAGGATAGACATCGATCCGCCCGCCGAGGATTGCCTGCTGACAAATGAATGTTCCGGCGAGATAGAAGCGCCGTTCGACTACGAGATTCGTGTGCGACTCAATTTGCTGCGCGATCAGTTCGCCCAGAATAAGCTGTTCGGTAAAGTTCTTGGAACCAACGACCACTCGATTCTCGCGCGCAGGACCGCAACTGAGGGCCACAGCGGCAAAAATCAATCCGCCAATAAGTCGAGACGTCATCAATGTGTGAAGCCGCGGCCTTATTGCGGGCTCAGCCGCTTCTCAACCCACCCAAGGCCCAGGTCGGCCACGAGGGCCAGTGCCGCAGCAGGAACTGCACCAGCGAGAATAAGTTGATCGCTTACCATTGCCAGCCCACGAAAGATGAATTCTCCGAGGCCACCTGCTCCAATGGCGGCGGCAATAGTTGCGAGGCCAACCGAGAGCACGGTGGCTATGCGCACGCCCGCAATGATCACCCCCAGAGCCAGAGGGAGTTCGACCTGAAATAAGAGTTGGCGATCTGTCATACCCATGGCGCGGCCAGCTTCGACGACAGCACGATCCACTCCCCTGATCCCGGTGTAGGTATTTCGAATCAGCGGTAAGAGGGCATAAAGGGTGAGCGCAAGAACCGCCAAGCGGCCGGCACGCGCGCCGATCCAGGGCACCGGCAGCAGAAATCCAAAAAGTGCCAGGCTGGGAATGGTCTGAATGATGTTCGCCCCGCCAAGCACGGGTTTGTTTAGCGCCGGCCAGCGGGTGATTAGAATCCCGAGCGGAATTCCTATGAGCACAGCGATCAGCATAGAAATTCCGACCAGCGAAATGTGTTCCCACGTCAGCTCCAGCACTTCAGTGTGATTTTGCACGATGAACTGCCAGAAGTTCATGAGTCACCTCAGTTCCGGGGAGTCGTCAAGTCTGTGCGAAATGCGTCCACATAGGATGCGACTAGAGGGTCCTTCGAGTGCAGGAATGCTTGCGGAGTATTGAGCGCTACCAGCCGCCCCGCTTCGATCAGGGCAATACGAGTACCCAGCAGCAGTGCTTCCCGCATATCGTGCGTAACGAAGACCACTGTCTTCTGCAATCGCATTTGCAAAGCTTGAAATTCTCGTTGCAATTCCGCGCGAGTGATGGGATCAAGCGCGCCGAAAGGTTCGTCCATCAGGAGAATCGGCGGGTCGGCAGCCAGTGCACGCGCCACACCAACCCTCTGCCGCTGACCACCCGACAGTTCGCGCGGATAGCGCGAAGCAATCTGGTGATCGAGTCCGACTAGTTGTAACAGTTCCTCAACCCGCTTTTGAATACGTTCTGCGGTCCATTTCTCAAGCTTCGGGACCAACCCGATGTTGCGTTCCACAGTGAAGTGAGGAAACAGACCTGCGTCTTGAATAACGTAGCCAATCATGCGACGCAACCGAATGACATCCCAAGTTGTGGTGGGACGACCATCAACCGCCACCTCGCCGGCAGTGGGAGCTAGCAGGCGATTAATGAGTTTGAGAGTGGTGGTTTTTCCAGAGCCGCTCCGGCCCAGCAGAACTAAAGTTTCCCCACGGAGAATTTCGAGATTGAGTTGAGATAGAAGTTCTCGGCCGCCATCGAGGCAGTACGACACATTACGGAACTCGATCGCCACGCCGTCACGAGGGGACGAGTTCATCGTAGGCTGCCAGAGTTCCTCAGAATCGTTTGCATCTCTGTTGCGAGGATACAGCCATTATGACTTGTATGCGGTGTTCGGCAAGCCGGTGATGCGAATACCGGAATGTCCTTTGTGCCGGATATTGAGCCCTATCAATAGAGCAGTGATCTGTTCCACGATGCGCGCGTTCTCCAGCTTGCCGCCATCAATAGCGCGTACGCCGGGGATTTTCGCGGCCAGTTCACAAGTTACTTGCGTGGCATGGGGATCATCGCTGCAAACGATCACGTCACACTCAACGGGCTTATCCCCGTTCATCTCATCGGCGGACATGTTCTGAAAAGCGGCGACGACGGAGACGCCTTTGGGGACGAGTTCAGCACTCTGTTGTGCCGCTGAACCTTGCCACACACCGAGAGTGCGGGTGGAACGTCCCCCCACGCTGCTTGCAAGCGGCACAGTGGCATCGATCAAGATGCTACCTGGGCGAATCGCTGGTTTGAGCTGCTTGAGCAACGCAGCCTGGCCTTCGAAGGGAACGGTAAGCACAAGCAGGTCAGTGGCCGCGCAGGCATCCGAATTTTCCGCGCCCGATACTTGTACATTCCGTCCTGCGCTTTCTTTGATCTTCGCGGCCGCAGCCTGAGCGCGAGTAGCGTCCCGCGACCCGATGATAAGAGACTCGCCTGCCCTTGCCCAGCGTAGAGCCAGGCCCATTCCCGCCGGGCCTGTGCCACCCAGAATCGTGATCCGGGAGCTCATGCAAACTCCGTTGCAAACGCTTCCTCATTAGTAAGCTCTTCCGTTGGCAATTTGAGGTTGAGGCGAGTGTACGTGGTATTGCGCTCGGCTGGGATACGGCCGATTTCCCTTATCAACATTTGGAAGTCTTCCGGACTGGTGTACTGTCCGGCGGTTGCTCCCGCTTCGCGCGAAATGTTTTCTTCCATCAGCGTTCCGCCGTAATCATTCGCGCCTGCTTGTAAGCATAGCTGAGACACCTTGCAGTTTAGTTTCACCCAGGAAACTTGGATGTTATTGATCCAGCCAGCCAGCAGCAGACGCGCGAGAGCGTGAATCTTGAGATGTTCGGCAAGACTCGGACCTGCCCGTGCGAGCCCCTGGTGGAAGAGAAGCGTGTTCTGATGAACGAATCCCAAAGGTACGAATTCCGAGAAGCCGCCAGTCTCCCGCTGAATGTCACGGAACAACTGCAATTGGTTTATCCAGTGGGCGGGAGTTTCCACATGGCCGTACATCAGTGTAGACGTTGTTCGAATGCCACAACGATGAGCTGTCTGGACAATCTGCGTCCATCGCTCAGTTGAAAGCTTGTTGCGAGAAAGGATGAAGCGAACGTCATCATCCAGGATCTCGGCTGCGGTCCCCGGCAATGTGTCGAGCCCGTTGTCGCGCAGCATGCCGAGATAGTCTTCGAGCGACATGCCCGTGAGTTCCACGCCATAAGTGATTTCCATGGGCGAGAACGCGTGAATGTGCATCCGCGGAACAGCTTTCTTAACCGCCCGCAGAATATCGCGATAATAAAAGCGAGGCAGATCATGGGGCAGGCCGCCCTGAATGCAGACTTCGGTGGCGCCCATTCCAGCAGCTTCTACAGCTTTTGCCGCCACCTGCTCCGGGTTGAGAAAATAGGTGTCGGATTCACGAGGTCCGCGGCTGAAGGCGCAAAACTTACAGCCCACAAAGCAGATATTCGTGAAATTGATATTGCGATTGACCACGTACGTGATCAGATTTCCGACCAAATCGCGCCGTAGCGCGTCCCCGGCGATCAACAACCCGAGCAGGTCGTCACCTTCAGCATTTGCCAGCAGCAGGCACTCTTCGCGCGATAACCCACCGCCATTCTGACTCTCGAGGACTTTCTCGACTGCGATGCGCGCGGCTGATGTCATTTGCGAGGCGATCTGGTTCCATTCAAGAGAAGGAAAATCCTCCAGTTCTGACTGTGACAAAAACCGAACCATAGAGCCTCCTCGACCGCCCCGATTGGAAAGCAATCCCAGGAAAACAATTCAACGAAACAGATCGTTAGCCGCTCGACGAATCAAATCGCGGGCACGCCCCGGTCCAGCACGATATCGAAAGCCACGGATGATGCAAGCGGGCGTGCGCGATAGCTTGCCGCAGACCAGCCCTGCCGCGCAAGCCAGTTGATCGGCCACGGCATCCAGACTCACTCGTAACTCGTAACCGAAGGGATCGCGGCATCCGCGATAATCGTGTAACGCCTTCATCCCGGCCAACCCGATGGCGACTTCGGTCAATCCCTCGCGCCACGGCCGCCCGAAAGTATCAGTGATGATCACGGGGATTGAAAGCTTCAGAACTTTCTTTAGTTCCGCATACAGTTGCGACGCTGAGCGGTCGGCGTTCTCCGGCAAGAGGAGCGCGTGCTGGCCACCATCCACATTAGACACGTCTACACCACTATTCGCACACACGAGGCCGTCTTGAGTCTCGGTGATGAGAACGCCGCGTTTCCGGCGGACCACACGTTTGCTTTGCTTCAAAGCGAGTTCGGTGACCCGAGCATCAAGATGATAGCGGCGAGCCCAATTTCGCGAACTAGCAGATGGTGTGATCGTTGCTAAGTCAACCACGCGTCCTTCGGCTTTGGAAACGATCTTGTGTTTGACCACCAAAATATCGCCTTGCTCCAAGACCAACCTTTGCTGGCGCAGAGCGCGTACAAGTTTTTGGAGTAGCGAGTCGCCTGATTTGATCTCGCCCCTAACGGCCACGGGAATAATCCGCAGGTCCCGTGGTGGGGACATTTCAGCCATTAACCGCCAGCGGATAATCTGCGAAATCCCAGCGCCGAACCAGGCGCTGGGCGCGGGTTTCACCAGGCGAGTTAGCCAGGTCTTTCAAATCTGCAGGACTATCAACGTCAAGGGCGATTCCCGGCAAGGAAAGTACGACGCACGGTTTTCGAGTCACCTGCGCAGCGGCAAGGTGCGGCTTAAAACTATCGTTGCCAAATCGCAGAGGGAAGAGTCCTGCTGGGCGTCGTAACACCGCGTTCGTTCCCCGACCATCGGCCGCAGGCACCATGACGGAGCCCTCATACGGAGACGCTTCGAATATCTTTTCCAGTTCCCACGCGCTGATCAGCGGAATGTCCCCG
>QIAP01000043.1 GCA_003225075.1 Acidobacteriota bacterium | reverse complement strand
TCACTCGATTGGTTGTGTTGGCCGAAGTTCGACAGTCCCGCAATCTTTGCTGGACTTTTGGACTCTGAGCAAGGAGGCCACTGGGGCATTGCACCCGTCTCGCCCTACCGTTCCAGCCGGCGCTATGTGGGTCAGACGAATGTTTTGGAGACTACATTCGAAACCGGAGACAGTCGAGCAGTGCTCACGGACCTCATGCCCGTGGCCTCGGAAGAATACAAGCGACGCGTGCTCGTGAGTGACCATGAAGTTTTACGGCAAATTGAATGCACCGAGGGCGAGCTGGACGTCGAGGTCGTATTTGAGCTGAGGTCGAATTATGGATCTGAAGCCGCTCGTATCCGGCCCACTGGCGAACTTGGCCTGCGGATCGAAGCGGGGCGTGCTCTGTACTGGTTGCGTAGCAACCTCCCGTTGTCGGTGCATGGGAAGCGAGCATACGCATGTTTGCATCTTAGAAGGGGCGAAACTGCGCAGTTTTCCCTCAGTTATGCTGAAGATGCTCCCGCAGTTCTCCCTCTTCTCGGAGACGCTGCGCACGATCGCATACGGATTTCACTTGAGTGGTGGCAACAGTGGGCACTCCGCGCCAACTACGACGGTCCGTACCGCGACGCAATCGTTCGGAGTGCCCTGGCGCTCAAGATGCTGACGTACTCTCCTTCAGGAGCGTTGGTAGCGGCGCCAACCACTTCGCTGCCGGAAAAAATTGGCGCCAGTCTTAATTGGGATTATCGCTACTGTTGGTTGCGCGATGCTTCACTAACAGTTCGTGCCATGCTTAGCCTCGGATATTGGGACGAAGCCGAGGCCTTCATGGATTGGATAGTGCTTGCCACCAGCATGACCCAGCCAGAACTTCGAATCCTATACACAGTATTTGGCGACAATGCGCCTAGGGAACGAGAACTCACCCATCTGAAAGGGTTTTGGGATTCGCGTCCGGTTCGAATTGGAAACCAAGCCCGCGGGCAGCTACAGCTTGATGTATACGGGGAAGTAATCGATGCTGCAGCCCAGTTTGCATTTCATGGTAGAGGGTTTGATCGCACTACGCAAAAAGTCCTGATTGAATGGGGAAAATATGTGGTGGGTAACTGGAATCAGCCGGATGAAGGCATCTGGGAGCCACGAGATGGACGCCAGCACCATACTCACTCGCGGTTACTATGCTGGACCGCACTGGATCGACTATGCAAGCTCGCGAACAGCGGGGTGCTGGCTGGAGCGCCCACAGAACTGTTCGCCAAACATCGGGACACCATTGCGAAAGACATCCAACAGAATAGCTGGAACCAATGGCTGAATAGTTACGTCAGCGGGCTCAATGGTCGTGATCTCGATGCCAGCTTGCTGTTATTGGCCTGGTATGGGTTTGAGGATGCCGCTTCGGAAAGAATGGTAAGCACATATCGTGCGATCAATCGCAATCTCCAAGCCGGCCCAGCACTTTTATATCGCAACAAGAGTGAGCTAGGAGAGGGGGCCTTTGGTATTTGCAGTTTCTGGGAAGCAGAATATCTAGCCCTCGGTGGCGGAAGCCTGGAGCGGGCGCGCAGCAGCTTCGAACAGCTACTATCCTATGCCAACGAGGTCGGTCTATTCGCTGAAGAAATTGACCCGGGCTCGGGTGATGCACTAGGGAACTTCCCGCAAGCATTTACGCACGTTGGCCTTATCAACGCCGCACTTTCACTGCGGGATCGAGAACAGGGCAGACTTCCGCTCGCGCATCGGGAAAAACCGCCCAAAGATCAGAAAGCATAGGTGACGAAGTGAACGTTGCAAGTTGGCTGCTTTGGGGTTTCGCGAGCACACTGTTGTTGACGACAACGTTAGCGGTCTCACAGGCGCTGGGCCTCACGCGGATGAACATGCCCTACATGCTCGGGACAATGTTTACCGCCGATCGAGATAGAGCTCGCCTCTTCGGTTTCGTTGCGCACCTGGTGAATGGCTTAGTATTTTCCCTTTTGTACGTTTTTGTGTTCCAGTCCTGGGGCGTCGCGAGCTGGTGGCGCGGCTCTTTGATAGGCGTGTTGCATGGCCTGTTCGTGCTTGTGATTGGGATGGCCATGTTGCCCGGCATTCATCCCCGAATCGCGAGTGAGCAGCACGGTCCCACAGCCAATCGTCAACTCGAACCTCCGGGATTCATGGCAATTAATTATGGGATTCGAACTCCCATCTCAGTGCTTGTATCGCACGCAGTTTTTGGCGCGGTTCTGGGTGCGTTCTACAAGCTGGCTTAATGCGAGGTTATGCCGCTTTCCTGTTTTGTTGCCAACGCCACTCGTTAGCTCGACCCGTTGATGAGTCCTAACCCGCGAGCATATAAATGCAAGGAGGCTCACCATGAAAGACCTCAAACTCCTTTTCGTGAGTGCTTTGCTGATCGCGGCCGGCTTGTGCACGCGTGCAGCGTGGGCGCAGACAGCGCGCTGGCCCGAGCAGAAGGCCAACGCCTGGTATGCGCAGCAGCCCTGGTTGCTGGGAAGTAATTACGTTCCCAAGTCGGCGATCAACCAGTTGGAGATGTGGCAGGAGGCCACCTTCGATCCCGTCGAGATCGACAAAGAATTAACCTGGGCGGAAGCGATGGGCATGAACACCATGCGCGTCTTTCTACACGACCTGCTATGGCAGCAGGATGCCGCCGGTTTTCAGAAGCGCATCAACCAGTTTCTGACCATCGCGTCACGCCACCACATCCGGCCGCTGTTTGTACTCTTCGATTCCTGCTGGGATCCATTGCCGCATCTGGGCCTGCAGCATCCACCGATTCCGGGCATTCACAACTCAGGCTGGGTGCAAAGTCCCGGCGCCACCGCGCTCGCGGACGCCAATCAGTATCCGCGGCTGAAGGCATATGTGCAGGGAGATCACCCGCGTGACGGCGCTCCTGCCACAGGTGTTCGTGTGGGCGCGAGAAGCCAATCCCATGCAGCCGCTGAGCAGCGGAGTGTGGGCCGTCGACACTTCGCCCGACGGAGCCAACCTTGGTGAACTGCAGCAGATTCAACTGCGCGAATCCGACATCATCACTTTTCATAACTACAGCTGGCCGGAATACTTCAAACGTCAAGTGGCGTGGCTGAAGAAGTACAACCGTCCGGTGATCTGCACCGAATACATGGCGCGCTCTGTGGGCAGCACGTTTGACACAGTCCTGCCGATTGCCAAGCAGGAGCGGGTCGGAGCGATCAACTGGGGCTTCGTCGCTGGCAAGACCCAAACCTACTTGCCATGGGACTCCTGGGAGCACCCCTATGTTCGCGACCAGCCGCCGGTGTGGTTTCACGAGGTGCTGCGCTCCGATGGAACTCCATACCGTCAGGCCGAGGTGGACCTGATCCGGCAGCTCACGGGAAAGCAATAAGAATGGACAATTGCGCCCGCCGAAGTTCTGGCGCTGATTCGTCGCTTTCCGCCACCGACCTCGCTGTAGTAGGCTGGCCCACGTATCCACTTATCCGAAACAGCGGCAGCGCTTTGGCCTAAGGAATACAAAACGTCTCAGATATGGCCGACGAATCTCCCCAGCAGCAAACTCCCGACTCTCTGATGCTTTTCGGCTTCTGGTACCGTGCCCTGCCGTCCGAGCGGGCCGGTCGCGGCAAGCTCGTGAAAGCCATGTTGCTTGAAGTCCCGCTGGTCATTGGGCGAGACAAGCAACGCCGTCCTTTCGCCCTGCGCGATGCCTGTCCTCATCGTGGTATGCCGCTCTCTTTCGGCTGGTTCGATGGTGAGCAGGTCGAGTGCAGCTATCACGGCTGGAGATTCGAGGCTCATACCGGACAATGCCAACTCATTCCGTCGCTGACGTCTGATCAAAAGTTCAGGGTAGATCGCATATATGCCGGTAGCTTTCCCTGCGAAGAACACGACGATTACATCTGGGTGTACATCCCTGAACCCGCGCCGGCAGGTGCAGGTTTCACCAAGGCGGCCGCACCACCAGTGCCAGCGCCGCGCGTCCCAACCTTCAGTCAAAAATACAAGATTGCCTACCTCACCGCCGACCTGCCTTGCAGCGTGGACCACGGCATCATTGGTCTGATGGATCCAGCGCACGGTCCCTTCGTCCATCAGGCATGGTGGTGGCGCTCGCGGCAGAGCATCCACGAAAAGCAAAAGAACTTCGAGCCGATCCCCTATGGCTTCCGCATGAGCGCGCATACTCCCAGCTCCAACAGCGCGCCCTACAAGCTGCTGCGGCTTTATGCCGATGCGGATTCCATCACTACCACCATTGATTTCGTCCTCCCCAATATGCGGGTGGAAACGATTCGCGCCGGCAAGTACTGGTTCTCCAGTCTGACCACGGTGACGCCCATCACCCGTGATCACTGCCGCATTGATGTTGTGGCTGCCTGGAACATTTTCCGCTGGATGCCGTTCGGCCCGCAGTTGCTGAAATTCGTTTTCGCCAAGTTCGTCCGCCAGGATCAGGAGACCATGGAAAAGCAGTCAGAGGGCCTGAAGCACAATCCCCATTTAATGCTGATTGACGATGCCGACCGCCCCGCCAAGTGGTACTTCCAGTTAAAGCAGGCGTATCTGGAAGCCCGGCGCAACGGAGTCGAGATGCAGCACCCGATGACAGGTCCAGTTACTTTGAAGTGGAGAAGCTAGCCGTGAGTGGCGAAGCTAGCCTTGAAGACTTGCAGCACTTGGGAAGAGCACGGCTTTAGCCGTGCCGAATAGTCAGCTTACTCTTTCACCAGCCAATCCATGGCCTCTTCGCGGGTCTTGAACGTAGGCAGATCACGCTGCGAGAAAGTTTTTATATTCTCGTAGAACACCTTGGGCAAGCTCTCCGTCCCCACCCAGGCGGAGCGCTTGATATGGGGCCGATCAAACACTGCACTCTCCTTGAGTTTGGTAATTGCGGCCCGATCGAACTGAGCGCCGGTAAAGTCTCCCAGAATCAGCACTGACCCACGCGGTTCCGCAGTGACGTACGAAGGCACAATAGCGCTAATCTTCCCCACCTCGATGGCATTGCAGTGCGACAGGTCTACCAGCAAAATCTGCTTGCCCTTATGAGTGACGGAGCGGATGCGATCTTCCATATCACCGCCTCGGGAGTTCGATAACACTAGCCAAGCAGCGAATCCACCACCGTATACACCTCTTGCAAAGCCGAGTCCAGCGCCTCCGGATTCTTCCCGCCGGCCTCTGCCAGATCGGGTCGCCCCCCGCCTTTGCCTCCAACCTTCTGCGCCACCGGCCCGATGACTTTGCCGGCCTGAATGCGGGCAGTCAGATCCTTGGTCACCCCGACGATCAGCGCGACGTTGCCGTTGGCGGCCGAGCCCAGCACGACCACCCCCGACCCCAGCTTCTCGCGAAGCTGGTCTACCAGCGTACGCATCTGCGCCCGCTCCAGATTGTCCACACGATGTGCCAGCACTTTGACGCCGCGCACCTCTTTGATCTTCTCGCCCACCGACGCCACCGACGACGAAGCCGATTTCATGCGTGCCTGGTCGAGTTCGCGTGTCAGACGCCTGATTTCAGCTTCGCGCTTCTCGAGTTCCTGCTTGAGAGCCTCCGCTGGATTTGCAGCATCGGAGTGTGCCGCAAGGCTGGCGACCACGCCTTCTAGCTGATGATCTTTCCTGAAATGCTGCAACGAGCCTTCGCCGGTGACCGCCTCCACGCGGCGGACGCCTGAAGAGACACTGTTCTCCTTCAATATCTTGATCAGACCAATCTCGCCGGTCGTGCCAGTATGCGTGCCGCCGCATAGCTCAGTTGAAAAATCGCCGATCTTGACTACACGAACCTTGTCTCCATACTTCTCGCCAAACAGCGCCATCGCCTTGTACTCGTTGACGGCCACATCGATCGGAACATTCTCGATGGTTTCAACTTTCTGGTTTTGCAGCACTTCCTTGTTGATCAGGTCTTCGATGTCCTGCAACTCTTCGTCTTCAACCGCGGTGAAATGCGAGAAGTCAAAGCGCAGATGATTCGGCGCCACAAGCGATCCCGCCTGCTTCACATGCTTGCCCAGCACCTCGCGCAGGCCCGCATGAAGAAGATGCGTAGCCGTATGATTGCGCATGGTGGACTGACGGATGTCGGTGTTAACTACGGCGTCCACTTTATCGCCCACGCGAAGTGCCCACCCACCCGGGTTCTCGGGACCTCCAGTACGGAGGGTGCCCCATCCTCCCGCGTTTTTTGCGGAGGGTGGGGATTTCACGATGACCTGGTGGGCGCGTACCCCCTGCACCGGGTAGTAGCATCCCTTCACCTCAGCGACCACGGCGTTCAGCTCATCACTGTAAAGCACGCCGCGATCGCCCACCTGACCTCCGGACTCGGCGTAGAAAGGCGTGTGGTCGAGGATAACCTCACCCTCTTCGCCAGGCTTGAGCTCTTGTGCGCCTTGGCCGTTGCGGATGATGGCTAGGACTTCCGCTCCGTCAGAGCGAGTTTGGCGATAACCTTCGAATTCGGATTTGGGGAGTTGCTGGTACACCGGACTTGCCGTTTGCTTGGCCGGGCCCCTCCAAGACGACTTAGCCCTTTCTCGTTGGGCGTCGAGCGCTTTTTCGAATCCTAAGGTATCGAAGGGAATGCCAGCATCGCGGCAAGCGTCTTCAATAAAGTCTCTGGGAAATCCAAATGTGTCGTATAACTTGAAAGCGTCTTCGCCTGATAAGAAACGCCCGCGCTCCCGGACATATTTCAACGCTTGATCCGATGTAGGCGTGCCCGATAACTGATCTAGATGTCGACGCAAATCTTCATCGGAGAGGGTAGTAAGCCAAGCCCGCCCCCGGTCAAGGTATTCTTCTAGCTTTTCGAGTCCCAGTGCAATGGTATGTGCAAAACGTGATTCCTCGGACTCGATCACTCTCGAGATGCGGTCAGCGCTCTCCACAAGTTCCGGATATGCATCTTTCATCTCATCCCGCACTGTCGAAACCATTTCGTAAAGGAACGGCTTCCTTTGCCCTAGAAGGTGTCCGTGTCGGATCGCCCGCCGAATGATCTTCCGCAGCACATAGCCACGACCTTCATTGGATGGCAGCACTCCATCCGAAATCAGAAACGTCGCCGCCCGCGAGTGATCGGCAATCACGCGCAGGGAAGCCGCTGACTTCGCGTGCGCTTCCTTCTCCAATTCTTTCGTCAGCGACGTCCCCGTCAACTCCGCTGCGCGTTTGATCAGCGGCACAAACAAATCCGTGTGGTAATTCGAAATCTTCCCCTGCAACACCGCTGCCAGCCGCTCCAACCCCGCCCCGGTATCAATCGACGGCTTCGGCAATGGATTCAGCTTCCCATTGGCGTCGCGGTCGAACTGCATGAACACCAGGTTCCAAATCTCGACGTACCGCCCACAGTCGCATCCGAATGCGCAATCCGTGTGTCCCTGATCCGACGCCGCTGGCCCCATGTCGTAATGAATCTCGCTGCACGGTCCGCACGGGCCGGTGTCGCCCATCTGCCAGAAATTGTCTTTCAATCCAAATTCGTAAATCCGCTCTTTCGCCACGCCCTGCGCCACCCAGAGATCGCAGGCCTCGGTATCGCGCGGCACCCCGCCTTCGCCCTTGAAAATCGTCACAAACAGCTTGTCGTTAGGGATCCCAAACCACTGCGGCGAAGTGATCAGCTCCCAGGCGTACGCAATCGCGTCTTTTTTGAAGTAGTCGCCAAAGCTGAAGTTCCCCAGCATCTCGAAAAACGTGTGGTGGCGGTTGGTAAAGCCGACGTTTTCAAGATCATTGTGTTTGCCCCCGGCGCGCACACATTTTTGCGAACTCGTGGCCCGCGTGTAATCGCGTTTTTCCAGGCCGAGAAACACGTCTTTGAACTGGTTCATCCCCGCGTTGGTAAAAAGCAGAGTGGGATCATTCGCCGGGACGAGCGACGACGAGTGGACCTCTTTGTGTCCGTGCTGGAGGAAATAATCCAGAAATTTGCGGCGAATTTGAGAGCCGGTCAGCATGAAACGGGCGAAAGCCTCTATGTACAAGGCCAAATTTTGGGGTGATTACAAACCTTTATTCTAGCATTCACAGAAATGAAAACGTCATCGGCCACTGGGGAGTCATAAGCGAGTTTGTGCTACGATTCTGCCGCTCTTCAAATGTTACGCTGCGACCCCAGCCGGGGAACTGCAGGTCGCACGTTAGGGTAGTCCAGAAGAAATCGGGAACACCATTGCGCAGCAGGAAGGAATCAGTGGTATGAACCGACCATTACTCGTCGTGAGCGGACTGGCAGTTTTGCTTACCACTCTGGGCTACTGCCACATTTTGTATCATGCTACCGTCGTCCATCACTTGGCGGATCGGCCTGCCTACCTGGTCGGCATAATCGCAGCGGCCGTCATCGGCGTGCTGTCCTTTGTCGGAGGCGTATTGCTCTTGCTTGCCGCACGTCGCCAGAGTCCGAGATAAAAAAAGGCCGGAGCCTTTCAGCTCCGGCCTTTCCGTTGGTGGTCGCCCGGATAAAACTTTAATTGGCCTGCAACTCGCTCGTCCGCGTCGAAGCAGTATCGCCCTAGCCCTCATTCGATGCGCGTAAAGGCCATCGCGCTGCCTAATAATAAGCATGCCGCGAAGCCTGAACCAGTGCTACGCGCTCCTTCGCGGCCGCATGGTCAAATCCCGCACCTGGGTCAGAACGCTCGACATCTGCATCCCGTTGAGTTGCGAGACGAAGGGCATCAGCTCCGCGATAAACTCATCCTGCATGAATTCGCGGACTTCCTCCTGCCGCGTGCGTTCGCCGCCGCTGAGCAGATCGGGCACGGTCACCTCAAGCGCCCTCGCCAGTCGCTCCAGTGAGGAAAGAGTCGGCGTCGCCTTTTCGTTTTCGATTTTCGAAACGTAGGTGCGAGGCACCGACATACGCAGCGCCAGTTGGCGCTGACTCAGCCCGCTGCGCAACCGCAGCGAGCGAATGGAGGTCGCAAGGTTCAGGTGTCCGCGGCCATTGCCGTGGCTCGGCATGACCTGGGGTGCAGGGGGAGCCGCAACAATTTCCGGTTCCTCCTCGTCAAGCGACGCGTGGCACCTGCGGCAAAGATCATTAGTTGTGCGGAATTGAACCAATAGGCAATGATCGCAACGGACGACTTCCCTAGAATCTACCGGGGCAAGAGTCGTGGCCATCGAGTTGTGGGAGTTGCCAGAGCGGCGGCTATCCCCTGAAGCCAAATTTTCGCGGCTTCCAAGCTGCAGCGTAATCTGAGGCAGATGCCCTGTGGATGTCAAGGGAAATCGCGGAATAAACATGAATAATCTTGTGATAAAACCAAAGTTAGACGGAGAAAACCAGGAGAAAACAGGTAAGAGACCATGAATGATCGCCAGTCGGCGTGGTGTTTACTAACTGAGTTCACGCAATCCGAAAGTTTGCGCAAGCATGCCCTCGCCGTCGAGGCCTGCATGCGCGCCTATGCCCGAAAATTCTCCGCGGACGAAGAGCTCTGGGGCGTGGTCGGATTGCTGCACGACTTTGACTACGAAAAGTATCCCAGCCTGGAAGATCATCCCTACAAGGGAAATGAGATTCTGAAAGAGCGTGGCTACGCTGAGGAAATCCGCCAGGCAATCATGTCTCACGCTGAATACACCGGTGTCCCCCGGCAAACTCCGATGGAAAAAGCGCTGTTCGCCTGCGACGAGCTCGCAGGTTTCATCACCGCCTGCGCTCTGGTCAAGCCCGGAAAGTCTCTCGCCGAAGTCGAGGCCAAGTCTGTCCGAAAAAAGATGAAAGACAAAGCCTTCGCTCGCAGTGTTAACCGCAACGATATTACCAGTGGCGCCCCTGAACTGGGCGTGGATCTGGAAGAGCACATTGCCTTCTGTATTGAGGCGATGAAAGGCATCGCGAAAGACCTTGGATTGGAGGGCCGCACCGCAACGATCAGCGGCTAGTAAGTCTTTTCAGGGTCGATCATTTGGGGTTAATATACGTCCATGAGTGTACGTACGGGATAGCCCGTACAATGTTCCACGTGGAACACTACGCCAGTTTTGGGAGAACCTAGCGCAATGCCTCTGCCACCTTCCCACTGGCAATCACTTCGGCAACCCTGGCGAAGTCTCCATACATCACCCGGTCCTTCTCCATCGTCGGACACACCGCGCGAATGGCCGCGTGGGCCTGCTGCCCACGCTTGCCGGTCTTAAGCGGCGCCAGGAAATCCAATGCTTGCGCGGCGGCCATGGCTTCGATCGCCATTGCGTTGCGTGTGTTCTCCACGATCCGCTTCAACTTGAGCGATGCCGTCATCCCCATGGAAACGTAATCTTCTTTATTTCCTGACGTGGTAATCGAATCCACCGAAGCGGGATGCGCCAGCACTTTGTTCTCGCTCACCAGCGCCGCCGCCGTCACCTGTGCCATCATGAAACCCGAGTTCAAACCTGCGCCGGGTGCGAGGAATGGTGGCAGACCTTCGTTCAGTGCCGGGTTCACCAGTCGTTCAAGCCGACGCTCACTGATCCCGGCGAGCGCGCTGAGCGCGATGCCAAGAAAATCCAACACAAAAGCCACCGGCTCACCATGAAAGTTGCCGCCGGAAAGTATGTCACCCTCTGCCACAGCCATCACCGTGCCGGTAGAGCGGTCGCCGATGGCGCGCGGCCGTGGAAATACCAGCGGATTATCCACGGCTGAATTGACCTCAGTTTCCATGACCTCGCGGCAATGGGCGAGGGTGTCGCGCACCGCGCCGTGCACTTGCGGCATGCAGCGCAGAGAATAGGCATCCTGCACCCGCGCGCAGTCACGATGCGACTCGCGAATGCCGCTGCCTTCGAGCATCTTGCGCAGGTTCTCGGCGGTTTTTATTTGCCCGGAGTGTGGACGAGCTTTGTGAATACGGTCGTCGAAGGCCACATCGGTGCCACGCAGGGCGTCGAGGGTCATGGCTCCAATCACGTCGGCGGTATCCACCAGCGTTTCTGCGGCGAGTAACGCCAATGTTCCTAGTGCGAGCATCCCCTGGGTTCCGTTGATGAGCGAGACCGCTTCTTTGGCTTCGAGCACCAATGGCTTGACCTGGGCGCGACCCAAGGCTTCTGCGGCAGGAATGCGCGCCCCCTTGTCGTCGAAACATTCGCCTTCGCCGGTCAGCGCGAGAGCCAGATGCGCCAGCGGCGCGAGATCGCCACTTGCACCGACGCTGCCCTGTGACGGAACGAATGGCGTCACACCGCGATTCAGCATTTCGCAAAGCGTGTCAATGACGACGGCGCGAACGCCGGAGTAGCCCTTGGCGAGCGAATTCGCGCGCAACAACATCATAGCGCGCGTTTCAGCAATCGAGAGCGGTTCGCCGACTCCCGCTGCATGCGAGCGCACCAGGTTGACCTGTAATTCGCGAATCTGCTCACCGGCAATGCGTACGTCAGCCAGTTTGCCCACGCCGGTGGTGATGGCGTATGCCAGGCGATTGCCTGCAACCAGCGCGTCCACTACGGCGCGCGCGCGATCGACAGCATCGCGCGCATCGGCATCGAGCAGTACCGCACGATGCTCGACCACTACTTCCCGCACCGCTTCCAGCGTCAGGTCATTCCCGTTGATGTGAAGCGCTTTCAAATGACGTCTCGTCCGATAGCCGAGAGGAATACTTTCATATATTTGTCCGGCAGCGCGGCAATCTCCATCTTGGCGTTAGTCACAATGTGGGTGGTCTCGCCTTCAGCCAAGAGCAGGCCATCTCCAACTCGCACCAATTCATATCCAAAGTGAATTACGGATTCGCGCACATTCTTCAGATGAGTCCTCACAATAATCTCGTCATCGTAACGTGCGGGAGCGCGATAGCGGCAGCGTGCGTCCACTACGGCTATGAAGCGGTCGTCAATTTGTTCCATATCGCGATAGGAAAAACCCAGTTGCCGAAGTAATTCCACGCGTCCAACCTCAAACCAGACGAAATGATTGGAATGATAGACGACTCCCATCTGGTCGGTTTCAGCATAGCGCACGCGCAGCCGACTCTCGTTCCGCGCCAAATGGTTGTTGCCGCTTTCGCTAGTTTTCGGCGGCGTCATTCGGAGCTCCAGTGCGGTTTGCGTTTTTCAAGAAATGCTGTGATGCCCTCGCAGAAATCAGCCGTCGAGCGGACGGCAGCATTCTCCCGCACCGCCGCTTCGAGCTGTGCATCGAGCTCGGCACGCGCGTGATCGTTCAACAGACGTTTGGTGAAGCGCAACGACGTAGGGCTGTTCTCCATTAACTGTGCCGCGAGCTGGCGTGCCCGGGACGACAGCTTTTCTGCCGGCACGATCTCATTG
This sequence comes from Acidobacteriota bacterium, assembly GCA_003225075.1. Taxonomy (GTDB): domain Bacteria; phylum Acidobacteriota; class Terriglobia; order Terriglobales; family Acidobacteriaceae; genus Gp1-AA124. The sequence goes on along the minus strand of QIAP01000043.1, from coordinate 43,259 downwards.
ATCAGTCCAATACGCAGGGCTTCCTCCGCTGTAATAATCCGACCCGTGAGCAGCAAGTCGCGCGCCTGCTTTTCGCCCACTTGCCGCAATAAGAATGTCGAGACAATCGCAGGAACGAAGCCGATCCGCACCTCGGTGTAACCGAATTTTGCTTCCGGCACCGCCAAGGTAAAGTCACAAAGCACGGCCAGGCCTGTGCCGCCCGCAATCGCCGCTCCGTTCACTGCTGCAATCGTCACTTTGGGGAATTCATAGAGCGAGCGGAACAATGTGACCATGGTCTGCGAGTCGTTGAGGTTTTGTTCCACGGAACGCCCAAGCAGCGCCTTCAGATTATCCAGGTCCATTCCCGAGCAGAATGCTTTTCCCGCTCCGGTCAGAATCAGGACTTGCGAGGATGATTTTTCGACTTCCTTCATCGCGCGCATTAAATCGTCCATCAGTTGGAAGCTGATAGCGTTGCGTTTGTCGGGACGGTTCAGCGTGATGGTCGCAACGCCTGCGTCGAATGCGAGTTGGATGGTCTTGAATTCCATGGTCGCGTTGGCACTAACAGATTTGCCTAATCCCGAGAGAGCGATTCTCAATCCGCCGCCGAAGAATTGGTATACCTCGCGCCGATTCCCGCTGTTGCCTTCAGCAGCGCATCGAGCGATCTCACAATCGGTGGCTGCACGCCTCGTTGCGCTAGTGCTTCCAGTACTTTCTCGGTCGGAATGTTTCCCACCAATTCATCTTGCGCAAAAGGACATCCACCCAATCCGCCAATGGCAGAGTCTAGCCGACGGCAGCCAGCATCATACGCCGCCAGAACCTTGTCCACGGCCTGATCCGGGCGGCTGTGCAGGTGTACCCCGATCTCGAGGTAGCCATACTTTGACATTACGGCGGAAACCAGTTCGCGAATCTGTTCTGGTCCGGCGCGTCCCACTGTATCGGCCAGGGAAATTGTTTTTACGCCATAGGATTCGAGCAGCCCGACCGCCTCGAGCACCTCCTCCGCATTCCACAGATCGCCGTAAGGATTCCCAAACGCCATCGAGATATAGACCACGACATCCAATCCGGCCTCGTCGGCTTTACCTTTGATTTTCTCCAGTTCGTCGATAGCCTCATCCAGCATCTGGCGCTGATTGTTGCGAAGAAACGTCGGCGAAATGGAGTAAGGAAATCCCAGAGTGTGCACGGAATTGGTGTTGATGGCCCGCTGCGCGCCTTTCTCGTTCACGACAATTCCAATGATCTCGACATCATCTGGCGGATCGAGGTCTTTCAGTACTTCTTCCGAGTCTGCCATCTGCGGCACCGCCTCAGGCGAAACAAACGACACAGCATCAATGTGCTTGAATCCCACGCTGATCAGGGCACGGAGGTAGTCTGTCTTGATCGAGGCAGGAATCTGGCCCTTCAGCCCCTGCCAGGCATCGCGCGGACACTCGATGAGTTTGACGGAATCGGCCATAAACCTGAAATTGAACCATGGAGAAATTGAATCATTGAGCGATTAAGTCATTGAATCATTGTTAAAACCGAACGGCTCTCAAATGATTCAATGATTCAATCGCGCAATGACTCAATGTTTCAATGATTCAATTCCTACGTTTGCAGCACTCCCACCTTGAATTCTGGCACATCTGGGTTCAGCGCTGCCGCCTCCAGTGCTTGCACGATCGCATCGCGGGTCTCGACGGGATCAATAATTTTGTCGATCCACAGCCGCGCCGCTCCATAACGAGGATCGGTTTGCTCGTCGTAGGTACGCTTTACCGACTCGAACAATTCTTTCTTGTCTTCCTCGCTCAGGATTTTGCCGCTGCGTTCCAACTGCTTGATCTTGATTTCGACCAGTGTGCCAGCGGCGGAGTCGCCACTCATTACGGCGTATCGCGCCGTCGGCCAGGCGAACACAAAACGCGGGTCGTAAGCCTTGCCACACATCGCGTAGTGTCCGGCGCCAAAGGATCCGCCGACGATCACGGTGATCTTTGGCACCACCGAATTCGCCACCGCATTCACCATCTTGGCCCCAGCTTTGATAATCCCGCTCCACTCCGCATCGCGTCCCACCATGAAGCCGTTGACATCGTGGAAAAAGACCAGCGGGATCAAATTTTGATTGCAGTCCATGATGAAGCGCGCTGCCTTCTCTGCCGACTCGGTATAAATCACGCCGCCAAATTCAACTCGCTTCCGCCCTTCATGGTCGGTCTGCTGCGCTTGCATTTTCTGATTGGCTACAATGCCAACGGCGAATCCGCCAATGCGCGCATATCCGCAGATGACGGTCTTGCCGAATTCCGCCTTATACTCATCGAAGCGGCTGCCATCAACCATTCGTGCCAGCATCTCTTTCATGTCATAAGGACGCGCGGGCGAGGAATCGTAAATGCCATAAATCTCCTCGGGCGTGAGCGCCGGCGGTTCCGGCTTCTTGCGGTCCCAGGGCGAGAGACGCCGGTAACCCCACTTTTCGACCAGCGAGCGGATGCGCGCGATGCAGGCTTCATCCGTGGGCTCGCGATAATCCACAGTGCCGCTGACCGCGGAATGTATAGCCGCACCGCCCAGTTCTTCGGCAGAAATCTTTTGCCCGATGGCGGCTTGCACCAGCGCGGGCCCAGCCAGGAAAAGGCCGCTGCCATCGGTCATCAATACGTTGTCGCACATGACCGGCAGATAACCGCCGCCCGCGACGCACATGCCCATAATGGCCGCGATCTGGGGAATGCCCATCGCCGACATGACCGCGTTATTGCGAAAGACACGGCCAAAGTCATCGGTGTCGGGAAAAACATCTTCCTGAAGCGGCAGGAAAACGCCTGCCGAGTCGACCAGATAAATCGTGGGCACGCGATTCTCCATCGCAATGTTCTGTGCCCGGATAACTTTCTTCGCAGTCATGGGGAAGAAGGCGCCAGCTTTCACGGTGGCATCGTTGGCGATAATCATCACCAGTCGAGTGTGAACGCGTGCCAACCCAGTGATCACGCCGGCCGATGGCGCTCCGCCCCACTCTTCGTACATGCCGAATGCACTGTAAATGCCAAGTTCAAAGAATGTGCCCGGGTCGGCCAGCAGGCTAATGCGTTCGCGGGCCGTGAGGCGTCGTTTGGAATGCTGATTTTCTATGGCTTTGGCCCCGCCGCCTTCGCGGATCTTTTCTTCTTCATTACGCATCTGGGAAACCAGGTCAGCCATGAAGCGCATGTTGGCTTCAAAGCGCGCCGAAGTGGGATCCACTTTTGAGGGCAGCAGGCTCGCTTGCGAAGTGGATGTAGTCGACTCTCTACGGTCAGCCATGAGATGGGTTATGAAAACTCTTTACGGTATACCAGCGGAGCGGGAGCGCGCAATCAGGGTCAGCCCGTCACCAAAAAGGCTTACCCACCAGGAAGACAGGGAGATTTCTCATCAGTGCTTCTGTTTATGTTGGGCTGTGTCGGCGGTCGGGTGTGACTGTTTAGACCGGGGCCGGCATCTCGCGCTCAGATGGCGAAAAAGTTATCCGACGCACGGCCTCCGCAACCGGGTCGTCGGCCACGGCATCCACTAACCCCACTTGTAACGCTTCCGTCGCATCAAGTTTCTCCGCCGCCACAAACATTTGCAGGCCCGCGTCTTCCCAATCAGTCGTGGCAGACGCTGCGTACCGCCCCCAGCCAGTGATTAATCCAAGAGCTGCGCCACGATGTCCAAAAACAGCGTGCGGTGAAGCGATACGGCGGTGACAAGCCAGCGCGAGATCGAGCCCGCCGCCCATGCAGTAGCCGTAAATGGCGGCGTACACCGGAGCAGGAAATTGTTCGATCAGCTTCATCAGGCCCCTGTCCCATCTTGGAAAACTCGTAGGCCGCCGGACCGCTGAGGCTGGCAATTTCGGCGAGGTCAGCTCCGGCAGAAAAGAATTTCTGATTTCCAGTGATGACGAGTGATCGCGCGTCACCGGCCAATTTGCCAACCGCTTCGGTCAGCGCCAGCACGCACGCGGAGGTCAGGCGGTTGGTGCCATCCGGCGATTGCAAACGCAGGACGCGAATAGGTTCTTCTGCGTGCACAGTGAAGAAGAAGGACGATGCCAAGGCTTGCTCCAAAGGGCGTACTTACGAAAATACCATCTCCGCCAGCTACGTACTTCCGTAACCCGATGTTTGCAGCCGCAGTGCCGAAGATCAATGAGTGATTCCTCGCATCGCGTTGAGCCGACCGAAATTAAGGAAGGACGAGCATGTCCTACATCCGCAAGATAGTCATTACGCTCTGTTTGCTGTCCGGGATGTGTGCGTCGCAAACAGTTGGCTCCAGTGATCAGGCGACCATTCGTCTGCTGGTGGAGCAGGTTAAGGAGCTGCAAGAGAGTGTGAAAGCCTTGCGGGCTAAGCAGAGGTCTCCGCCAGTGGCATCGCCGGAGGCCCCTCCTGCTGAGCCCGTCCCGCCACAGCCCATTGAGGAGGCGGTGAGCACAGCGCAGACTCCTACTGCTTTCCCGGCCATGCATGATTTGCATGGCATCCAGTGGCGTGGCTTCGCAGAATTCAATTACAAGGTGTTTAACCAAAGAGCGCCCGAACTAGGCACTTTCGGGTTCGAGGGCGGTTCGGCAGGCAGCTTTTATACCGGCGACTTTGATCTGCAGCTTACGTCCAGAATCAACGAAAGAACCGGTATCCTCGCTGAAATCGCGTTGGGCGAAGGCGATGCACAGACTTTTGATGTGGACCTGGGGCGGGTGTTCTTGAAATACGATCATGGTAACCACTTCAGTCTGATGCTTGGCCGGTATCATACCGCCGTCGGTTACTACAACCGAGCCTTCGAAAGTGGAAAATGGCAGCATATGACAGCGGACCGGCCCGTGGTCATGGAGTTTGCTGTCGACGGTGGGCTGTTGCCCACTCACGCGGTAGGTGCTTCCGCTAGCGGTCTCATCCCCTCGGGCGCCCTCGGATTGAATTACCTGGTTGAGTATGGCTCCAGCGATACCATCCGCCCCGAAATCAATGGTTCGGACCTGGTGAATGATGAGAACCGTGGCAATCACATCAGCTTGGGTCTGTTCCTTCGTCCTGACGGTATTGCCGGACTACAAGTGGGCGGGTCCTACTATCACGACAAAATCAGCGCTCCGGTATTAGCACCACATATCAGGTTTGGTCAGGCGATCGTGAACGCCCACGTGGTCTACGTTCGGCATGGAATTGAGTTTCTGAATGAAGGATTCCTCATTCGTCACTCTTTGGAAGAAAGCCGGACTGTCTTTAACATGCCCGCATTCTATTCTCAGTTCTCCAAACGCTTCGGTAGCATTAGTCCCTTTTTTCGCTATCAATACGTAAATGCGAACCCACACAGCATCTTTGAGGATGTTCTCCTGCGTCAGGGCCCATCTTTGGTGCACGGTACGACTTTAACGAGAGCATTGCCTTCAAGGCGCAACTGGACCACACACTTCGCAAAGGCCTGCCCGATCTGGACGGCCTGCAACTGCAATTGGCATTCGCCTTCTGAGTATCTTATGAGAAAGAAATGGGTGACATTCCTGTTGCTGAGCTGGCTATTAGCCGTGCCCGGGGTTTCTCCCTGTGTCGCCCAGAACATCGACGTGGCCGTGGTTGTCAATGAAAGTAATTCGGTGAGTATGATTACCATGGCACAACTGCGAAAAGTCTTTAGCGGAGAAAAGCGTTACTGGGCGGGTGGTATAGTCGTGAAGCTGGTGGTACGGGCGCCGGGAACTCATGAGCGGCTCGTCCTGTTGAAGCTGTTGGGGATGTCCGAGAGCGAATACAAGCAGTACTGGAGTTCCCAGGTGCTCCGTGGAGAAGCCCAGGCCGAACCCCTCACCCTTCCTTCTGTCGGAATGCAGAAGGAAGCCTTGACGATTTTTCCGGGCGCGATTGCTTTGACAGATCTTAAGGACGTCAAGCCAAGTATGAAAGTACTAAAACTGGATGGCCGTATGCCTCTGGCGAGGCAGGATACCCACTGCAATAGGCATCACACTGAGACTCGCCCCGTAAGTTCGGATTAAGGATTACTCTTTTCGAGCCAGCGCTGCAACCGGCATCCATCCTCTTCCAGCAGAAAGCTGCCCCACCCCGAAACACTCGCCCAATATGCGGTGGGATTCCGGATCGCGCGCTGCACGCGTAATCCATTGGCGTCCGATCTCATACTGGCTAGCCGTGACCCACGGTTGCGGCAGAACCTCCACCAGGCCGGCCTGCGGATAGAAGATAAACAGAGCAAACGCAGGATCGTCGGCAGCTTTAGCAGCGTAGCTGGTGGGGATGATCAACTCGTCAACTGTGGCTAGCTCGGCTGGAACTTCGATCTTGTGTGTGCCTGGCCGCAGTGAGAGCGGCACCTGAAAATCGGCAATCGGGGCAGTGTGAACGTAAATGTGATCAGCCGATCGTTTGAACCAACCTGCAAGCTCGGCAACATCGAAAGCTTTAAGCTGGTCTGGATCAAAGCATGTCAAGCGGAGGCTTCGTCCTTCCGGGCACCAGATGCCTAAGTACGATGGCGGCACCAGGAATGGACGGCAATAGGAGTTCAACGCCAACCGAGGCTTGTCGGGCTCTTGCTCCAGCGCGAGCGAAACCAGGTAACCGAGGGGGCCTTGGTCGCCATGGTGAGTCCAGACAAAACGCTGTCCGGCGGCGGAATTCAGGGCGGGAAAAGTTTTCCAATACCAAGGAGTCGGACCAATGGTGTGGGCAAGAATGTCACGCAGACGGGAGCTGCTGATTTCAGCCATCAGCCCGCAGGCACGCCACGCGGTTTCACATTCGTGCGAATAAATTTGACGATGTCATCCATGGCTGTGCCCGGCTGGAAAATGGCGGCCACCCCGATTTTCTTCAGAGCTTCCATATCCTGGTTGGGAATAATGCCGCCGACCAACACCAGCACGTCATCAATCTTGTTCTGTTTCAGCAGATCCATCAGGCGGGGGACGATGGCATTGTGCGCGCCGGAAAGAATGGACAGGCCGATCACATTCACGTCTTCCTGAAGCGCGGCGTTCACGATCATCTCGGGCGTTTGGCGCAGGCCGGTATAGATGACTTCCATGCCGGCGTCACGCAATGCCCGAGCAATCACCTTGGCCCCGCGGTCGTGCCCATCCAACCCTGGCTTGGCAACCAGTACGCGAATTTTCTGCTCAGGCATTCACTTCATTTAACCACAGAGGTCAGAGGGGCGCACAGCGGCCCCAAAAACCAGCAGGGAGAAGCGATCAGCAATACATCCGAAGCTGATTCTGTCTTGTGACTTCTGAAATCTGCACTCTCTACATCGTCTTCACATCCAGGCTCTTCCACAAATACCAGCAAGCCACGCTACGATACGGCTCCCAGCACTTGGCGATCTTCTCCATCTGCTCCGGCTTCGGCAACTTGCGCTTCCGGTAATGCTTCTTGATCGCCATGCGAACCCCAAAGTCGCCGGTAGGCAGCACATTGGGACGCCGCAAAGCAAACATCAGGAACATATGCGCCGTCCAGACGCCAATGCCTTTCACCTGTGTCAAGTGCTCGATGGCTTCGTCGTCAGAAAGGTCGGGCAGCTTCGCAAAATCCAGCTCGCCCGACTGTGTTTTTGCCGCGAGGTCACGCAAATAGGAAAGCTTTTGTTTGGAGAGCCCGGCTCCGCGCATCTGTTCCACAGAAAGCTTCAGAATTCCTTGCGGCGTCAGCGGCCGTCCCGCCAAGTCGGCAAATCGATTGAAAATGGTGACCGCAGCTTTGCCGTTGAGCTGCTGATAAATGATTGCCTCAGCCAGACTGCTGAACGCTGGCTCGCCATACTCCATGCGGCAGGCCCCAACCCGTTCAATGATGGCGGACAAGACAGGGTCGGAATGTTTCAGATGGTTAATGGCTTTACGCATGCGAAATAATTGATTCGCGGGTGGCGGCAAAAGACGCAGAGAAAATGTTCAGAATATGTCTGAGAAGGCCTCGGCCGGAACCGCAGCCGATAGAGGCTACGAGAGATACTTGACCGTCGTCTCGATCAACGCTGCTGTCCCGCGATAAGGATCGCCTGGTTGGTCAAACTCCATCGAGAGGTAGCCTTTGTAGCCGTGCTGCTTCAGGAAACCGAAGGTCTTGGCCATGTCTACGTGAACGAGCTTTCCTTTTTCGTCGGGTTCGCCGTCTTTCACGTGTGAGATGCAATAGGCGTGCGCGAACATTGCGTCGATGCCTTCGTAAGCGTGCTTCTCGTCGTACCTTGCCAGCGTGTTCGCAAAATCCGGGAGTGCATGCAACCATGGGCTGTTCACCTTCTCGATGACTTTGACCAGGAAGAATGGATCTTCGCTCAGGGGATTGTCATTCTCCAGATTGACGACGATCTTTTTTGCGGCAGCGTACTCCACCACGCGCGACAAGCTGTCGGCCGTACGTTCCACTTTTGGCTTGGAGTCTTTTGCTGCTGGAAGATTGGTGCGAATGCAGGGCGAACCGATGGCCACGGCTGCGTCTACCCATTGCCTGCTGAAGGCGACGGCCTTGTCACGCTCAGCGCGATCCGTCGCATAGGGACTGTGCTCGCCATCGACGGCGATGTTCACCACCGCGCCGCCTGCTTTTTCAACAGCGGTACGAAACTGCTTCAGATACTTCGCATCGGTTGAAGGAAAGTGTCCTGTCCACGGCTCGATCTTGTTGACCTTGAATTTCTCAATGACGTGCGCCGCAAAGTTCTCGAGTGTGATCGTTGGGTTGCCCGCTTTGTGATCGTGACCCGCGACGAATTCCCGGAAGGGATAGGACGCGATAGCAATCCGCTCGCGAGGCTGCGAAGGGAAATGCAGGCTGGGGCCGGAGTCAGACGCGGCCGCGACCAGGTTGGGCCCGAGCCACGTCCCGGCGGCCGTCGTAGCGCACTGTGCGAGGAAGCGTCTTCGAGTCGCTAGGGGCAAGGCCGGAGCAGTCTAGCAGAAATCAGAAAAGAGCGCAGACCCATTCCTCTGGCGCTCGGCAGCGGTCACGGCTCTCGTTTCGCCGAAGGAAGCTGGAAGCCGATTTTATGTCGCGATTTTTCTTCAGGAATCATGAGCTCTTTAATTGCGTCCATGAGTTCCTGAATCGCGTCGTCATGAGTTCCCAGACGATGGTCCAACTCCTCTATTTTGGCCGCGAGCTGCCGGTTGGCGGACAACATCTCGCGCAACCTCACGAAGGCGCGAACCACAAAAACACTCATCTGAATGGCTCGCTTGGAGTTGAGAACAGTAGCCGCCATGATCGCGCCGTGTTCGGTAAAGGCATAGGGGGAATAACGGCGCCCACCGCGGCCTTTTTTTGAGATCACAAATTGTGATCTCAAAGCGGTATCCTCTTTGGCCGTGAGTTGAAACGTGAAGTCGGAGGGGAACCGCTCGACGTTGCGTTTGACCTGTTGATTCAGATGTCTTACAGGAACACCATAAAGTTCAGCGAGGTCCGTATCGAGGATGACCTTATGATGGCGAAGGACTAAAATCCGCGATTCCACGCTCACTGTGAGTCTTGATTGGCGTTTTGACATCGGAGGCAACGAATACCTCAGTATGCCGTTTTGAGGTCACAATTTGTGACCTCAAAGGCATTGATCTGACTGGCGCGTCGCGGTCTGCGGCTACGTGATGCTCGCTTCCGTGTACGTCCCGTAGACTTCGCGCAGCGCTTCGCAGATCTCACCCACGGTGGCGTAAGCGCGCACCGCGTCCACGATGTAGGGCATCGTGTTCGCGTCGGAGACGGCACCGTTGGCAGGCGACTTGGGATCTTTAGCCGCCGCCTTTTTCAGCGCGTCTAGTCGTCGCCGCACTTCATCATTCGAACGTCGTTCCCGCAAAATCTTCAGCTTTGCCGACTGATGTCTGGCGACACTTTCGTCAATGTAAAGAGTGTGGGGCGTTTCTTCCTCGATGACGAATTCATTTACCCCGACGATGACTTTCTCTCTGGCTTCGACTGCGCGCTGGTATTGGTAAGACGCCTCAGCAATCTCTTTCTGAGGATAGCCGCGCTCAATGGCCTTCACCATGCCACCCATGGCGTCGAGCTTGCCGAAATAGTCGAAAGCGCCCTTCTCCATTTGCAGGGTTAAGTTTTCCAGAAAGTACGATCCACCCAGCGGGTCGACTGTTTGTGTGACCCCGGACTCATACGCAATGATCTGCTGGGTGCGCAGCGCGATGCGTGCAGCTTCTTCGGTCGGCAGGGCCAAGGCTTCATCGTAGGCGTCGGTATGCAGCGACTGCGTGCCCCCCAGCACGGCGGCCAGGGCCTGGAGGGCCACCCTCGCAATGTTGTTCATCGGCTGCTGCGCGGGCAGCGATACACCTGCCGTTTGCGTATGGAATCGCAGCACACGAGTGCGCTGGTTCCTGGCTCCGAAACGCTCTTTCATCACCTGGTACCAAATCTTGCGAGCCGCCCGGTACTTGGCAATTTCTTCAAAAAAATCATTGTGCGCATTGAAGAAGAAGCTGAGCCGCGGACCGAAGTCATCCACGTCGAGCGCGCGCCGTCGTGCCCATTCAACGTACTCCACTCCGTCGTAGAGGGTGAACGCTAATTCCTGTAACGCAGTCGAGCCGGCCTCGCGGATGTGGTATCCGCTGATCGAAATGGTGTTGAAGCGGGGCGTGAACTTCGAGCCAAACTCGAATGTGTCGACCACCAACCGCATCGAAGGCGCAGGCGGGTAGATGTATTCCTTCTGCGCAATGTATTCCTTCAAAATGTCGTTCTGAAGTGTGCCGGAAATCTTCTTCCAGTCCGCGCCCTGCTTTTCCGCGACCACCAGGTACATGGCCCACAGCACCGAAGCCGGCGAGTTGATGGTCATGGATACTGTCGTTTTCTCGAGGTTAATGCCGCTGAAGAGGATTTCCATGTCCTCCAGCGAATCGATGGCCACGCCACATTTGCCAACTTCGCCTTCGCTCGCCGGATGATCCGAGTCATAACCCATCAACGTTGGCAAATCGAAAGCTACTGAAAGTCCGCTCCCGCCATGTTCGAGCAAGTATTTGTAGCGCTGGTTGGTTTCTTCCGGAGAGGCGAACCCGGAAAATTGCCGCATGGTGAAAAGCTTGCCGCGATAACCGGTAGTGTGAATACCCCGCGTATAGGGCGGTTGACCGGGATATCCGAGATACTGGTCGTAATTCCAATCCGCGGGCAAATCGCCTTCGGTATAGAGCCGCCGCACTGGAACTCCAGAGACGGTGGTAAACCGGGCATGTCCGTGCTCATCAACATTCACGCCAGTAGGCGCGCCAATTGGTTTTTCGGGAGCTTTCTCCAGAGTGGGGGCGAGAGTTTTCTCGGCCCATTCTTTTTCCGCCGGAGAGGGATGACGTCCTTCAAAGACGTCAGCAATAGGGGATTCGGCCACAGACGGCTTGGATGGCGGCTTCTTATCGCCCATGGGTACGCACTGCTTCTCCGCTTTGATGATAGAGGAGGGACAGCGACCCTGCAAGAGAAGTGCGAAGGTAGGCGCGGGCGTCCTCGCCCGTGCGACTTTCCCCCACAAGGAATCTGCCCTTGGGTACTTGTCCTACAATGCTGTGCATGACGCCCGCCCCCATTAAATCCGCGATAACCCCGGAGATCTTGAATCAAATCGCCATCCGTGTCGGCACGATTCTTTCTGTGGCCGATGTTCCAAATTCCGACAATCTCGTCCAACTTCGCGTCAGCTTTGGCGACCACGAACGAACTATCGTTGCCGGGATGAAACACGAGCGTGCCAATCCGCGGGAGATCGAAAGCAGGCAGGCGCTGTTCGTAGTCAATCTCGAACCGCGTAAGATGCGAGGAATTGTGTCGGAAGGAATGCTCTTCGACATCGGGTATGGCGACGCTCTGCAACCGGTGTTAGCTGTTCCGGAAAGCCCGGTGCCAGATGGCATTCGAGCGGGATAGCGCATACAGCCGTGGTGTCATCGAAACAATGGTCAGCAGTACGGAAATTGTCCCTGCCCATACCCAGCGTCATTCCGAGCGAACTTCAGTCCGCGAGGAATCTGCTTTCGCCAGTTCCCACGCTTTTGCGTACTTCCATGAGACGTATGCCGCATGATAGAGATGCAACAGCAGTCCTTCGTGCCCATCGAGGAATCCGAAACGAAAAAAATAGTTGTTAGCAAATGTGGCGACCGGCCGCAGAACGATGTTGACGACGCTAAACCCGCGATGTCCTTGTGCCCCTGCCATCTCCGCACCTAAGGAAGAGTAGCGGTTCATATGGCCGATGTAGTCGGCGAGAGATGGATAGGAATGGTGGATCAGCGCGTGTTTGAATTTTGCAGTGGGTCCTTCCACCTTCACCGTCTCATGTACAGCACGTTCCTTAAAACGGCCGTAACCTCTCCGGAAGAGCCGCAGTTTAGGATCGGGCCAGAAACCTCCGTGCTTCATCCATCGCCCTAGGAAAAAATTCTTCCGAGGAATCCAGTAGCCGGCTGGTTTTCCTTTCAGATTTTGCAATCTCGTGTCAAAGCCGCGCTGCGCATTTTCCATCGTCAGACACCATTCCCGGGAGCGAATGTCCGGATTCGCCGAACGAATCAAAGCGTGTTCTCCAATTTCGTTAATTAGCTCCGTCTCCACCTCCTCATCCGCATCCAAACTTAGCACCCAATCCCCACTTGCCTTATCTATCGCCGAATTCTTCTGCGCCGCGTAACCTTTCCACGCCTCGACAAAAACCTTTGCGCCAAAAGAGTTTGCAATCTTCACCGTTCGGTCGGTTGAGCCTGAGTCCACGACGATGATCTCTCCCCTGCCATCGCGCACCAACGGCATCACGCTTTCAAGCGTGCGCCCGATATTCGCTTCCTCATTGAAGGTAATGATGACAACCGAGATCGTCACGCGAAGAGGATAAACCGTATGCGCGACGACAGGAATGGCGTGCCGGATACGGCAGGATCGACTCGAGGATTGTCCTTCTCGTGCCCGCAATGCCCGAGGTCCACAATTAAAAAGGGCACGAGATCAACCTCGTGCCCTGAAACCGGATTCCACCCAAACACTACTGCTTGGGTTGGTCCTGAGTCTGCGGTTGTGACATCTGCGGCTCTGGCGGTGGTGCCTGCTGCTGCGGGGGTTCCGCCGACGGCTGCTGCATGGGCTGTGGAGTCTGAGTCTGAGGCTGCTGCGTTTGCGGAGGCTGCCCCGGCTGCTGGTTCGGATTCACTCCCGGCTGAACCTCCTGCCGTGGCGCCACGTACGGCACCGCCGGCATCTTCGTCACCTGTCCGCGTTCCGCATCGGCTACCAGAATTCCGTTGTGGTCGAGGGTCAGACCGGTGGTTCTATCCAATTCAACCCGCGACTTTTCGTAAGTGGAGGTGGCCGATACGAGATTGGATTCGGCTTGCGCCAGATCCCGTTGCGCCTGCAGCACCAGGGTTGTCGTGGACGCACCCAGGGCATATTTCTTCTGCTCGGCATCCAGCGATTGACGTGCCAGCTCAACGGCTGCCTGGCCCGCTGCCACGCTGGCGCGGTTCTGTTGCACCGCGAACTGCGCATTCCGAACTTCGATGCGCACCTGGTTCTCGAGTTGCTGCAGCCGCATCTGGGACTGCCGGTATTCCAGTTCGGCGCGCACCTGGTTTGCCTGGGCGGCCCGGTTGCGTAGCGGAATCGTCAGGCTCAGGCCCACTCCTTTATCGGGAGCAGTCGAATCAAACATTTGACCCAACGTATTGCCGACACTCTTGCTTGGAGGAACCGCGCTGGGCTCGGTGCAGAATGTTGTCACCGCAGGTGGATTGCACACTCGCGCATTCGGATTAAAACTACCGCCCAGCCCGGTGCCGCCGTAGTAGGCGAAAAGTCCCAAAGAGGGGAGCAGAGCATTCTTCGCGGACTTGTTGTTCAGATCCCGGTTTGTAAGGTCGATGCGGGACTCGGCCAGCTCGGCGCGATGGCTCAGGGCGTCATTTATCAATTCTTCTGTGGGTACCACTGATTCATTGGCCGGGATTTGCATCGCCGAGGTGGGAATCACTTCCGCCACCGCCAGCACCGGGTCAACCAGGGTGCGGCTTAACGCGTTTTTTATCAGCAGTTGCTGAAGTTGAAGATTGGTCTGAGCCACGATCAGAGTCTGCTGATCTGTCGCCACAACGCTCTGTGCGCGCACGACTTCGATTGGCGCCAGGGTGCCGATCTGTACCTGCTTTTTATTGTCGGCCAGCGTCTTCTGGGCCAAGGCCAGCGATTCTTGTTGTACTTTGACATTTTCGTAAGCGTTCACCAAGTCCCAGTAGATGTTCTCCACCTGGTTCACCGTAGTAATCACCTGTAACCGGAAGGCAACGTCGGAAATTTCACGATTGTTCTTCGCGATGCGAATGAAACGTGTAGTTGGCAACAAGCCAAAGCCTTGCAGCAATGGCTGGGTAAGCGTAAAGCGGAAATTGGAGTTGAGCGTTGGGCTCAGAGTGGTGAACGGTTGATTAGTCGTGATGCGGTCGTTGTTCAATCCAACCGTCAGGTTCGTGCCCCAATGAAATCCCTGCTGATAAAAGAAGTTAGCCGTTCCCGTGTTCTGCTGTATCACCGGCACGCCTGCGAATGCGCTTGCGGTGGGAGAGTTGGCGTGATCGACTTGCAACGTGCCAGTCAGGATTGGATCGAACGAAGGAATCGACGAACCGACACCTAAAGTGGAGGTCACCAACCCTGAACTGCCCGTGCCGGCACCTCCTGCGCCCGTCGTAGTTCCACCCGCTCCGCCGCCCTGAGAGCCGGATGTGGACGTACCGCCGATGCCGCCGACGCCTCCACCTGGAGTTCCTTGCACTACGCCGGTATTGACGCCGCGCGTAGCCTGGCCGGCGTTGGCCAGCAGAATGTCCGTGTCGGCAATGTTCAGGTTGTAGCGCGCGATGGCGATATCCAGGTTATTCTCCATGGCGAGCGCTATTGCGTCGTCCATCGAGAGCATGAGCTTGCCGTTCTGCATTAACTGCTCAATGCGGGGTGTGTTCGCCAGATTGGGCGGCGACACGTTACGCGGCAAATAGGGGCCAAGGGGATTGGGAAAATGGGAGCGCGGCTTGGAATAGTCCTTCAGCCGGAACTGCTGCGGCTGAGGCGCCTCAGGCTTTGCCGGAACTGCGGACTGTGACTGTTGTTGCGCCCAGCCGCTGGTCGTAAGTGTACCCGCCAGTATGACAGCGGCGATCTGCCGGGCAGAAATCAAACAAGGCAATTGCATTCGCTCATCTCCGTATGTATGGGGCCGTATAGTAAGCGGCCAGTGGAAAGCTCTCCGAATGGCATTTCTGATACGTAAAACGTGCGACGAAGGTTCCTTGGCGTGCCGCGCCGCAGAGAAAACGCATCTCCGGGGCGCCAACACCTCGCGTCCTTCAACCGGGCGCTCCGTTTCCGAGAAGTAAAATAGTATAGCTGACGATCCGAGCCCTTTGGCCGCTTCTACCCGCTGAAACTGGCCAACCCCCTGTAAAATTTTGTAAACAGCTTAGATGATCGCCGGTGTTCGTAGGACTCGGAAGGAATATTCATGCGCAATCTGAAACTGGTGCTGGCCTATGACGGTTCCGAGTTCTCGGGATGGCAGGTCCAGCCGGGAGCAGCCACCATCCAAGGCACACTGGCCTCGGCTATTGGACGGCTGACCGGCGAAAACGTCTTGCCGCAAGGTTCGGGTCGCACCGATGCCGGAGTGCACGCGCTAGCCCAGGTGGCAACCTTCACTACCGCTTCGCCGGTTCCCACTGAAAATTTTCTGAAGGCGCTGAACGATATTCTTCCCGCTGCTATCCGGGTCCTGGAGGCGGCGGAGGTGCCGGCTGAATTTCACGCGCGCAAGTCAGCGCAGGCTAAGACCTACCGCTACCGCATGTACCGCGGCCCAATTTGTCCGCCATTCCTATCCCGCTATGTCTGGCACTATCCCTATCTTCTCGACGAAGGGACGATGCGGCGGGCGGCAGAGTTTGTGGTCGGCGAGCATGATTTCACGTCCTTTGCCGCGGTCGATCCGGAGAAGGGCAGCGACGGAGAAGAACATTCAAATGTGCGCCGCGTGTTTGCCTCTAGCTGGGAGCGGGCGGGAGAGGAACTGCTGTACACGATTCGCGGCAGCGGCTTTCTTCACCACATGGTGCGCAACCTTATAGGGACATTTGTCCTGGTGGGCAAAGGAACATTGCATGCCGAAGAGATCAGACACATCCTCGAAGCGCGGGCCCGTTCCGCGGCTGGAGCCACGGCAGCGGCGAGCGGGTTGTATCTCGTCGGAGTCGAGTATTGATGCAAGTGCGGCGTGAACCCCTTGTCGCAAGCTCTTTCCGCAGGCTAAGTTAAATCATTTCGTCTCGCAGCAACTTGATCTAGACTGTGACGACGCGCATGGCCACCGATGTCCAGATCGTCACGCGGAAGGTTGTCTCAGTTAATCCCGCCACGGGCGAGGTCTTGCGTGAGTTCGAGTCTGCTAGTGAATCCAAGGTTCGGGCCGCGGTTTCTCGGGCACGAGTGGCGCAGCCGCAATGGAACGAACTAGGGGTTAAGAAGCGCATCGCCATTCTGCGTGAATTTCAGACGCTACTCCACCAGAAGAAATCCGATGTCGCCTGCCTGATCACTCGCGAAGCGGGCAAGCCTCGCGTGGAAGCCCTACTAACGGAAGTTCTCGTCGTCCTCGACGCTGCTCGCTTTTGCATCGAGAATGCCTACGGCTTCCTGCGCGAAGAGCAGGTGCCGCATCGCAACCTTGTGATGAAGGCCAAGGCGGGTCGCATATTGCGTGAGCCTTACGGCGTGATCGGAATCATCTCGCCCTGGAATTACCCATTCTCCATTCCGGCGGTAGAAGCCCTGGCGGCGCTGATTACAGGAAACGCGGTTGTCGTGAAGCCGTCCGAACTTACTTCCCTGGTAGCGCTGGAGCTCGAAGCATTGCTGCACGTTGCGGGCGTACCGAAGGACCTCTTTCAAGTTGTGGTAGGCGACAGCACCACCGGCGCGGCTTTAATCAGCTCTCAGATTGATAAGCTGGTTTTCACCGGCAGCGTAGCGACCGGCAAGCGTGTGGCCCAGGTTGCGGCAGCGAGATTATTGCCGGTTGTGCTTGAGTTGGGCGGAAAAGATCCCATGCTGGTGCTCGATGACGCGGACGTAGACGTTGCCTCAAGCGCCGCCGTCTGGGGCGCGTTCATGAATGCTGGCCAGGCCTGTTTGTCGGTCGAGCGCTGCTACGTGGACCGTACTCTTTATGATGGTTTCATAGAAGCGTGTGTCGCTAAGACAAAGCGCCTTCGCCTGGGCAACGGACTCGATCCGGAAATTGACCTCGGTCCCTTAATCCATGAACGGCAAGTGCAGATTGTGGAATCTCATGTAGAAGATGCGCGTGCCCGCGGCGCTCGCGTTTTGACGGGTGGCTCGCGCTTGCCGAAGGTGGGCGCAAATTTCTACGCGCCAACCGTGCTCGCTGGCGTGACCCATGAAATGCGTATTATGCGCGAAGAGACATTCGGACCCGTACTGCCCGTCATGTCGTTTGAAAACGACGAGGAAGCCATTCGTCTCGCCAATGACTCAGAGTTCGGACTTGCAGCCAGTGTGTGGACACGAGACAAAGCTCGTGGCGAAGCCCTGGGCAGACGCATCAGCGCCGGCACGGTAATGGTCAACGACGCAATCTCGTGCTTTGGCATCAGCGAGGCGCCGCACGGAGGAGTGAAGTCAAGCGGCATCGGCCGTACTCACGGTCGGCTCGGACTGGAAGAAATGGTTCGCATAAAATACCTGGATTCCGATCGGCTACCCGGTCTAAAAAAAGTTTGGTGGTACCGGTATGGCGAGTTGTTCACCCGGCAGATGGAAGGTTTTCTCGATCTGATGTTTGCCCGTGGACTGAGCGGCCGCTTGCGCGGAGCGCTGCGCTCAGCGGGCGTGCTTCGCCGCAAAGGGCGTCTTTAATCAGAAGCATGTCCAGAGTCCGGAGTAGGCGCTTATGATTTCGTCATCCTCGGATGCAAACCGTGAACTGTTGCGTCACACGCTAGCTACACTGGCGTATCGCGGTGGCAAGGCGGTCCGCAATGCCCCGGACGGATTTGCCGAGTTCCGCGCAGGAGACAATGTGCGAACGCCCGTTCAGATTCTCGCGCACATTGGAGACCTTTTTGATTGGGGTTTGTCGATTGCGAAAGGGAAACAGACGTGGCGGGATTCCGTGCCTCTACCCTGGAACCAGGAGGTCGACCGGTTTTTCGCTGCGCTAAAATCCTTCGACGATTGTTTGGCTTCGGCAGAGCCCCTGCACGCCCCGCCCGAGAAACTTTTCCAAGGACCGATTGCGGACGCGCTCACTCACGTCGGTCAGATTGCTATGCTTCGTCGGCTGGCCGGCGCGCCAATTCGAGGGGAAAGTTACTTCGTCGCCAATGTGGCGGTGGGCTGTGTCGGACCCGAGCAGGCCAAGCCGAATAAAGAATTCGACTAATTGAAGTGGCCAGTTTCAGATGCCCTGCACTGCTCGCACCACTTCAGGCACCACCTCGCGTACGACAATCGGAACCACGAGCCACGCCATATAGGCTCCAAATGCCAGAAACGGCGCAGCAGCCAGGGCAATTATCATGTGTCGTGGCCGAATCACAATGCCGTTCATAAACACATCTCCATTCATGTAGTCATACGCCGGTTAGCTTTGATTTGTTCCCAACTGCGCCATGGCGTGTAACTGCCCTGCGACAGGATACTCGCTTTCCGGGGGCCCGCTTCGAGTAAAATGAACCTGTTTTGAGCCTTATATCCAGCGGCCAGCGCCGCGTGAACGAGGATAAATCCTTTGGCCATAAGTGAAACCGCGACCTCCGGAGCCCAGACTCCTCCCCAGCTTCCTCATCACAAAGTAAAAATTAAGAAGCCAGGGCAACGCGCCTGCAATGAAAAAGACGCCAAGGGAAAGCAGTGCGGCGGACATCTGAAGCGCTGGTTTTATGTAACCGACGTCCTCGAACAGGCGTGTGGTGACGTAGAGAAGGCCTGGGGTCGTAATGCGGAAGTCTATCGCTGCGAACATTGCAAAACGCTCTACCTGCCGAATCCGCAGGATGTGAGCGGTATGAACGTCGCCGGGGAAGGACAAATTTCGGTATTCGGACTCACGCTCCCCCCAAAGAAGTGAGCACGCGCTGGATCAGCCGCCCTCGGCTGTCCAGCCGAGCACCGCTCGGCTAGCTTTGGCTTTAGTTTTGTGAAACCTTGAAACTTTGAAACCTTGAAACGTCGAATTTGAAACCTTCTGACCTTATCTACGACTGGAACCAGAATTATCCAACATCGCTGCGGCCGCTGGGACCAGTTCTCCTCAACGATGAAACCTTGCGCGACGGTTTGCAGTCACCCTCTGTGCGTGATCCATCCATTCCGGAAAAAATCGAAATTCTCCACTTGATGGAGGCGCTCGGCATCAACTCACTCGACCTGGGACTGCCGGGAGCAGGCCTCCGCGCCGTGCAACATGTGAGCGCGCTGGCGCAGGAAATCGTCAGCAACAAAATGAAGATCGAGGCCAACTGTGCCGCCCGCACTCACGAGAATGACATTCGTCCGATCGCGGAAATCGTGCAGAAAACCGGCCTCAAAATCGCAGCCTCCACCTTTATCGGATCCAGCCCGATTCGTCGTCATACCGAGAGCTGGACCGAAGATTTTCTCCTGCAGACCACCGACAAGGCTGTTAAGTACGGGGTCTCCCTCGGGCTTGAGGTGATCTACGTCACCGAGGACACTTCCCGCTGCGACCCCGAGACGCTGAAGCGACTCTATGCTACTGCGATTAATTGCGGCGCCCGCACCATTGTAATTTGCGATACTGCGGGGCATGCGACGCCTATGGGAGCTTTCGCCCTAGTGCGCTTCATCATCGACGAGGTGGTCAAGCCTTCCGGTGAAAAGATTCGCGTGGACTGGCACGGCCATTGCGACCGTGGACTGGCGATAGCTAACTCGATTGCAGCACTCATGGCGGGTGCCACATGTGTTCACGCCTGCGCACTGGGAATAGGCGAACGCGTTGGCAACACGCAGATGGATCAGATGCTAGTCAACCTGAAGTTGATGGGTATTGCGCCGTGGGCCGGCCAGGATCTCACTAAATTGAAAGATTATTGCCAAGTTGTCTCGCGCGCCACTGGAGTGCCGATCCCCGCAAATTACCCGGTCATCGGTGAGGACGCCTTTCGCACCGCAACCGGCGTACACGCCTCCGCGGTGATTAAAGCGTACAAGAAGAACGATGTCGAACTGGCGAATGCCGTCTATTCCGGAGTGCCATCCCATCTGTTCGGCCTGGAGCAGGTGATTGACGTCGGCCCCCTGAGTGGCAAGTCGAACGTGCTCTTCTGGCTGGAGCGGCGCGGCATCCCGGCTAGCGATGATGTTGTCGAGCGTATTTATAAGCGGGCCAAAGCCTCTGACCATACTCTGAGCGAGGCGGAAATTCTGGACTGCGTGCACCCCATCAGCACTGCCAACGATTAGCAAAGTAACTATTACCGCCCTCCCGTAATTACCCGTCCCGCTGAAGCTAACCCTGCATCACTCAATCACGTTGTAATATGACCATTAATCTCGCTTAAGCCCATGGCCCCGATCCCGCAAAGCGAAGTTTCGGATGCCTTCCCTGAAGTTCAGCAGGATATCGCTCGTCTGGCCGCATCGCCCGAAATCCGCTCCGGCTACAACTGGTTTCGCGGACAAGAGCCGCAACTCGCGCACTGGCAACTGGAAATGGCTCGCATAGCGGCGCCTCCCTTTGGGGAAGCCGCGCGAGGGGCATGGCTGGCGGAACGCTTTCAGGAACTGGGGCTGGACGACGTCCACACCGATGATGTGGGGAACATATTCGGCGTGCATCCCGGCTTTGGACGCAGATACGTTGCCCTGAGCGCGCACATCGATACAGTTTTTCCAGCCGGCACCCCGCTCAATGTCCGCCAGCAAGGAACACGTCTCTACGGTCCCGGCGTCTCCGACAACGGCGCGGGTGTCACGGCGATGCTCGCGATTGCGGCGGTACTGCGTGCCGTCCGCATTCGCCATGCTTTGCCTTTGGTTTTTATCGGCAACGTCGGTGAAGAGGGGGAGGGTGACCTGCGCGGCATGCGCCACATTTTTTCCGCTCCCCGCTGGAAGGATTCCATCGCCCATATCCTGGTGCTCGACGGAGCCGGCTCGGACACCATCGTTGCGGAAGCCCTCGGCAGCCGCCGCTTCGAAGTGATCGTTCGCGGTCCGGGCGGACACTCGTGGAGCGACTTCGGCACCCCCAATCCCATCGTTGTGCTGTCTCGTGCCATCCACGCCTTTGCTGAGACTCAAGTCCCCGCCACGCCGAAGACTACCTTTAATATTGGAGTAATCCGCGGCGGCACCTCCGTAAACTCCATTCCTGAATCGGCGAGCATGCGAGTGGATATCCGCTCCACGTCGACATCGGAAATGGAACGTGTTGAGCGAGCTCTGCGCGCTGCTCTCGACCGTGCCATCGAGGACGAAACCCGCGCCGCGGAAACCAGATCGTCTTCGCGCCGGCCCTTTGGAGTGACCTGCGAGTTTGTGGTGATCGGCAATCGCCCCGCCGGGGAACTCGAATCCAATGCCCGCATGCTGCATGTAATTCGGGCGGTGGACGCGCAACTCGGAAACGTCGCGCAGGTGCAGCGCGCTTCCACTGACGCCAACATTCCTCTATCGCTCGGCCACGAAGCCATCGCCATCGGTGGCGGCGGCTCGGGTGGCGGCGCTCACACCCTTCAAGAATGGTTCGATTGCAGCGGACGCGAATTGGGACTCAAGCGAATTTTGCTGACCTTGCTTGCCCTCGCCGGAGTTGCAGGATGAATCTGAAAACGGTTGGCTTGCCTTTGTCCGTGCTTCTCTCAAGTATGATTCCGATCGGCTCATCGTCAGGCGCCCACGCTCAAGAGCCACCAGCGCCGAGGGCGGACGTCATCCTCTTTCACGGCAATGTCTATACCGGAGTTGCAGGCACTTCGTCCTTCCACGAGATCAAGCGGGCGGAGGCGATCGCCATTCGCGGCGACCGCATTCAGGCCGTCGGCTCGAACGGCGACATTCTGAAGCTGAAAGGCCCGCAGACCGAAGTCATCGAACTCAGCGGACACTTCGTTATGCCCGGCTTTAACGATGCGCACCTGCATTTGGCCAGCGCCGGATTTGAAAAGCTCAATGTAAATCTCTTCGGCGTCAAATCGCTGGACGAATTTCGCAGTCGCATCCGTGCCCGTGTGGAAACTGCAACTCCCGGAGAATGGATCGTGGGGGGTGGTTGGGACGAAACTCTCTGGCCGGTAAAAACTCCACCCACACGTTGGGATGTCGACGAAGTTGCAAACAACCATCCCGTCTTCCTCAACCGCGTGGATGGCCACATCGCTGTAGCCAATACTCGGGCACTGCAACTGGCCAGCATCACGATCGCGAGCCGCGATCCTAAAGGTGGACAAATTGATCGTAACGCAAGCGGTCAGCCTGATGGCATTCTGCGCGAAACTGCAAAGGGTGCGGTTTTATCCGTGATTCCCAAGCCGACTCACGACAAACGGCGCCGGTCAATCGAAACTGCGCTTCAGGATCTCGCACAATGGGGCATCACCTCTGCACAAGATAACTCCAGTTGGGAAGACTTTCAGATTTATGAGGAGATCGAGCGCGAGGGCAAGCTGACTGCGCGCATCAGCGAGTGGTTGCCCTTCGATGCTTCGCTCGACGAACTCGAGGCTAAGCGCAAGCAGCATCCTCAGTCCGACAACATGCTGCATACCGGCATGCTTAAGGGCTTCATGGATGGCTCGCTCGGCTCCCATACCGCCGCGCTGCTCGAGCCCTATGCAGACGACCCCAAAAATTCGGGCTTGCCGCAGTACGATCCCGCCAAGCTGAACGAGATGACCCAGGAGCGCGTGCTCGCGGGCTTCCAGATCGGCTTTCACGCCATTGGCGATAGAGGTGTCCAGATGGCGCTGGACGCCTTCGCCGGCGCTGAGAAAGAAGCGCGCGAGAAAAGAATGAAGGCAGCGAACGCGGGCGAAGACTACCGCCTGCGCATTGAGCACGCGCAGGTCACCACCCCTGCGCAGATTGCACTTTTTCAACAATTAAAGGTAATTGCATCCATGCAGCCCAATCACTTGCTCACCGACATGAATTGGGCCAGGGCGCGACTCGGACCCAACCGCGCGGAACACTCTTATGCTTGGGCAGATTTCCTGAAGCACGGTGTCACGCTCGCCTTCGGGACAGATTATCCCGTCGAGCCGGTCACCCCATTCCGCGGCTTGTACGCAGCCGTTACTCGCAAAAGCGAAAATGGCAAAGCTGAATACTATCCGGAAGAAAAGTTAACCATTGACCAGGCGATCGCGGCCTATACCACGGGTGCCGCGTTCGCAGAATTCGCCGAAAAAGAAAAGGGCCTGATCGCACCCGGAATGCTGGCGGATGTTGTCGTACTCGATCGCGACGTCACCGCCATACCTCCGCCAAAAATTCTGGAGACCAAAGTTCTGCGCACCATTGTTGGGGGGAAGAGCGTGTACGAAGCCAAGTGAGCTTCGTAGGGGCTGCAGCGTTTTCAGCTCCCCGTCCAGGCCAGCCATTCCGGAAAGCATCATCCTGAACGTGCAGTAAGCGACGACTGGCAAGTCGCTCGCAACTTATTTTTCCGCGGGATCGCGCTGTCGCGTCCTGACCGCGCCGGTAGCGATGCCGAGGCCGAAAAGAACCACCAGACCCACAATGATCCAGTGCTGGGGCACGTGCATCAGGTGCGCACCGTAAGCCAGTCCGGCGATGAGAATCAGATAGCCGATGAGGTACAGGGCAAAAGACATTTCTCCACCCCCTGCATCGTTAAGGTGTACGGCGAGAGCTTAGTTTAAAATCGCGTAAGAATCCAATCGTTTTCAGGGTAAGCCGCCCGCTTGGCAAGCTCTGCCTCTGCTACCCTACCCAGGTGTCCCGCTCCCTCAAAGCTCATATTTTCCTGGTCCTGATCACGCTCATTTGGGGCGCGACTTTTGTCGTAATCAAGAACGCTCTGGCGGACGTTACTCCTCTATTTTTCAACGCAGTGCGTATGAGTCTCGCAGCTGTGACACTTGCCCTGATTTTTCATAAGGAGCTTCGCCATCTCACTGTCGGGGCAATCGCCTATGGCACGCTAATTGGCGCCTGCATGTGGATGGGCAATGAACTTCAGACTAGCGGGCTTCAATTCATTACGCCCTCATAGTCAGCGTTCCTTACGGGGGTTGCGGTTATGCTCGTCCTCGTGCTCCGGGCTGCGATCTGGAAGCGCGCCATCAACCGTTGGAGCGCGCTGGGCATCGCCCTGGCATTTGTAGGCCTATACCTTCTCACCGTTCCATCCTCTTCAACCCCTAACCTGCAAAGCATTCATCGTGGCGATGTGCTTAGTTTGGGCGCGGCTGTGATATTTGCCTTCCACATTATCTTCATGGGACGCGCTACCGAGAAACACTCCTGGCGCCAAATTGCAGTCGTTCAAACCAGTGCCGCCGCCCTGCTCATGATCATCACCGTCCCCATCGCGGAAAGAGCTGCCGTCGTATGGTCGCCAACCGTTATTTCTGGAATTCTGATCACCGGATTCCTCAGTCTGGCGCTGTCATTTTCCGTGCAAGCTTGGGCGCAGCAGTTCACTCCTGCCACGCATACCGCGTTGATTTTTTCTCTGGAGCCGGTATTCGCCTGGCTGACGTCATTTCTATTTCTTGGAGAGCGGCTAGGGACCCGCGCCGGCTTCGGTGCATTGTTAATCCTGACGGGAGTCTTGACCTCCGAGGAAAAGGGCAGCGTCGAGTCCCTGCCTGCCAGCCCCGACCACGCCGGAGTTCCGGCGGGCGTTCCTGAGTTTGAAACAAAATCGAAGCCGGGTCTGGCTGGGGTTGGAACCCGGTAACGTTTTGCCGGTTTGATGCGTCTAATAACAGTAATTCTTCTGTTTGCAGTTTCCATCCGCTGACTGCTGAACAGGTATAATCAAGGTTTGCATTTTTCTCGGAGGAAGTCGCTATGGATCAGCGCGCAAGCGCTTTCTGGGTGCGTTTGAAAGCGAATCGCTTCGCCTACACCCTGACAATTTTGGCCACATTAACAGTGGGCATCCTGATTGGCACTGTCATTTCCTATGGGGTGAAGGGCAAGGAGGGCCAGAAAGCCTCCGACGCCACCCCGCTCAGCGTGCCGGCGCCGCAACAGCTTTCCAATGCCTTCTCACAGATCTCCAAGCAATTGGAGCCCAGCGTCGTCAATATCAATACGGAATCGACGATCAAGGCCCCGACCCGGCGGCGTGCCCGACCCGGCGAGCCGGCGAACCCGGACGATCAGAATCCATTCGAGGATTTCTTTGACCGCTTCTTTGGCGGCCAGGGTGGCCCCGGTGGTAATGGTGGCGCGATTCGTGAGCGCTCACTCGGATCAGGAGTGATCGTTGATCCCAAGGGTTACATCGTCACCAACCGTCACGTAGTCGAAAAGGCGGATCGGGTGCGGGTCCGCTTGCAAGATGATCCGCCCACCGTGCAGCATGATGCCAAGGTGATTGGCACTGACACGGAAACAGATCTGGCAGTGATCAAGATTGAGATGGATAAGCCTTTGCCCGCCGCCAAGCTAGGTAATTCCGAGAGCATGCAAGTGGGCGACTGGGTCTTGGCCATCGGCAGTCCCTTCGGACTGAATGCGACGGTGACCGCGGGCATCGTTTCCTACAAAGGTCGCAGTATCGTTCCCGGCCGCCAGTTCCAATCCTTCATTCAGACCGACGCTGCCATTAACCCCGGCAATTCTGGTGGACCACTGGTCAATATGGAAGGCCAGGTCATCGGCATCAACACCGCCATTCTTACCGACACAAATGCCTACGCTGGCGTCGGATTCGCCTTGCCGTCCAACACAGTGGTGCAGGTTTATAACCAGTTGATTGGGCCGGAACACCGCGTTTCCCGTGGATCGATTGGCGTGCAGTTTAATGCTCAGGCCGTCCCCGCGATCGCTCGGGTTTACGGCGTGAACTCAGGAGTGACGATTGCAGACGTCGTCGCTGGCAGCCCGGCTGACCAGGCTGGCCTCAAAGTGGGTGACACCATCACCGCTGTAGACGGCCGCGAAGTCAAAAATGGCGACGACCTGGTGGCCGACATTGCCAACCGCAAGCCCGGAAGCAAGGCCAAGCTGACGTTCATTCGCGGCGGTAAGAAACAGGATGCCACCGTCACCATCGCCGACCGTGCCAAACTCTTCGCTTCCCGCCTGGGCGAAGACGAAGAAAATAGCGATGCGGAGAAACCCAAAGAAAGCAAATTCGGGGTAACGGTTCGCGCCCTGACCCCAGAAATCGCCGATCGCCTCGACGTTCCCGCAGGGAAAGGCGTGATCGTGCAGGACGTAAGGCCCGGTTCGTTCGCCGAAGATATCGGACTGAACCGAGGCGACGTTGTCCTTGAAATCAACAAGCAACCCGTAAACAGTGCCGACGACTTCACCCGCATCGAGTCTTCTCTGAAGAGCGGTCAGGATGTTGTCTTCCTGGTGCGCCCCAGAGGTGCTGGTCGGCAGGATGGCACCATCTTCATCGCCGGAACTCTTCCGTAAGGGCATTGACCTACCGGAACTGGCACTGAGAGCCCGAATCAGGGATCATCTCAGTGCCGGTTTCTTAGGAAGCAAAAGATGAAGGTTGCGGGTTCATTCTCGAGGAAATTGCTAGGTGGCGTACTGCTGATGTGCGCTATTGCACTGGCGCAGACCATCGCACCAGCGAAGAAAAAGACTACGAGCTCGCGTGCCGCTACTCCGCGCAGCACCCGCAAAAGCAAAAAATCAGGAAAGACAGCTCGCGGCTGGCGTCATCGCGGACAGCAGAAAATCGATGCCGAGCGTACCCGGCAAATTCAGGAAGCCCTGATTCGCGAGCATTACTTCAGCGGTGAGCCCACCGGCAAATGGAATGACGCTACCCAGAACGCGCTGCGGCGCTACCAGGCCGCGAACGGCTGGCAGAACAAGACTGTTCCGGATTCACGCGCCCTCATCAAGCTGGGACTTGGCCCCAGTCACGATCATCTCTTGAATCCCGAAAGCGCGATGACTACTGCCCCGCAAGCTGTAAACACCAGCGCTTCCAGACCGGCTGATCCCGGCAAGAATCCTCACCAGTAATCCCAAAGCACTTAGCGTTTAGCCCTTGGGGCATTTAGTCCGCGGAACCTTTTTTGCCGGCGTTCGCTCTTGCCCAGAGCTCTTCAACTCTTCATCACTGGTTTTGGGAAATAGGGAAGCGGCTGCCCACTTATTACGGCTAACGGATTCTTCTCGACTAGCGCCTGGGCTATCTCAATGCCGCAAATCTCGGCGGCGGCATCGCGCCCGGCGGAAAGCACCGGCACACGACGCTTTGTGTCGTGCGCATCGCTGGCCAATATGTGCATCGCATCGCGCTCCAGCAGCCATTTAGCGACACCCTGGGTTCGCTCTCCCCAAGACCCGGTCAGCGCGGAGGCGGTGACCTGGATCGCGCATCCCTGCTCGACCCAGTCCAACACGCGCTGCGGTGATTGCTGCAAGATCGGATTGCGCTCCGGATGGGTGAGCACGGCAGTGATTCCCCGATCCCCCAGCTTGATGAAGCAGTCCGAGATCTGCGCCGGAATGCTGTAGTTGCTGAGTTCGACCAGCAAATAATTTGTGTTGCCGATAACGTATCGCTCGGGCGAGGCGAGAACGTCCTGAAGGTTCTCGTAGGAAAGATGGAAATCGCAACCCAGGCTGAGCTCGGGCGCATCGCCAACCAGGCCGCGCAGATGCTCCAGTAGGCCCGATAGATAATCACGATCGTAGTGGTAGCGGTTGTTCGCGTGCGGCGTGGCAACGATGTGCATGATGCCATCCGTAACCGCCATACGGCACATTTCCTGGGCTGCGTCCCAGGATTTTGGCCCGTCATCCACTTCAGGCAGGATGTGGCAATGAATGTCGATCATGTTGCTTGTACCGTAGCAAAGTAAGGAAGCGGATTCAAACGGATTGGTGATGGTCTTCTAACATCCCCTTGCGGCATCCAACTTGCGTTTCGACTACGGAGGAGTCATCCTGGACGCCGCGCATTTTGTCACCGGCAGAAGCGGCCGTATTTTCGGGGGCGGCGGCGTGGGAATCTCGGCAAATTCTCCGTCCCAGCCACTGCAGCCAGACATAGGCTGACCCTGCCCGGCACTTAGGGTTGTCAGGCCAAGGTCAGTGCACCCTTTATTGCGCTACCGTTTACGGTTTGACCTGCGGAAGTGAGCGGAAGGCAGTTACTTTCCAGCCGCCGTGTTCCTTCACAAGCACAGCCATATAACTTGAAACGTGAGGCGGCACTTCCTTGCCATTCTCATCGTGCAAGCCGGCCATGTAGCTGTCTCCATCGACGATCGCCACGTCGGAGCGAACAAAGCGGATCTTGGGCGTGCCCGGATGAGTGTGCCGACTGCCTTTGGCGAAGCCGCTCAAGGCTTCGCGATGATCATTCTCGATCGCGGCTCGGCCCGTACTGGTTGAACCATCTCCCGAAACCCAATCCGCATCTTCAGTCATCACTGCCGCCGCTGCTTTAGCGTCTCCCTTAGTCCATGCCGCGCCGTGCGCGTCCAGCACAGCTTGAATGGCCGCTCGCTCCGCAGCTTCATTCGCAGGTTTCTGAGCAAAACCGGCGGCTCCCACAGTGACCAGAATGATCGCTATTACAGAGAGAATCCGGCTCATACACATCTCCAAATTTTGACCCCGGATGCTAAGCACGAGCAGGACCCGTGCGGGTCCTGCCCCTGCGTTCGCCATGCTCAGAATCGAATCTCTACGGCCAAATGCCGCGCGTGCGCGTGGCATTTGCCACTCGCTCTATGCCCACCACATAAGCGCCGGTGCGCATATCCACGTCGTACTTCTTGGACGCGCTGTGAACATCGGCGAACGCCTTCACCATCACCCGTTCCAGACGGCGGTTCACGTCATCCTCGTCCCAGAAGAGCTCCTGCAGATCCTGTACCCACTCAAAATAGGACACCGTGACTCCGCCGGCATTGGCCAGAATGTCTGGAATCACCAGCACCCCGCGCTTATACAAGACAATATCCGCGTCCGGAGTCGTCGGACCATTGGCGGCTTCCGCCACGATGCGCGCCTGAATGCGGTCCACATTTTCCAGAGTGATTTGATTCTCCAGAGCCGCGGGAACCAGGATGTCGCACTGCAGCTCGAGCACGTCCTCACTTGAGATGGGGTCTGAGTTGGGCAGGCCGACGACCGAACCAGTCTTTGCCTTGTGTTCAAGCAGCGCGGTAACGTTGAGTCCCGCGCGGTTGAGAATGCCACCCCGCGAATCGCTCACCGCAATAATGGTGGCGCCATTCTGCGCCAGCAGTTCCGCCGCAATACTCCCCGCATTGCCGAACCCTTGAATCGCCACGGTCGCCCGGTTCAGCTTGATCCCTGTGACTTCGCAGGCGGAGCGAATCACGAACAGGCAACCGCGGGCAGTCGCCTCATTGCGTCCAAAAGATCCGCCCAGGAAAAGTGGTTTGCCGGTCACCACGCCCGGGGCGCTGCTGCCGTGAGTCATGCTGTAGGTGTCCATGATCCACGCCATAGTCTGTGCGTCGGTATAAACATCGGGTGCGGGGATGTCCTTGTCGGGTCCGATAATCGGGGAGATTTCGTAAGCGTAGCGCCGTGTCAGGTGTTCCAGCTCATTTTTAGAGAGCTGTCGCGGATCGCAAACGATGCCGCCTTTTGCCCCGCCGAAAGGAATATTCACGATCGCGCATTTCCACGTCATCCATGAGGCCAGCGCCTTCACCTCGTCAAACGTGACATTGGGATGGTAACGGATTCCACCTTTGCAGGGGCCGCGCGCGCTCGAGTGTTGTACACGATAGCCATCGAAGACACGGATGGTGCCATCGTCCATCTTCACCGGCAACGAAAGCGACAACGAACGCCGTGGCCGGCGCAGCACTTCGCGCAGACCGGGCTCCAGGCCGCATTTCTCGGCCGCAGTATCGAATTGGCGCATCGCGATACGAAACGAATTGAGATCTTCTTCAGGTTTTATTGGAATGGGAATTCGGGCAGTTGCCATTGACGAACCTCCTTTGGTTCGAAAATTCATTCAGGCAGCAGTGTCATCGATATCCAGGTTGAGCACACGCAGCTCCTCGCCGCCAATGATTTCGGTGTGAGGATGGCCGCATTCGGGACACGGGCAGTCATCCTTCGTGGCCTCGAAGTTTGTTCGGCAGTTTGGACAGTGGTGACGAACCGGTAGAACCTTCACAAAAAGCTCCGCGCCGTCAGCGACCGTGCCCCGCACCACATCGCTGAAGGCCGTGTGGAGAAGATCCAGATCGAAGCCGCGACGGCCTCCGACTGCCAGATGCACGCCGATGACCTGGCGCGCAGCAACGCGATAAGCCGTTTGATCGACAATTTCCAGAACGTGATTGGCGAGTTCGCGCTCGTCCATGTCTCACCTCAGACGTGCGGCGTCAGTTACGCCGTAGGCAATCTCGGAACCAGGCCGTTGTGGGCAAAAACTAAAGACTCGAGGAACAGGACTGGTGAAGGTCCGGTCTTCGAAAGTTTAGGAAGGCTGGGCGATCAGGAGCCGCTGCGCAGGGCCCACGCGGTGCGCAGGAGGCTACTTATACACCCGCTGAAGGGTGGGAAGTCAAATGGGAGTTGTGAGTTCCCGATGCAAGAGGACATGTCGTTCCGTCCCCTCCACAAGTCGGGGCAAAGAGGCGGGCGCCTTCGGCGGTATCATATACTGTCGCCCCACCGTCGGGGGAGGATTTCGGATGGCAACGCACGTCCACAGCATCGGTGAGACACTTCCGGCCCGCTACTACACCGACCCAGCAATCTTTGCGGAGGAACTGGAACGTTTTTTCTGCCAGGGCTGGATCTGCGCCGGACGCGCCGATCAGATTTCTAATCCAGGCGACTTCTTTCTGCGGGAAATCGCTGACGAAAGCATCATCATCAATCGCGACAACAGCGGTCAGGTGCACGCGTTTTATAACGTATGTCGCCATCGCGGCACGCGCATCTGCACGGCTGCCGAAGGCAAGTTTGCTGGACGCATTCAGTGTCCCTACCACGGCTGGACTTACGCCCTCGACGGCAAATTGATCGGCGCGCCTCACATGGAAAACTTGCCGCGGGAGGATTATCCGTTGAACCCGGTTGGCGCGGAACTGTGGGATGGACACATCTTTATCACTCTCGATCCCCGTCCCGCGCCGCTGGCCAGTCAGTTGGACGATTTGCAGCAGAAGTTTGCGAATTGGCGCATGCAGGACTTGCGGTTCTATCAGCGCCGGAGGTACGACGCCCAGGCCAACTGGAAGCTGATCATCCAGAATTACAACGAGTGCCTGCACTGTCCGGTGCTGCATCCCACGCTGAACCAGTTGACCGACTACCTGAGCGGCGACAATGACAGGCCGCATCGCGGCTACATCGGCGGCACCATGGGATTCAAGCCGGGCATCGAAACCATGAGCCTGGATGGCAAATTGCGCCGCGACTACCTGCCCTGCCTGACCGAGGCGCAGCGCACCGAAGTCAAGTATTACGCGGTCTATCCCAATTTGCTGTTGAGCTTGCATCCCGATTACATGATGACACACACGCTGTGGCCGCGCGCCGTGGACCGCACCGAGATCATCTGCGAGTGGCACTTCCACCCGCAGGAAATGGCCAAGCCCGACTTCCAGGCCGACGACGCAGTGAAATTCTGGGATCTGACCAACAAGGAAGACTGGGGAATCTCACAGCTCTCACAAGCCGGCATCAAATCGCGCGCCTACAAGCCCGGACCATACTCCGTCCGCGAAGGGCTGCCGCACGCCTTTGATCAGATGGTGTTGGAGCGCGAGCGCCGCGATCGGAGAAATCACAGTGAGTTGGCAGTGCAGCGAGAGGAAGCTGGAGCCGACGATCGGACTTGAACCGATGACCTGCCGATTACGAATCGGTGTGCGGCTCCGTCAGAAAGACGGCATAAACCATTTGCAATGAAATGGTTTACGAAAAAATTCGCCCGCACGGAAGGAAATTCGGGAGTGTTGATAACGTTGGGGATGAGGGAACAGAGTTGAAACCTCACGTCACAATTACGTCACAAAATAGATCATGAAAATTGAATTGAAAAATCCTGTCAATCTCGGCCGGCACGAGGCGGTGTGCAAGATCTGCACGCACGCCCAGCGAGAGGAAATCGAGCGCGACTTCATCAATTGGAAAAGTCCCGCTTCAATTACGAAGCAATATGGACTTCGCAACCGCGCAAGCGTCTACCGGCATGCGCATGCTTTAGGCCTTTTCCCGAAGCGGCAGCGGAACGTACGGGCGGCACTGGAAAAAATCATCGAGAAAGCCGGCGAGGTCGAAGTCAGTGCGACAGCGGTGGTCAGCGCGG
Organism: Acidobacteriota bacterium; assembly: GCA_003225075.1. Taxonomy (GTDB): domain Bacteria; phylum Acidobacteriota; class Terriglobia; order Terriglobales; family Acidobacteriaceae; genus Gp1-AA124. Next base: position 10,676 of record QIAP01000043.1, on the reverse strand, counting down.
TGAGCGCTTATGCACGTATCAATGCGGCTGGTCAATGGGTGGAGCGCTCTGAACGAATCGATCTGAATGAACTCTTCAATCGAATAAGTTCTCTTGAACTGGAAGAGTATGCCCGCGATGGCAAGCTACCCGATTGGTTCACGAGCGTTACTGGGGCGGCAATAAAAGACGACAGGGCGAAAGATTCAGAGAATGGATAACCCGATTGAAGCGACCGGACCGCAGCGTCCTGAACTCGCTGGAACTTCTTGTCAAAGAGCTCGACCTGGCGATTTTCTACTTGGTTCAGTTGAATCACGAGCCGCGGCACGGGCCATGGCAGAGCGTAAGCATGGTGAACATCAGCTCACACCAGAGCATCATCGAGCGATGACTGACCCCCTTTATTGGATGCAGCACCTCACGCGGACACGGGACAGCCATTGGCGTGAAGCTGGTGCCAACAGTCCCTACCGGAGTTTCCCCGACAAGCCTTACTTCCCTCCCCTAGTCGAATGTTTTCATTCGGAACCGGTCGTCTTCATCGAGAAGTCGCGTGACTTAATGCTCTCCTGGTTCTCCGTCGGATTCTTCAGCCACGATGCTTTGAGCAGTGGCGGCATCTTGCAGCCCCAAAGCAGCTTTGCGAAGTGTGAGGACCCGTTCGAATAGTTCCTGCGCCCGAGGGAGATCTCCTTTATCCGCTACACTCTGAGCCAGATTATTCAGCACTGTCGGATCATCGGCACGTAATTGAAGACATCTTACTGTGAAGGGAACGGGCTACAAGATGCAAAACGGCAAAAGGATGGCGATGTCGATCAACTAGAAAGTCATCGTTGGCGAAAGTGCGATATGCGGGGACGCTATTGGATAAATAATAAGGTTTTCCTCCTCAGTGGAAAAGTTTCCTAACTACATGATCCCTGCTTGGTACAAACCGAAAAAGAAGTTCATGCAGCTGGCCATCGCGGAGGCAAAGCGCGCCCGTGAGCGAGGCGACTATCCCATTGGCGCGGTCATCACACGCCTCATGGGGAGGCGCGAAGTGGTCATTGCCAGTGCCGGTAACCGAGTAAAAACTTCGGGGTCAAGCATCAAGCACGTGGAGTTAGAAACGCTCAAATACGTATCAAGCGGCTATGGCCGCTACCTGCCCGACTTCGTGCTCTACTCCACGCACGAGCCCTGCGCCATGTGCGCCGGCGCCTGCGTGTGGGCTAGAATTGGCGTGGTCGTCTATGGCGTCTCCCAAGAAGACATTGCCGCTTATGGCCGCAAGCGCGGTACGGAAGACTACAAGTGGCGAGCTTGCCTCATCCCCTGCCGGCTCGTCTTCGAGAAGGGCAATCACCGTATCCCCGTCGCCGGCGGTTTTCTCCGACAAGAATGCCAAAAACTGTTCAGTTACGAGGAAGCGGGAAAAACGCTGGAGCCCATGGAATAGAGGTGGACGTTTCGAGTTTTTTGTGACGGAAAAGCCGCCTTGTGGGAGGCGGCTTTGTGCTTCGCTTGCTCGGTGGTATCTACCGCTACATCTTTACGGTCGTGGGTTCGGCGAGTTTAAAGCTCAGTGTGGACTCGGCAGGTAGGACAATCTCCTTCTCGCCGGTGTAGGCAGCGCCTGCGGTTCCTGCGCCGGCACCCAATGCCGCCCCGATGAGTGCTCCTTTTCCACCGCCCGCAAGACCTCCGATGAGGGCTCCGCCACCAGCTCCGCCGCCAATCAGTGTGGCGGTACGCCTCCCTTTGCCTTTGAGGTAGTGGCTGACCGAACTGGTTTTCACGTCGTAGGCGTTGCGGTTAATGGTTACGGACTCGAGGACGAGGCGGAGCACGGCGGCGCCCTTGAAGCGGCCCTGCGGCACGGCTTCAACGATTCTGCCCCGGGCCTCGGCTCCTGCGGGCACGACCACCTTGCCATCTATCTCCACGGGCCTGGCGACCGAGGCGCTGAAATGGTCGCCCCAGAAGCGTAGGTGCCAGGAGGTTAGAGATGAACGTTGAAAAGGTGTATGCTTGCTGGCAACCCAGGCTGGCGAAATAAAGATCCTGTTCAGCCGCTTCTCGGATAAAATACAGACCTTCATATGAGCCTGTCCAGCACCAAAGCGTGCTGGATGGCCGAGCATTGTTAAGGCCGATCAAGGGCCGCAGCTACTTCTGAGAGGTGAGGGCGGGGGGCTCTATCGGTTTTCGCTTGGAGATTACGTCATGAGGCAGACCTTCGCCATCGGTATCGGAGGCGCCGCCGGTCAAGGTGTTGCGACGCCAGGCGACATTTTCGCGAAGATCTTCAGTCGCCGGGGCCTGCACCTGAACGCTTACAACGCCTATCAGTCGATTATTCGCGGCGGGCACACTTTTCTCACCATCCGTGCAGGTCCTGAAAAAGTCACCAATATGGGTGACTGTATCGACTTGCTGATCCCGCTGAACCAAGACAGCATGAATCGCCACCTGGCCCTGCTCAGCACGGGCGCCGCGTGCATCTACAATGCTGACACGATTAAGCCAGGCGCCACCGGGGATGGTGTGCAGCTTTGCCCGCTTCCGGTCTCAAAGCTCGCTGATATCACGCGGAACAAAGTAGCCCAGAACACGCTTGCGATCGGCGCCGGCCTCAACATGATGGGCATCAGCTTTCAGGCGTTAGAAAACGCCCTCACCGAACAGTTCAAGAAGAAGGGCGAGGCCGTGGTGACTGAAAATGTCGGAATTGCGCGGGCCGGCTATGATCATGCCGCCTCGAAGTTCAAGCCCTTTGCCTGGCCGCTTCCGATGACTGAGAACCGTTACGCGGTGCTCAGCGGCAATATCGCGATGGCCATGGGGGGCGCAGCCGCCGGCGTAAAATTCTACTGTGCTTATCCGATGAGTCCTTCCACCGGCGTTCTGCATTGGATGGCGGCGCATGCGCGCAAAGCTGGCATCATGGTTCGGCAGGTGGAAGACGAGATCGGTGTGGTCAATATGGCAATCGGCGCAGCCCACGCCGGCGTGCGCGCTATGTGCGCCACCTCCGGCGGAGGCTTTGCCCTGATGAGCGAAGGCCTGGGGATGTCGGCGATGATGGAAACCCCTGTGGTAGTGATCGACTGCCAGCGCGCCGGTCCGTCTACGGGAGTTCCCACCAAGACCGAGCAGGGCGACCTCTGGCAGATGCTCGGCGCGGCTTTCGGCGATTACCCGCGGGTCATTGCCTCCCCACTCGACATCGGCGATTGCTTCAAGATCATCCCCGAGATGTTCAACCTCGTCGACCGCTTCCAATGTCCCGGCATGGTGCTTTGCGATCTCTTGCTGTCGGAGGGCAGGCTCAGTGTCGACCCGAAGGATCTGGGCTTTACTCCCGTAATCGATCGCGGGGAGCTAATCACTACGGCCAACGGAACGCCTTCCAGTCCTGCCACCAGCGGGGACTATAGACGCTACGAGATCACCGAGAGCGGAATATCGCCGCGTGCCATTCCTGGCGTGCCTGGCCATGTCCACACCGCTGCGACCGACGAACACGATGAAGACGGCGTGTTGATCAGCGACGAGTTCACCAACACCGTCAAGCGCCGCGCCATGATGGAAAAGCGCATGCGCAAGGTAACCGGCATCGAGGCTGCGATTCCCCCGCCCGCCCTGTGGGGGCCCCGTAATGCGGATGTGACTCTGATCGGTTGGGGATCGACGAGCGGTGTGATCGAAGAAGCGTGCGAGATCCTCAGCGAGCAAGGAATCTCGGCCAACCAGCTTCAGATCCGCTGGCTTGTCCCGCTGCATGGCGAGGCAATTGTCGAAATTCTGAAAGGCGCGCGACACACGATCATCGTAGAGAACAACTACAGCGGCCAGTTCGCTCGCTATCTGCGCAGCGAATCCAGCTATGTGCCGAACGGGTACATCCGCAAGTACGATGGGGAACCGTTCATGCCGCACCACATTGTAGAGGCGGTGAAGGAACAGCTGACCGGGAAGACCACCCTCTCAGTTCCGGCCCACGAAATCATGGTTTGAGGAGAAGAAGAAATGGCGACCAGTCTAGCAGCTCCAAAGCAACTGGCGTTGGCCGATCTGAAAGGCAAAGTCGATCCCGACTGGTGCCCTGGCTGCGGCGATTTCGGTGTGCTTGCGGCGGTAGAGAAGGCCCTCGTAGAGTTGCAGATCCCGAACCATAACGTAGTCACCATCAGTGGCATTGGCTGTTCGTCCAACTTTCCCGGCTTCATCAATACCTATGGCATGCACACCCTGCACGGCAGGGCCCTGGCGGTGGCGACCGGTGTGAAGCTTGCCAATCACGATCTGACCGTACTGGTGACTGGCGGTGACGGCGATGGTTTCGGTATCGGCGGCAACCACTTCGTCCACACCATGCGCCGCAACGTCGATCTGCTCTACATCGTCATGGACAATCAGATCTACGGCCTCACGACTGGTCAGACCTCGCCCACCAGCCGCATCGGCATGAAAACGAAAAGCATGCCTTTCGGTAACATCGAAGCGCCAGTAAACCCCATTTCGCTCGCCCTGGCTGCCGGGGCCACCTTCGTCGCGCGCGGCTTCAGTGGCGAGCAGAAGCAGCTGATAGAACTGATCAAGCAAGGCATCGAGCACAAAGGTTTCTCGTTCTTGGATGTCTTCAGCCCTTGTGTCACCTATAATCACGATAATAGTTACCAGTGGTTCCGTCCGCGTGTGAAGAAGCTCGAGGATGACACTGCTTACGATCCCACCAACTGGCTGGCTGCTATGGAAAAGTCGCTGCTCTGGGGTGATGAGATCCCCATCGGAATATTCTTCGAGCGCACCGACATTCTCACCCTGCACGGTGCCGAGCCAGTCCTGAACAAAGGCCCGCTGGTGCACGGTGACACGCGGATACCTCCCGACGTGGCCCGCTCGTTCATTGAGGAGTTGATGTAGCGCGCTACGGGAGTGCAAACTTGAAGCCTTTGTGTCAGCCAAAGGTTTAATGGATGCGAATGACCGGACTTCGTGGAATCGGGCCGGCTTCAGCGGTCCAACCCCGCCTCCCGGTACAGCAAGGACATCGGATTGGCGGATCGGCGCAATATGCCGGACACGATCGAGGGTAGAGAAAGGGCGGCTTTTCGCCGCTCTCCTTGCGAAACGGTACCGACGAACCTTTACTTTTTCATCTTCTCTTTTTAGTTTCGCCAGCCTTTGACTCCATGATGTGAACGGATTCATTGTCGGGCATCGGAGCTTTGGCCCATCCCAAAGGCGATCTGTGTGCAGCAGAAGTTTTTAAGGCCCTGAACGCACGGGATTAGAATAGCGGGCTTGCAGTATCAGCGCAGGTACGCCGATGCCTATGATCGTCAGCGTTCCGAAAGAAGCGGTCCCGGGCGAGCAGCGCGTGGCGCTTGTTCCCGAACTCGTTCCGAAACTCACAAAGGCCGGATTGGACGTCGTTGTCCAGTTCGGTGCAGGCGCGTCGGCCGGGTTTTTCGACCCGGAGTATGAAGGAAAGGGTGCACACCTCGAGACAGAGGTTTTCGACAAAGCAAACGTCCTCCTCAAGGTGCAGCCTCCGACGATAGACGAGATCGGCCGCATGAACGAGGACTCGATCCTCATCAGTTTCCTCCAGCCGTACACGAACGCCATAGCAATTAATGCGCTCGCGGCCCGCAAGATTACGGCGTTCTCCATGGAACTCATGCCGCGCATTACGCGGGCCCAGGCCATGGATGCCCTCAGCGCCATGAGCACGATCGCTGGCTACAAGGCGGTCTTAATCGCGGCGAGTCGCCTTCCGAAGTTCTTCCCGCTGCTCATGACCGCCGCTGGCACAATTACGCCTGCGCGGGTTTTCGTCATCGGGGCGGGCGTGGCGGGGCTGCAGGCTATCGGCACTGCAAAGCGGCTCGGCGCGATCGTGGAGGCGTACGACACCCGCCCCGCCGTCAAGGAGCAAGTACAGAGCCTCGGTGCCAAATTCGCGGAGCTGGGCCTCGCCTCGAAAGACGCTGAGGATAGGAGCGGTTACGCCAAGGCGCAGTCGGAGGAGTTCTACCAGAAGCAGCAGGAAATGATGTCCAAGTATGTGGCTACGGCCGATGTCGTCATCCCGACGGCGCTGGTTCCCGGGCAACGGGCTCCCATCCTCATAACCGAGGAGATGGTCCGCGGTATGCGACCAGGCTCCGTCATTGTGGACCTTGCGGCGGAGCAGGGCGGGAACTGCGCACTGACCGAACCCGGCCAGGAAATCGTGAGACACGGCGTGATCATTATCGGTCCTATGAACCTGCCAAGTACAGTGCCGTTTCAGGGTAGCGAGATGTATGCCAGGACCGTCACGAGTTACCTCCTTCATCTCCTTAAAGACGGGACACCGCATCTCGACCTGAACGACGAACTGACACGCGGCCCGCTGGTCACGTATCAGGGAGAGATTTTGCACGAGGTGGTCAAGGCCAAGCTCTGAAACGGGTTTGAAGGTTGAACACCATGACAACTGAACTCGAGATCGGGCTTTACATCTTCATCCTGGCGGGCTTTCTCGGCTATCACGTCATCACACGAGTACCACCGTTGCTGCACACACCCCTGATGTCCGCAACCAATGCAATTTCAGGGATCTCGCTCATCGGTTCACTGGTCGTCGCGGGGGCCAATTACAGCCGGTTGAGCACTACCCTCGGCTTCCTGGCGGTGATCTGTTCTTCGACAAACGTGTTCGGTGGCTTTCTGATTACCGACCGGATGCTAAAGATGTTCAAGAAGCGGGAAGAGTTTGGCATTCAACATCGCCGGTTCAATCCAAAACTATTGCTCGCCCTCCCAGTTCTCATCATTGTTTTGCTGGTGCTCATGCATGGGTTCAGGCGATCGGGGACTGACACAGAGTCGTCTGGTGCCGTTTTCGCCGCGACGGCGTTGCGCTACTTCTACATCCTGTCGGCGGTTCTGTTCATCCTGGGGCTGAAAGGTCTGAGTTCACCCAAGTACGCCAGGAAGGGTATGCTCCTAGCCGCACTCGGCATGCTGATGGCCATCACGGGCACGCTCTTCCACCCTGAAATTGTCAACTACCGCTGGATCACCGTGGGTCTCCTCACTGGCAGCATCGTGGGGGGCGCCATGGGACTGCGGATACCGATGACGGCTGTCCCGCAAAGGACTGCTCTTTCGCATTCTCTCGGAGCCTTGGCGGCCAGCCTAATAGGAATTTCCGAGTACGTCCGCCACGTCGCTGTCGGGCTCGATCGCGTGAAGATGACCACGATTGGTCTGGAGGTTGTCATCGGTAGCCTGACCTTCACGGGCAGCCTCATGGCCGCGGGGAAACTGCAGGGACTCCTCCCGGGATCTCCCATCACCTACCGGGGACAGAACGTTTTCAACATCACATTGCTGGCCACGGTGGTGGGAACGCTCATCTACCTGGTCTTTGTACCGGCGACCAGTACGCTGTTCTTTGTGATAGTCGGTCTGGCTTTACTGTTTGGCTTTCTACTGGTCATTCCCATCGGGGCGGCCGATATGCCCGTCGTCATAGCCTTGCTGAACTCCTACGGTGGTCTCGCAGACGCCTCCATGGGCTTCGTGTTGATGAACAAGATCCAGATCATTACAGGCTCGCTCGATGGCACTTCCGGCTTCCTTCTCTCGTTGCTGATGTGCAGAGCCATGAATCGTTCCGCGATGAACGTTCTATTTGGCGCCTTCGGCAAGATCAAGAAAGAGGACGTCGGTGCGGCAGCCGAGGCGATGGGGACCGTCCGCAGCATCACTCCTGAAGAGCTGACTGTTCTGTTCGACAGCGTCAGGTCGGTCATCATCGTCCCGGGTTATGGGATGGCTGTCGCACAAGCTCAGCACGGTGTCGGTGAACTGGCAAAGCTGCTGTCCACGCGCGGCATAGATGTGAAATACGCCATTCACCCGGTCGCCGGCCGCATGCCTGGCCACATGAACGTCCTGCTCGCCGAGGCAAACATACCCTACGACCAGCTGTACACGATGGAACAAATCAACCCGTACTTCCCAGAGGCAGATATTGCCTTGGTTGTCGGCGCGAACGATGTGACGAACCCGGCCGCAAAGAACAACAAGAGTAGTCCGCTCTACGGCATGCCGATCTTGGAAGTCGACCGCGCCAAGTCGATCATCGTCCTCAAGCGTAGCCTCCGCCCAGGCTTTTCCGGAGTTGATAACGAGCTCTACTACGACCCTAAGTGCATGATGCTATTCGGCGATGCGAAGGAGAGCCTCAACAGTCTGTTCGCTGCTTTGAAATCCTAGGAGCGCCAAAAAATCGCTCGTCCCCAGACATTCGGATTGGTGCGCGCGGTTGAGGCGTTTTAGGCTGGGTACTTCCCGGTGATGTAGTGCTCCAGTTGCTGAATGGTCTCTTCCTGCTCTGAGATAATCCACTTCACCAGGTCGCCGATCGAGACCATCCCGACAACCTTCTCGTTTTCCACGACCGGAAGATGACGTATGCGGTTGTTCGTCATGATGGTCATGCATTCATCAACCGTGTCCTTCCGAGTCACGAAAATCACCGGGCTCGTCATGATTTCTTTGACCTGGGTCTCCTTTGAGGACCTTCCCTTGAGAATGACTTTGCGGGCGTAATCGCGCTCTGAGATGACGCCCACTAGCTCGCTCTCGAAAATCACCAGCAATGCCCCGACTCCCTTGTCTGCCATCTTTTCTATTGCATCGTAGACTGACTGATCGGGAGTTATCGACCAGATCTCACCTTCCTTCTGTTTCAAAATCGAGCCAATCGTGTCATTGAGTCTCATGGCTTTTTGATCCTCCGGTTGCGCCTACTTCGCTGTTTGGTGCTTGGCGTACTCCTCTTTCTTGAACGTGCCGCCCTCGACGTAGCTTGCATTAAGTTCCGCGTAGTTCGTCCACTTTTCGGGAAGGTCATCCAGCGCAAAAATTGCAGAGACCGGGCAAACTGGTACGCAGGCCCCACAATCGATGCACTCCACGGGATCAATGTAGAGCTGCGGGACCTCATCGAAGCCCGCGCGGCCATCGTCATAGGTCGTATTCTTCTTGGGGTGGATGCAATCTACGGGGCAGGCATCGACGCAGGCCGTATCTTTTGTCCCGATGCAGGGTTCGGCAATGACGTATGTCATGGGCCACCTCCCGCTATCAACAATCCACGGTATTCCTGTCCGAGCGAAGATTCAAGCTCCAAGACTGTCTCAGACGCTGTTGTGCGGGTTCTGCGAAATACAGCCAACGTGGGTCTGGGATTTTTGCGAGGATCGGTGCGGCAAAAGCGGCATGGGAAGCCGCAAATGAGTCGCGAGAAGTTCGAGTTCCCTTAACGCAGGTTGCCGGAGGTAGAGATGAACGTTGAAAAGATTTCTGCTGTAACTCTTCGGGTCGTGAATATGAGAGATTCAGTGCGGCTTTACAGAGATGTTTTGGGCATGGAGATTATCTACGGAGGCGAAGATGCCTACTTTTCTTCGCTTCGCGCTAAAGATGCACAATACCCTATTCTCAATCTGGAACAGGGTCGTTCGGTTACTGGCTGGGGGCGGATGATTTTCTACGTGCCTGATGTCGATGCGATGTGGGTATACCTGAAGGAGAAGGGATTTCATCCACAGAGTCCGCAAGACGCATCATGGGGCGAGCGATATTTTCATATGAGCGACCCGGATGGACATGAGTTGTCTTTTGCGTTTCCGATCTAGCAGTCTTCCAGTAACCGTATGAACTCCTCTGGAGTCAGGAGAAGCTTGCGAAGGTACTCGTGCAACATTGGTCGGAGCACGTTCTCTCCGGGATGAGGCTCCCGAAATGAAACAACTTGCGGGCTGCGGCTCGGGTTAAGGAACGATCGTGCTGAACCGGCCTTGCCCTTTTGGGCAGTGTAGCCCAGTTTCCGGAGGACGCAGACGAAACGTCTCCACGGGACCTGAGGTGGTGGACCAGACATCATTTAGAATCTAGAGCACTCCCTCTATTCAAAGCAAACGAGGCCGACATTTTGCGAATTTGTTAAGGGTCCAAGAACAAATAAACGCCTCGGGCGAGGGAGCGGAAGTCGCAGGGAAGACGCCCCAGGACAGAAGGAGGTCCGATGGCGTACTACAAGGTGCTCATTGAAGTCTGGTGTGACTGGGACCCCGCGGAGAGCGACCTAAAAGAGTTTGTCGGGCATGTTGCGCTCGGCGAAAATACAATCTGTACTTTTCGGGAAGTCGTCAAGGTCGTGGATCGTCCGCAAGACATCGAGAATGTGGAAGCGATGAGCTTCTTTGGGGGAGAAGAGGGCGATGCCGACGAAAGTCAGGGATAGATTCTTGATGGGGCATCTTGGGTGGTCTGCGAATTTTTTCAGGAGGTCTGGATCGCAGATTTTGCGTGGGTGAGCAGGCAGAATTTGGCTTAAACTGCGCTCACAAAAGGCTCAGAGCGTATTTCGGTTCAGCGAAACGAGTTCGCCAATGAGCGGTGTGGCACCGTCCACCTCGACCGTGGGGAGCCGTCTGCGAGCGATGTCTTGCGGACGATCCACGACCTTGACGACTTCCCGAAAAGTACAGAGTGTGTTTTCGCCGAGCGCAACATGCCCGACAAACTCTTTGAGGTCGCTCTCCGCGGGGTCCCAGTCACACCAGACTTCAATGAGCACCTTAGTAGTAGGCCATCGGAAGTAGTACGCCATCGGACCTCCTTCTGTCCTGGGGCGT
>QIAP01000181.1 GCA_003225075.1 Acidobacteriota bacterium | reverse complement strand
CAGGCGCCGCCGAGCATTCCAACGATCACATCCTCGAGCGCCTGGCCGACGACTCCGCCCAGCTCTATGAAATTGCCAGCCGTCGTGATCTGAGCACACAGGCTCGCCGCAATCTGTTTCGCTTCTTCAGTTCGGCGTTCACCAGTTCGGAGCGCTATGCAGGCGTGATGCGTTATCCGCAAGCTTTAGAAAGAGCTTTGGAACTGTTCGATAGCAGTGATTACCTTACCGATATTCTGGTGCGGCATCCCGAAGAAATTGCCACGCTGGCGGAGCTGGACGGGGTTCCCTCGCGCGTAGGCAGCGGCTACTTGTTCCAGAGCGCTCTTGCGGACGGCCGTGTCGCGGGTGATCCTGTGTTCAATTATTTGGCGCAATCGTCTGCCTCCTATGGCGAAAAACTTTCGCTTCTGCGGCAGCATTACCGCCATCGTGTGTTCGCAACTGGGGCACGGGATATCACTGGGTTGCGCGACGTTTACCAATCTCTAGGCGCAACCACCGCAGCGGCCGAAGATGCCATTGCCGCCGCATTCAGCATCGCCGGCGAGCCTCAAGGCCTGGCAGTAATGGCGCTGGGACGGTTGGGGACGGGCGAATTCGATGTACTGTCTGACGCGGACGTGCTGTTCGTCTGCGATGACAAACAAGATGCGCCGGCGCTTACCAAAGCGGCCGAGCAGATGATGCAGGCGTTGGGGGCCTACACCCGCGACGGCATGGTCTTTCCAGTGGATGCGCGCTTGCGTCCACGCGGCGGCGAGGGCGAGTTGCTGGTCACGCTCTCGCAATTGGAAACTTATTTTGCGCAGGAGGCTCAACCGTGGGAAGCGCTCATGTACAGTAAGCTGCGCTTTCTCGCCGGCTCACGACCTCTTGCTGACTCGGCCGCAGTCGCAACTACTGGGCTGTTTCAGCGTTTCGCCGGGGATTCCGATTTTCTGCCCGCCATCCGGGAGATGCGGACAAAACTGCAAAATGCAGAGCCTGGAGAGAAGAACTTCAAAACCTCGGCTGGCGCGATCTACGACATCGATTTTCTCGCCAGCTATCTTTTAATTAAGCACGAGGTGAAAGAAAAACATGGCACTTTGCGTGACCGGCTATGGCGATGTGTTGCGGCCGGGCTATTGGAGAAGTCAGACGCCGCCACGCTGGACCATGGCGCCGAACTGTTGCGTACCGCAGAGCATGTGGTCCGACTAGTCGTGGGACGAGCTCGGAAATGGCTGCCGGCAACCGAACATGCCAAGCAGGTCACTGAAGATTTGACGTCGAGAATTCTGGGCACGAAATGGTCAGAGGGCTTAGAAGCGGAGCTCACCCGCACTTGCGGCGAGGTTAGGTCAATCTATAGTCGCCTGATCGGCTGACAGATCGGTATCTGCTGCTACGCCGCGGCAGCGACCGTCCGGCGTCTGCGGTAGAGATGCACCAGCCACACGATCAGGGCGGTCATCAATCCCAGAATCACTAGCGGACAGAGCAGCAACAGCAGCAGCCATCCCTTCCCTTCCAGAGACGCGACATCTCCAGCAATGGCGGCTTGCGGTTGGCGCCGCACCGCGCCGCCGATGGCCGCGACGTCACCTGCCACCGAGCCACCGTTGGCAACGCGAATGTCCCCGAACAAGGTCGCAATATCGCCAGCGACAGAGGCCCCGCCGTCAATGACCACATTGCCATGAAGTGCAAATACGTCTCCTGCCACGTCGCCGCGGATGTAGATCGAGCAATTAATGCAACTGAGGTCTCCGACCTTCTGGCCCGGTTCCACGCGAATATCGTGATTGGTCTGGGAGCGGCTGGGATTCTCCTCTGCCATCACCAAACCGGAAAGGCCCAATAGGAAAACCAGTACGGCGACGCAATAGCGATCGCGTGTGCCGAGCCCGGAAAGCTGTGTCATGGAGAATCCTCCTGAAGCCGACAGTTTAAGACAGCCGTGCTCTATTTGACACAGCAAAAGTTCTTACAATCCTTTTACAACTCGAGACAGACGTTTGTCGAAACTATCGCCTCGCCATGGGATGCTTCGATTCCAGACTGTAATTGCGGACCACTCCAAAGCCGGTGACGCCGATGTGCACGATGGAAATCCAGCGCTCCATGCGGTGATGTCCGGTGCGATGCATTAAGTAAGACAGGCCCACTGAGGCCGCGCTGGCCCCGGCTTCCACGGCGGCGAATCCCGCCGAGTTGTTGACCACATCATCAGGCAGCAGGATCTCTTCCCTTCCCCGTGCCTGCATGTTGCGCGTGGAAGCGTAGTCGAGAGCGCGGAAGACTCCCACGCCGGCGAACAACATGCGATTGGTTGCATCCCAAAAAGCATGTGAATCGGGGCTTCGTGGCGGTGGCTCTGGCCTCGCGGGGGTGGTCGTAGGAAAAAGCGGAAATGGCCGGTTCAGCACGGGCAAGTTCGTAGCAGGATCTGGCCCACCAATCGTAGAGGAGTTATTCCCTGGCCTGGTTTCCTGCGCCCCGGCGGGTGCACCTGGCAACAAAACCATTGCAAGAAATACGAGCCCGAGGATGCAGTTCGCAGAGCGCACCATGGTTTGGTGAGGCATTGTCTGCATTCTAATTGGGTCGATCGCTTTTGCTTGAACCATTACCCAAAAGACTTTTGTCTCCCTTCAGGCACTCAATTTTCGACGAACGACTTTAGCCTGGACAGTGCCTGATCCCACTGCTCGGAAACGAAGTCGAGGTATTCCTTGATTCCTTCAATCGGCTCCGGATCGAATTGGAATCGGCTCTCGCGACCCGTACGGACACAGCGCACCATTCCTGCACTCTCCAGCACTCGAAGATGCTTGGTGATCGCCTGCCGGGTGAGATTCGAACCCTCGGTTAACTGAGATATCGAATGAGCCTGCCCACCACAGAGCTTGGCAACCAGCGATAGCCGGGTTTCGTCGCCGAGCGCGGCAAATACGGGTACACGAGCCTGTCGTTTGGCGGCGATGCTGCTACGGCGTTTGTGCGACATGCTTCTCGATGTTCTTCATTTGCTGTGTCCACCCGCCGTCGTTCATGCGGAATGCTTCAGCGCGGCGGTCGCTGGGTATTTTGTCGAAGCCGGACTCCGTGACCAGCAGGCGTGTGCCGCTCGGGATCCTTTCGAGCCTGAATTCGACCAAAGTGGGTGTCTCATCCGAGTAATCTTTTTTGGGGTCGACGGCATAAGGATGCCAGGTGAAAGAAAAGAGCCGCTCGGGCTCCATTTTCTGCACGACGGCCTCCCATTTGAGGTGCTCGTAGCCAGGATAGGTAACCTGCCCACGCGACACCTGACCCGGTACAAAGGGGCCATCCAGTTTCACCCGAAACCACTGGCCAAACCCCCGGTGATCCGTCAGCGCACGCCAGACGCGCGAAACTGGCGCCTTGAGTTCAATGCGCTTCTCAATACGGTCGTTCATTTTACGCAACCTCCGAGTTGCATATTAGCGCGGCGGCGCACACAAAGCGCAACTCTTTGGTTGCTCTTTCTCAGAGTACTTCCTGCACATAACATGGCTTGAGGGATAAATCCACAGCCTCGGCCCTTCTTTTTTTTAACTTTTCACATTTACTTGGTCGCCGTCCGCGTAAAATCAGTGGGCGTTTCTTTTGTACGGTCCTATGGCCAGCAATCACACACCAAGGAGCTATGTATGAAAAAGTCTACTCAACCAATTCCGCCTGGATTTCACACTGTCACTCCCTCACTGATAGTTCGAAATGGCGCCGAAGCCATCGAATTCTACAAGAAGGCATTGGGCGCCCAAGAGCTCATGCGAATGGCCGGTCCCGACGGTAAAATCGGGCACGCCGAATTGAAGATCGGCGATTCCATTGTCTTTCTGACCGATGAGAATCCCGCCATGGGTTGCAAGTCACCGCAGACTCTAGGTGGCACCGCCAGCAGCCTTTATCTTTATGTTGAGGATGTTGACAAGGCTTTTCAACGCGCCATCGACGCCGGCGGCAAAGTGACCATGCCGGTGGCGGACATGTTCTGGGGCGATCGCTTTGGAAACTTTGCCGATCCTTATGGCCACAACTGGGGGCTCAGCACTCACACCCAGGACTTGACCCAGCAGGAGATCGAAGAAGGAGCGAAGAAATTCTACGCTCAGATGGCGCAGCAGGCGCAGAAGAAATCGGCGTAGTTCCAGATTCAGATTAGACCGCGAAGGCCACAAGGGGTTCCCTTGCGTCCTTCGTTTTTTTATTGGCTGCATTCCACTGCTCAATCAATTTGCGAACCGTCTGTTCGTTGTTCGTTTGCGCGAAAACTGCGAAGTGAACTCCCAAAAATATCAGGACCAATACTAGTCCTTGCATTGCATACTCCCACTGGTTCCCGCGCGGTGTGCGCTCGTGTCGGGAAATTGTAACTTCTCTCAACCTGGTGAATCGGTACTGTGAA
This sequence comes from Acidobacteriota bacterium, assembly GCA_003225075.1. Lineage (GTDB taxonomy): Bacteria > Acidobacteriota > Terriglobia > Terriglobales > Acidobacteriaceae > Gp1-AA124. The sequence goes on along the minus strand of QIAP01000181.1, from coordinate 11,170 downwards.
CGGTGTTAATTCCCCTCCCGCATGCCGGTCGCGGCATCCAACTGGGGACAGCAGTCTTAAAACCAGAATAGGAGAAACGCTCAATGAAGTCATATTTGCAGAAGCCCGGAGTTTTCATCGCAGCCATAGTTCTGGCCTTAGGCCTTTCCCTGACATCGGCCCGCGCCGCCGACAAGCCGCAAACTTTCACCGGCAAGGTCAGCGATGCCATGTGCGGCGCCAAGCACATGAACGGCACGCCCGCCGATTGCACTCGCGCCTGCGTAAAGCAGGGCTCGAAATATGCCCTGGTGGTGGGAGACAAGGTTTACACCCTCGAAGCCAGCGATAAGGCAGCTCTGGATAATCTCGACAAGTTGGCGGGCGAGAATGCCAAAGTCACCGGCGCCCCGACTGGCGATACCATCCAGGTCAGCGCGGTTACCGCAGCTCAATGATGCATTTCCGCAGGCTAGAGCATTGCTCTGAGTAGGGTCTGGCTGACGGCGGGATGACACTTCTGGTGCTCCCGCCTATTTTTATGGTCAAGCCCACTTTTCACACTCGCTTCACATTTCGCTATGTTAGATTGCATTCTTTACACATCACACCGGCGGGAGGGATTAGGAATTGGGCAGAGACATGGTCCCGAAGCGGATCTTTTTTACCAAGGGAGTGGGGAAACATCGGGAACGTTTGACATCTTTTGAGCTGGCACTGCGCGATGCCGGCATCGCCGCCCAGAATCTGGTTCGCGTATCGTCTATTTTTCCGCCCAACTGCAAGCTCGTGCCGCGCTCGCAGGGACTCAAATATCTTTACCCGGGCGAAGTGGTGTTTGCCGTAGTTGCTGAAAATTCCACTCACGAGCCTCATCGCCTGCTGGCGTCGAGCATTGGGGTGGCCATCCCTGCCGACCGTAACACCTATGGCTACCTGAGTGAGCACCACTCATTTGGAGAAACCGAAGATACTGCGGGCGAATACGCAGAAGAACTGGCTGCGGAAATGTTAGCCACCACGCTGAATGTGGAATTCGATCCCGACCGCTCCTGGGACGAGAAAAAAGAGATCTACCGCATCTCTAACAAAATCGTGCGTACCGCGAACGTGACGCAATCGGCAGTGGGCGACAAGCGCGGGTTGTGGACGACGGTTATTGCCTCGGCGGTTTTGATCTTCGACTAGAACGCTTCAACGCAAATTCTGCTAGTCAAGGCTAACGAAATCACTTGCTATCGCGTCTCTTTTAGACAGAAAATATCACGGATGGGAGCCCCCTGGAATGTGATGCATCGACGATTCGACGGGAGGTTCCATTGAAGTCCATCGTCAGCCCTATTGCCTTCTGTTGTCTTTTCTTGAGTGTGGGACCTGCTCAAGTAAACCCGGCACACTCTCTCCAGCCTACGCCGCTAGAGGCGTTTGCACATCAGCCCGCCACACATGTTACATGGTCTAAGCAGGTTGGAAGTGTCGACAGCAGGGAAGCTCACGCAGTTGTCACTGTTTTGGTGATTGAGGACACGGCACAACCTCCAGATCGGATGCGCGGCATTCGGATTGACTTTCCAGCCCAGAATCCAGCGATGCAGTGTACCTCGGGGAAGAAACGCTTGGCGCGTACAAAAGTGCGCTGGATGAGATAAGCAGGACTACCCCGGGGTTTCGGAACAGCGCGCGGGACAATCTCGCCCCAGGCGGAACCAGCTATCTGGGCGCGTGTGTATTCCGGTCCGATAAACCTCCTCGTGTACATACCCTGAGCGCTTCGTATTATTTCGCCCCTGATTCCGAGGGCTTGTACCTAAACACGTTCTAAGGATGCGGGGTTTAGATTCCCTGACCGAGATCCATTGCGACTGTCGGCAGCAATCGCGCTAATCGCAAGTGGACTGTCGGTCCTGCGTAGTCTGAGAACCCGCACGCTGAGAAACAACATGCACGAGAACCGGGCAGAAAGCGCGAAATGGCGCGCAAGATGTTGTTTGCACGTAAGTCTTGGAGTGCTGCGCAGCTTCGACGGGACGCACGGGGAAGTGGGCACACAGGCGTTAAGGCGCGAGGGATTGCACCCAACCGGCAAAGGCGTGCCAGGCGGCCGTTTTGCTGATAGGAATCCTTATTGCTCCACTAATATGAGGAAAGCGCTCGCCCAAACTGTAGCGCGATGAAGCTTGCGCGTGGACCACAGGTCATATGCCATCAAAATGCCGAGAAAGATGTATGAGAACAGAGCTGCAATATCCGGTTTTCTGTGAACCATCGAAAAGGGCCAACGAGCGATGGCGGCGATCATGAGCGCAACGGTGGCGATGAGGATGAGGCGCTTGTGTGCTGGGGGATTGGAGCGCGCCCTGAAGGCAAAAAAGACGAGGGTTGCAAAAATCACCATGTCCGTCGTTGGGATGATGAAGAAGGCCTTGGGATCACGACCAGGAGGAAATTGCCGGACCAGCGCGTCGGTGGCTGCCAAAATGCCCAGTATTACCATGAGACATGCGAGGAGGAAGCCTGCAATGCCAAGACGACGATGGATATCCACACGGCCGGCGGAGACCAGTGACGTTTGCGTGACAAGCAATACTATCCAGGCGGAAAAGGCGGCTCCGTGCAAGTGAATGATGAGACTGGGGAGTGGGGCGCGGAACATTCCCGCGAGGTAGTAAGTTGGTGCAAAGCCCACAAAAACCGTGGCTAGCATGAGCAGGGCCATGGCCGAAAAAAAGACATGATCAAAACGTCGGCCTGGCAGGTCTGATGCAAGCTTCACACCGATACTATGAGGAGCTACGGCTGTTGCCATCGTGTCTCCATAACTGTGGGTTAGCCTGGGTTTAGTGGCCCCGGGGGGAAGGGGATCACATTGTATGACAGGTTGCTCCGAATTGGGCTCTAAACATTTATTGCGACTAGTCGTTCTCATCTCTTCGCCAGCACTTTTTTCTCTTTTTTGGCACTAACGCTGGCGCCTTTATCTTTATCCTTATCCAACCGCTCCAGCACCGCAGCCACGATCAGTGGCAGGCCCACGGTCGCATCCACAAAAACTTCGCCAAACTTCCCGCCTTCCGCCGGTGGCACAAACTTTCCCCACGAAACCGCTTCGCTATAGGGACTTCCCGACAGTCCGCCCCAATACACCGGCTCCGGACAAATCCGTAGCCCGTAGTGGTAGCGCTTCAAGGGCACATCTTCCCCCATGCGGCGGTGGCGCAACTCGATGAATGGTCCGAACTGCTGCGACCAGTTGCGCGGCACTCCGCCTCCGATGGTGAAGATTCCCAGGCGCTTCTGCTTCAGCAGTGTCGTCGCAAAATGTTCAAGATCCTCGAAAGGATCGAATCGCAGTCGAGGCCGGTTCTGTTTGCTTCGCAGGCGGTTCGACAAGGCAACGTCCAATCCCAATTCCGAGTCGGTGAAGGCGGGCACGAACACGGGAACATCTTTCTCAAACGCCGACTTCAAAATTCCCTTCTGCCCCTTGGCATTTTTCACGAGGTACGCGCCCACAGCCCGGTTCAGCTTGTAAGAGCACAGCACATCTTTAGGGTCCCATTGCTCCAGCACTTCGAACATTACTTTTTCCACGTCATCCAGATTCTGTTCCGGCTCGAGCGTGTCGTAGACGCGGTTGTATCCCGCCTCGTAAAGTTCTTCGTCGCTAAGCTCAGGGTTATGACGGAAGTGGGCGCGCCCGGTCGCTTCCACCAAACCATGAGCCATAAGCGCGCCGGTGGAGACGATTGCGTTTACGATTCCGCGATCGACCAACTCCGCGATGATGAGTCCCTGCTTGGCCACGGTCATGGCGCCAGCCAGCGTCATGACAACGAAACAGTCCTCGTCGCGAGCCATGGCTTCCAGCACGTCAGCGGCTTCGCCCAACTGCCGCCCGGTAAACGCGGTCTTCGACATGGCCCGCACCAGATCGTCGATCGAGTGGATGCGTCCCAGGTCAAGCGGCTCCAGGGGGATCAGCCGGTCCGCCACCGGATCGTGCAGATGGGGGAGTACGCTTCATAGTGCGGTGCCGACTCTTCGGCCAACCTGAAACTGAGACCGAGACCTGAGAGCCAGGAACCAGGAACTGTTATTCTATTTCGCGTTCGTGTCCGTTGGAGGTCGCTGGTTGCCGCCTGAAAAATTCCGCATCGCTCTGGTACAGATGTCGTGCGGCCCCGATCCCGAACAGAACCTGCAGAAGGCACTGGAGCGCACTGCAGATGCGGCCGGCCGCGGCGTGCAGGTAGTCTGCCTGCCGGAACTTTTTCAGACACAATACTTCTGCCAGCGTGAAGATGCTTCCCTGTTCGATCTGGCCGAGCCGATTCCCGGCCCCGCCACGGAAAAGCTCGCCGCCACCGCTCGTAAACACGGCATCGTCCTCATCGCATCCCTTTTCGAAAAACGCGCTCCTGGGATGTATCACAACACTGCCGCGGTGTTCGACACCGATGGCACCCTCCGCGGAATCTACCGCAAGATGCATATCCCTGACGACCCCCTCTACTACGAGAAGTTTTACTTCACGCCCGGCGACCTCGGCTACCGCGCCATTGATACTAGTGCGGGACGCCTGGGTACGCTGGTCTGCTGGGACCAGTGGTATCCGGAGGGAGCGCGCCTGACCGCGCTGCAGGGCGCGAGCGTGCTTTTTTATCCCACGGCAATCGGATGGCATCCGTCTGAGAAATCAGAATTCGGTCAGGCCCAGCACGACGCCTGGCGCACCATCCAACGAGCGCACGCCATTGCCAACGGCGTTTATGTCGCAGTAGTCAATCGCGTTGGATTCGAAACCGGCAACATCCGCGGCCAGTCCGCACCCGGCAAGGGACTGGAGTTCTGGGGCGGTTCCTTTATTTGCGATCCCTTCGGGCAGGTCATCGCTGAGGCCTCGCACAATCGTGAAGAAATTCTCTTCGGCGAGGTGGATTTGCGAAAGCTCGAAGAGATTCGCCGCAACTGGCCCTTCCTGCGCGACCGCCGCGTGGATAGCTATGCGCCCATCACCAACCGCTTGCTCGACTGATACAGCAACCCCGGGGACCTTGATTCACATCAAGAGATGGCTTTCGGCCATACTGCCAGTTTTTTTTGTTGCTCCCGCCCTCTTGCAGCATTGGTGTAATATCACGCGAACACACAGCCATTGCTAAAATATGTTTCCTTAACTGGTCGTGAAACACCACGGTGAGCAAGGTCACTCTATGCTGATTACGAGAATGGAAGGGTTCCAATGGCTTTTGCAAGCGAAAAGGTTGGCCCGCTTTCCAGTGTGCGCTGTGCTGCTGCTGCTGCTGACGACGACGCTTCCCGCTCAGGACCGCAATCCTTTTGCAGGGGATGCTAAAGCGGCGCATGCGGGCGAATTTCAATTCCGCATTAACTGCGCGTTTTGCCACGGCCTGGGCGCGCGCGGCGGAGGCCGCGGGCCCGACCTGACCCGTGCCCACAAGCGTCACGGAAGTTCGGACGCTGATCTGTTCCGAACCATCAACCAGGGAGTCCCGGGGACCGCCATGCCAGCCAATGGAACCACCGGCCAAGGGGTCGGTATGACCGAGGAAGAAGTCTGGCAGGTCATCACTTATATACGCAGCCTCGAAGTTAAAGCGACGGCGCAACCCAACGGCAATGCAGCGCACGGGAAAGGACTCTTTTACGGTGACGCCAACTGTTCAACCTGCCATATGGTGGCAGGAAAAGGTGGACGCCTCGGCCCTGATCTCAGCGCCGTGGGCAGCGCACGCTCGATTGAATCCATCACGGAATCGGTCCGCAATCCTAGCCGGCGCTTAGCATGGGGGCTGGCTGAATCCACCAAGGAGTTTCCCCAGGAATATGAAACGGCGACGGTGGTGACCGCGGACGGGCGAGAAATTAAAGGCGTGACCATGAACGAAGACAGCTTCAGTGTTCAATTGATGGACACCAGCGAGAAGATTCACCTGTTTGAAAAAGACAAGCTGCGTTCGTTCAAGAAGAGCCGCGTATCTATGATGCCGTCTTATGACGCTACACTTTTGCGTGACAAAGATTTGCAGGATATTGTCGCCTTTCTGCTCAGCGTGAGTACGAAATGAGATCGCTGAATGAGGGTACGGGCGTGAAGCAAATGCTTTGCATTTCGATAGCCTTGCTGGCTTTGTTCTTCTCCACGGTAACTGCGCGTGCACAGGTCACGTTCACCCGGCTGCTCAATTCCTCAAAAGAGCCGCAGAATTGGCTCACCTATTCGGGCGACTACGCCGGACGTCGCTTTAGCACGCTTGACCAGATTAATACCAGGAACGCACTGTCGCTGGTCGCCAAGTGGGTTTACCAGACCGCCGCGACAGGCAAGTTTGAAACCACGCCGCTGGTCGTCGACGGCATACTTTACGGCACCGGCCCGGACGATCGTGCCTTTGCCTTGGACGCACGCACCGGTCGTCCGATCTGGCAGTATCAGCGTCAACTACCGACTGACATCCGTCCCTGCTGCGGCCGCGTCAATCGCGGCCTCGCCATTCTCGGTGACAAAGTTTTTCTTGGCACACTCGATGCCCACGTGATCGCCCTCGACGCGAAGACGGGAAATGTTGTGTGGGACGTCGAAGCAGTCGACCACACAAAAGGTTACAGCTTCACGGTCGCGCCACTGGCGGTGAAGAACCTTGTCATCCTTGGTGTTTCCGGCGGTGAGTATGGCATCCGCGGCTTTATCGATGCCTATGACGCCGATACCGGCCAGCGAAAGTGGCGGTTCTACACCGTGCCCGGACCGGGAGAGCCGGGTCATGAAACCTGGGAAGGCGACTCGTGGAAGATTGGAGGTGCGCCTTCTTGGATCACGGGTGCCTATGACCCCACCACCAACCAACTCTACTTCCCAACCGGCAATCCCTCGCCTTCAAACCGTGGTCAGGGTCGCGCTGGCGACAATCTGTACAGCGATACTTTGCTGGCTATCAATGCGGACACCGGAAAGCTGAACTGGCATTTCCAGTTTACCGGACACGACGAACATGACTGGGACGCGACCCAGGTCCCGGTCATGATCGATCTGGGTGACAAGCATCTGATCGCGCAAGCCAACCGTAACGGGTTCTTCTACGTTCTGGATCGCGCCACCGGCAAGCTGCTCTCCGCCAATTCTTACGGCAAAGTCACGTGGAGTGATACCAAAGACGCCCAGGGCCGTCCACTCGCGAAGAAAGAAAGCGAGCCTACGTCTGAAGGTCGTGTGGTATGTCCCGGCGCCGCAGGCACCACCAATTGGATGTCACCAACCTTCGACCCGCAAACCAGCCTCTTCTACGTGAACGCTCGCGAACAGTGCGACATGTTTAGCACCGCGCCACAGCCATACGAAGCCGGGCACGCGTACTACGGCAGCGCCTATTTCCCCGCAGACCAAACCGAGCCGTTTTGGGGAGCGCTCCGCGCCATCGATCCGTCAACTGGACAGGTGAAATGGGAATTCCGACATCCGTCGCCGTCCTGGTCCGGCGTGTTGTCAACCGCAGGAGGCCTTCTTTTCACCGGTGACGCAGAAGGAAATTTCATCGCGCTGGACGCCGCTAGCGGTAAGCCCATCTGGCACTTTCAGACCGGCGGAGCGGTGTACGCTGCTCCAATGGCCTTCGCCATTGACGGAAAAGAGTACGTGGCAATTGCGGCGGGAAGTTCGCTGTACACTTTTGGTCTGCCCTAGCGTGGTCTGAAAGAAATGTTGCGACAATAAATCATGGACAAGTTTCAAAGTTTCACGCTTTCAAGGTGACCACCGCTCGAGCCGAGGTACATGAAAGTCCGTTCTTCCGTAGCCCCAGAAACTGTAGCGCTCCGCTATCGCATGCCCGCCGAATGGGAGCCGCATGAATCCACCTGGCTCGCCTGGCCCCATTACCGCAATGACTGGCCAGGGAAATTTGAGCCCATCCCATGGGTCTATGCCGAGATCATCCGCCATCTCACACCTCACGAGCGCGTGGACTTGATTGTCAACGACGCGGCGTCGGAAAAACGTGCCCGCAAGACACTGAAACAGGCAAACGCATTTTCGGAGAACATACGGTTCCACCGCTGGCCTACTGATCGCGTCTGGACCCGCGACTCGGGCTGCACATTCGTAGACTGTGGCGCAGGCGCCCTCGCCCGCGAAAGCCGGGAAGCGCAACAATCTGGTTACGGGGATGCGGTTAGGAAAAAGAAAGAGCCTTCAGCTCCTGTAGATACACTCGGGGCCATCAAGTGGGGTTTCAATGCCTGGGCCAAGTATCCTAACTGGCGAAAGGACGAAAAAATCGGCAGCCTCATGGCGAGGACCGCTGGCGTGAAAGAAGTCCATCCCACGTTCGGCCCCACGTTCGGCAAAGACCGCGTGGTCCTCGAAGGCGGTTCCATCGACGTGAACGGCCAAGGAACTCTTCTGACGACTGAAGAGTGTCTTCTGAGCAAAGTTCAACAGCGCAACCCGGGCATGGAGCGCGAAGACTACGAAGAAACCTTCGCCGATTATCTGGGAATCAAGAAAGTGATCTGGCTCGGTTCCGGCATCACCGGCGACGATACGCACGGCCACGTGGACGACATTACCCGCTTCGTCGCTCCCGACACCATCGTCACCATGACCGAATCCAATCCGCGCGACTCCAATTACCAGCCGCTGCAAGAAAATCTCCGCCGCCTCAAATCGTCCACTGATCAGGACGGCAACCCATTTCAGATCATCCAACTTCCCATGCCGTCGCCGCTAGTATTCGAAGGCCGTCGTCTGCCCGGGAGCTACGGCAACTTCTATATTGCCAATAGCGTGGTGCTCGTCCCCGTGTTCAACGATCCTAACGATCGCATCGCACTCAACATCCTCGCCGACCTCTTCCCTGCCCGCGAAATCGTCGGCATTTATTCCGGAGATTTAATCTGGGGCTTCGGCGCGATGCACTGCATGACGCAGCAGCAACCAAGCAGCTGGTCGTGACCAGAGCCGCGCGGGTGCCCCGTCCTCGTCTCTCCGATTTTTGGAGAGACAGGGCGGGGATGTTCGCGCTTTATGGAGCAGTCACCGATTAAAACAAAGTGTGGTGAAGAGGCACAAGCTTTTCTCGGCTGAATGCTGAATGCGTGCTGATTGTTCTTTTCTGGATGACAATGCAGGCGGGTCGATTAGATTGAAAGTGCCGACTACTAGCTGCTTACTTCCGATACTGCGTCGGCTGCGGCCCTCTTTCCAACGTTTCGCGGTCCCAGATGGCGCCTTCGCGGGTGTAGTTGGCCAGCTCGAAATCCTGGGTCAATTCCAACGCGTCGGTCGGACAGGCGTCCTCGCACAACCCGCAAAACATGCAGCGGCTCAAATCGTAAGTAAAGTTGGTAAGTTCTTTGCGGCGGGTTTTCTCGTTGCGCTCACTCGAAACCACGATCAGGTGCTCCGGACAAGCCAGCGCACACAAATCGCAGGCAATGCACAAAGTCTCATCGGTATCGGCATTCACGTTCAGCCGCGGCGCGCCACGATAGCGCTCCGCCACCTGCGGCCGCTCCAGCGGATACTGCTCGGTATAAATCTCCCTGGGATCCTGATACTTGAAAGTCACCCGCAGTCCCTGGAGCAGGTCCACCAAAAACAATTTGCGAAGCAGGCTCGGCATTCCCATGACCCCTTAAGAATATCACTACAACCGGTGGTTTCAGAACAGTCGGATAATTCCAGCAATAGTCGCGCCGGCGCACTCGTTTTCCGAAACCTTCGCCAGCAGAGCCGGACCAGTCGTTACCCGCTACAATAATGATGACGAATGACCTGTGCCTCAGCTAGTCGAAACCGGCAGACGACCACTGGCAACCGCCTTGAATACTGACGAACTTTGGATGGAAGAGGCCCTGCGCGCCGCCCAGCGGGCGCTCGAAATGGGCGAAGTCCCCGTCGGTGCAGTCGTTGTCTGCAGCGGCAAGATCGTCGGGCGCGGATGGAACCGTAATTTCACCGACTCCGATCCCACCGCCCACGCCGAAATTATTGCTCTGCGGGAAGCGGGCGTTGCGCTCGGCAATCACCGTCTGGGAGCCTGCGAACTGTTTGCTACAATTGAACCGTGCGCCATGTGCGCGGGCGCGCTGGTTCACGCTCGCGTCAAGCGCCTGATTTACGGCGCGGACGACCCCAAAGCAGGCGCGGTGTATTCAGTCATGCAAGTGCTGAATCATCCGCAACTGAACCATCGCATCGAGGTCACGGGCGGCGTGCTCGCAGGACGTTGTGCCGAGTTGTTGCAATCGTTCTTCCAGCAGCGCCGCGCTGAGCAAAAGGAGACTCGTTAGGATTTGCAGCAATGCGCGGCTGCTGGCAACTGACCACCGGTCACTGAGAACAGCTTTTTCCACGCGGAGAGTTGCGTGAGTGGTTGAAACGATCCGCCTCGAAAGTTGAGGCGACTAGCGGGCGTCCGAGCCCGCTGCCGAAATCCTGAGCGCGGGATTATGCGCGAAGGGCCTTAATCTATTAACGCGGAGAGTTGCGTGAGTGGTTGAAACGATCCGCCTCGAAAGTTGAGGCGACTAGCGGGCGTCCGAGCCCGCTGCCGAAATCCTGAGCGCGGGATTATGCGCGAAGGACCTCTAACTTATTAACGCGGAGAGGTGCGTGAGTGGTTGAAACGATCCGCCTCGAAAGCGGACATACCTTAACGGGTATCGGGGGTTCGAATCCCTCCCTCTCCGCCAGATCTTTCGTAATCTAGCAGTTATGCGGTGTGATACCTAGAATGATTCTGTTTCTAGGAGTCACATGAACCGCACCGTCAATCTCACCAAACGAGTTCAAACCTCTAGAGGCTTACGCTACTGCCCTGTTGTTTTGGCCGCGAACGGACGGGTGCGGGCCGATCTGGTGATCATCAATGGTCAGGAAGAACGGCACCCGGAAGGGGCATATTACTTGGAGTGGTGGGAAGGGGCGAAGCGGATACGATTATCGGTCGGCAAGGATGCAGCCAATGCGAGTGCTCGTCGATTGCAGAAGGAAGCTGAACTGAATGCAGTGAACCACGGGGTCGCAGTCACCCAGAACGGGAACGCAAATGGGTCCAGGTCGGTCGCTACCGCCGTCACCGAATTCCTCGACGAGACTAGGTTGACGAAAAAGCCGAAGACATATGCTGCGTATTCGACTGCTCTGAAATACTTCCAAGAATCCTGCCCG
>QIAP01000180.1 GCA_003225075.1 Acidobacteriota bacterium | reverse complement strand
ACTTCGTTCTGTAAGATCGAGCGTGCAAGTTCATTAGCATCTTTCTCCGAATGCTCCGAGCCTTGAGACACGGAGCTGGCCGGAAAGATGAAGAGCAAGCCAATCGCAATGGCGATCGCATTTATCATCCCTAGCAGGCTGCTGAAAACTACTCCCAATCCACAGCCGCGTGTGGTACGAGAAAGCATGCGAGGAGCGGACGATCAGCAGAACCAAATGTTCAGTTACTTGTCGCCGGAAGCGCAGGTGCGAAAGGACCATCCGCTGCGCGCGATCCGGGCCATGGTAGACGAGGTGCTTACTCAGATGTCAGGGCGGTTTTACGCGATGTATGCCAGCGTGGGCCGGCCATCGATTCCGCCGGAGAAGTTGTTGCGGGCACAGTTGCTGCAGATGCTGTACTCGGTGCGCAGCGAACGCTTGCTGATGGAAGAGATGGATTACAACCTGCTGTTCCGTTGGTTTGTGGGGCTGAACGCGGACGACGACGTCTGGGACGCGACCACCTTCACCAAGAACCGCGACCGGCTGTTGGAGGCAGATGTGGCCAAACAGTTTCTGGCGCAGGTGGTGGCACAAGCCGGGGCCAGAGGTCTGACTTCGGACGAGCATTTCACGGTGGACGGCACGCTGCTGGACGCCTGGGCCAGTGTGAAGAGTTTTCAACCAAAGGAAGGAAAGAATGCTCCTCCGCCCGACGATCCGGGCAATCCGACGAGTCATGCAGTTCGCGCTGCGCTATCGCTTTTGAGAAGCACGCGAACTGCGGTGAAATCTCAGCAGGGAAGATCCGGAGCGGCTATCCCTTTAATAGCTCCGGATGGAATTCTTGCAGCCATGCCGCGGTACTGTCCTTCAGTTCAATTGCGAGCTTTGCCATCGCCTCCAATTCTTGGTCTGACACGGCGCCAGCAACGTCATAAACCGATTTGTTTCTCTTGTTGTTGAATGTCTTGAACCTCTGGATGAGCTTAGGACTGGCTTTTATGGTGAGCTCCAGTGATTCGATTGTTTTGACGTGGTGGCCGGCTTGGGTTGAGGTGCGATGACCCGAGGCGCGGAGCGCTGTCGTCGCGACGCTGAGCGCCGCGTTGAAAGCAGCGATGAATCGAAGATCGGTCGATACGGCTTCGACTTTTGAATCGGCCAGGCTGCGCTCTACAATTTCCAGAAGATCTTTAATCTCACCGGGGCTGGTCGGCTCCCGCCTTAGCCAACCGTAGAATTCAGCGACGGAATATACGGTTGGGTTGACAGAGCGGCCAATACTTTTCTCGACTGTGGAGAGCCGCGACAGTACTTCGTCAAGCGTGGCCTTCCCAACGACCATTAGATCGACGTCGCTCTGCGCCGTTTCTTGTTCCCGTGCCACCGACCCATACACAAATGCCACAAGGACTCGCTTCGCTAAAGGGTGCAGCGCTGACCGCAGGACGCTGAAGACGCCAGTTGTCTTGTTTACCAGGGCCTGCATCTCTCGAAATATGGGAGCGTCTCGGTTGGCCTGATGAAAAACCTGACTGCCCACAGACTTGCGAACGATCAGTCCTACTTTCGAAAGGTTTTCAAGCTCTCGTTGAACCGCGCCAACGCTGGCATCTACTTCGCGTGCGATTTGGCGCGTATAGAACGACTGATCGGTGTGGCCATAGAGCAGGGCCAGGATGGCGCCGCGGGTGCGCCCGAACAGAAGGTCCGCCAGACCGTTGTGTGTACTCATTCCGAGAACAATTGTACTCAGTATGAGAACGAGATTCAAGGCTCACATATTCGCTTCCCGTGCAAGAGTTCGCTGAGGAGGTGCGGGGGCCCGCTCGGCTTGGCAGGGGGAAGCGCCTAGATCGGCCAGAGTCGAATGGCGCAAGTCTCTGCCTGGCGAAATGGGTCTGTCAAGCCCAAACAGCGGAATTATGGCTGCGACAGACTCATCCCGGTGCTAACATGATTTGGCAAATGTCCCTTTTGGACCATCTGCGGATGAACAAAGAACCAAATCCTTCCAATAAAAAGCCGGGCACCACCCTGCCCGGAACTGTCGAGAAGATCATTAAGCCTACGGACCCAAGCCTGCCGGAAAAAGCACAGATCGATGTCGAAGGCGCTGACGATCTCTATCGGGAAATTCGCATCGAGAATACCTTGACGGATGAAAATGGAAACAAAGTGGGCCTTAACGAGGGCGCACAAGTTGATGTCACCATCGAAGCAGATCGCGCAGACACAACCAAGAAAAAGTAAAATTAACCAACCGCCTTGCGCCGCAACGGCACTCCCTCTCTCGCCTGTAATTGAAAGGTTTACATTCCAGAAAAATGCCGATCCAAGGCTGGAGTGTTCCAAATCATTTGATTTGGAACACTCCTAATCTGCCTCAGCCGTTATTGCAGGACAGCAACTTAGCAGAAGAGTTTTTAACAGGGTATTGGAACAGGAGCCCCTAGCTGGCCTAAATCACTAAGCGATCTACATCGTCATTAGACGGTTGATGAGCCTCCGAACGGCTTCAGAGTTTCCAAAAACTGCTGCAAGCGATCCCTGTCTTCCCGTGGCAACATTTTTGTCGAATCGCCTCCGTAACTCCGGTAACTTTCTACGCCTACCTCCGGTAACTTTTCTACGCCTACCTTCGACAAGATAATAGGCGCCAGATCTCGGAAACAACGAAAACTTCGGGATGTACTTTAAGGGAGGACATGATGACACTACATGTGCAGGTCGGGTTAGGGATTCTGGCTATCCTGACGTTATTGATAGCAAGCGCCTCGACGGTCTGGAGTATCTGAAGTAAAGTTCTTCAATGGAATCCCCCGCGGGCTTGACTTCCCCTCGGCACCTCCGCTACGGTCGCGGTAAAGCAAGCAAAAACTGGTTAGAACCAGTTCACCTGGCTGGAATGGGCCGGATCGGACTCTTTAACATTCATGGAGCGTTCAGCGCTGGCGCTTGAATTACAAAGCAATCGGCTAACACACTGCTATTACCTCCGGCTCTATTGCGCTCAGCATGGCGAATTTCGTGCCGCTGCCGAGCATGCCGGCCAATGCTATCCATGCCTGATTTGCGATGTCCCGTGCGATTGCACGGTACTCTGCGAAGGCGGCACGAGTCGTCACCTTCCATTTTGGGACCTGATTCACGGTCCCGTGGATCTGTCGTCGCTTTCCAGCAATCCTTCTGACCCAGACCTGACATGGTTTCCCGGCTACATTTCCACGTTACGCGTGTGAGAGATAAGGGGTCCCGTAAAGCGAGGACTGCGTATAGCCTAATCGTATTTGACTAACTTGCCTGCCACGGAGGTTGGCTTCGACCGCACACAACAAGTGTAACGCCCATCGGTGTATACTTTCTGCATCCGGCGGACGAGTTTTTTGGGGTTCCGCTATTCCTTCATCCTTCTGCATTCCCCTCGCCACGCGGTTGCACGTGATGTTTGCGGCTTTTCGTCACTCGGTTGCCACTTCTTTGGTTGGAGGGAGGCAGGTGGCCATCACAGCAAGGTCTGCGCTCTCATGTGTGCTGGTCATTGTGGTGGCGATGGCGTGCCTGTCCTGCGGAGTTTGTCCGCCTGCGGCGTTCATCAGCTCTATCTCGCCCAACAGCACGACCGCCGGAGGCAATCAGTTCCTCTTGACCGTAAACGGCAGTGATTTCCGTCGTGACTCTGTGGTGAGTTGGAATGGTTCCTTTCGGGTAACAACGTTCATCAGCAGCCGCCAATTGCTGGCAGCAATCACCGCTGCCGATATCGCCCAGCCAGGGACAGTATTGGTATTTGTGTTTACCCCGCCGAACGGAGGCACGACGTTTGTTTCCGGTGCTATTGGAACCGGCTCAATGACTCCGTGCAATGGCAAAAACTCGAACGCTGTGTCCTTCACGATTGATCCGTAAGCGCTCTGGCGGACTGGTAACGTGACGCTAGCCGACAAACTTCTAAGAAATCCAAAATAGATTTTAGGAAACCCATGGGCGAGCGGTCTGTTCAGTTTTCGGAACAGGACGGAGCTTTCTTTCTCGTTCTGCTTGGACGGATGCTAGTTTTTGTTTTGCAGGTTATTGATCCAACCGGCATCCTGAAAACCCAATTAGAGGTTTGGGATGCCGTCAATTCTTAATTCCGGAAGCCCCACCGGCTAGTAGGTTGCGCAGTTCGCTTATGCGCAAATCGTGATCTTGGTCCATGGGGAGACCCCCGAGCCGAACGCTACACCTGAGGGCCAGAACGCACGAAACGTGACAAAAGTTAGGTGTTACCCAGGCTGTCCTTCTTTCTATTCGCCACATCCTGCCGTGCAGCAGCTTTGATTCTCGCCACGTGAATGATGACCAGGCCGCCGGGAGTAGTGAGATAAGGCTTGCTAACCGGAGCGCGGCACTTCGGACATCGAAGAGCCCTTGGGTCAACTAATAATGAAATGGTATCGGATACACGCGATTTCTTTTTTGACACGATTGACCATGGCACAGATTTTCATAGATGGTCTGTTCGGTGCCTTACACCACCGGCCCAAAAGTGAGAGGCCCATCATGTTGCTTGAGAAAAGTTCTAGATCATTTGCTCTCGTGTTACGAAATCAGAAATCTGGGGGGATGAGTCCTATTTAAGTTTTTCATCACCGCTCAGCGATCGCGTAATCGGTCTCAGCATTTCTTCTGCGCCAGGGTCTCCGGGGACGGCTTTGGCTTCCAGCTGTGCCTTCGCACAGCTGAGCGGGATTTTCCTTACCTGTGGTTTGACGTATGGCCGCTTTTTTGATTTCGATTTGGCAGTAAGAGGAGACTTCGTTCCATTCGACTTTGAATCCATTAATATCCCTCTCTTCTGATGGGGGAAAATGCCTGCCGAGAGAATCTAATGGCTGCGCAGTTCGATTCACTGAAAGGTTCGTCACTTGTTCCAAAAAACGAACAGAGCGTAGAGGCACACATTCTCCTTTATCTCTTCTCAGCGGAAATTCTCCAGCCTCCAACCACGCAAGCTTAAATAGGCGACATTGTACTGATGCTCCAGCTGCCTGACGCCAAGGTTATGCGCAGCGCGCGCTTGCCGTGCCAGATAGCGTTCGGCGTGCAGCAGCTTTTTCTCATCTCTGACTGGGTCGCCGACATGGAGCCTGCCGGCGATTACAACCAGTTTGAGTTTCGCCGCGGCTTCAGGCATTGCGGGACTCCTTTCCTGCGGGACTGCTGTCGGCCTTCGCGTGCGGATGGGCTGAGCGGTAGGTCCGCATCATGCGACCGACTGATACGCGGGTGTAGCATTCCAGGCCAAAATGCACATTGAAACCAATGCCCTCGTATTCAGCGTGAGCTCGCGGCGCTCGCTAGAGCGGCTCGATGTGCGTTCCATCGGGCGAATTGTCAAGGCAATCGCAGAGGCGAAAGGTTTGGATCCGACCAGGACAAGAATCCATTTCCAGACGTTCCACCTCACTACGTCCGCGCATTGCTTTACGAATATAAGCTTCACCACGGCGACAGAAAAGAGAACCACTGGACATTGGTGGCGCAGGCAATTGAAGGGAATTTACATATCCCCATCAGCACTGCGCCAGCAGTAGGAGTGAAAATACAGCGCCGAAGATGCCATTGCCTGGCGTAGACCATTGGCGTCGCTTTGATCTGTAGGTCTACTTGCGCTCTAATTTAGTGGGGAGCTCTGAACTGCGGATTCAGGCGCGCCGGATATGAGAAGGCACCAAGCAGTGCAGCTTAACATTCGCTTTCGGTAGTGGGTGCTTTAAAAGCACCCACTACCTCGCCTTCCTCCCACTGGTCACCGTCGCTATCACCGTGGTATTGTGCGATTGATGTTTGCATTGCTGCCATTTGATGGTCTATTTCGACTGTCTCAGGCGATGTTTTATTGAGTACGAACGGGATTAAAAATGGCTACTCCATAGTTGACGACTCTTGCACGATCAGACCTTTGCAAGTTTTGGGGGAAGGGGTTATCCAATGAAGATGGTATCTGCGCTTCCAGCGCTACTTTTATGCATATTGGGGACTTTGATCGCGGCGGCTCAAACCAACGTAACCACTTATCACTACGACAACGCTCGTAGCGGACAGAACACGAAAGAAACCATTCTTACTCCCTTAAACGTAAATTCAACCAAGTTTGGGAAGAAGTTCTCAGTCTCCGTCGATGGACAGATTTATGCCCAGCCCCTGTACATGTCAAACCTAACCATCTCGGGGGGGACGCACAACGTCGTCTTTGTAGCAACCGAAC
>QIAP01000042.1 GCA_003225075.1 Acidobacteriota bacterium | reverse complement strand
TGATCGCCGTTGTACCCGCAGCCGCATTCGCTGTGGCAGGATAATAAGTGTTAATTACTCCAGCCAAAGTCCCGCCATTGCCGTTCTTAGCGGGATTGGAACATGCATTGCTCTCGACAAATGCCACAGCCGTAGCGGAGTTGTTGCCGCCGTTGAGATCTGGCTGGGTAGCCGTAACGGTCGCGGTGTCCACATATGAGCCGGGAGCGCTGGGAGTCGCAACCACGATTACTGTGGCACTCGATCCGCTGGTAATGGTTCCGAGATTGCAGATGATTGGAGACGTCCCGGCGCACGTGCCCTGGCTGGGCGTTGATGAAACAAACGTAAGGCCCGCGGCCAAGGTATCTGTCAGCGTGACTCCCGTTGCTGTAGAAGGTCCGCTGTTCGTCACCGTGATGGTATAGCTGACATTTTGCGGGAAGAAAACGCCGTTCGCGGTGATACTGACGCCAACATCAGCCTGGAGCGGCCTCACGGAAAGGGCACCCACGGACCAGTTCGAGGTGCCATTAAAAGTCTCCGACATGGGAACACTGGAAGCTCCCGCCCGTGTACTGCCGGTCGCGCGAACGTCAGGGTTGGCAGCGTTAGTCAAGGATTGCAGGTTCCATTGTGCGGTCTGGCTCGGACCTAAGGTGACCGTTTGATTGCCACCGGTAGCTAAGGTGTCGAGCACCATCTCGTTGCTACCGCTCGGAACATTTATGGAAGCAGGTGTACCGGCGGCGCCATCCGCCGAGACAAACGACCGAAGCGGTGAGGTCTGATCGACACCAGTAAAAGTAATCGCTCCGACAACCACCCCGAGAGTGCCCGTTCCACCCGGAAGACTCAGTGTGACGATGACATTGTTCACTCCGAGAGCGGGCGCGATCAGTGACCACATTTCTACTCGCCGCGTGTTTCCGGCATCATTATGGGCGCCGGCTAGCGTTAGTGCCGTAGTGTTGTAAGTCACGCCAGTAACCGTGGCGCCGGTATTATTTGTAATGTTGATGGAGACGCCGACAACTAGAAGGAGATTGGTTCCTACCGTGGTGTGCGCAAGAGTGATGGTCGGGGTTGCCCCACTTACTCTTTGCCCGATTGAAGTTGTGCTGTCAATGGCGACTTGGCCGAACACCGCCGCCGGAGCACTCAACAGGGTAAGCAGCAGAGGAAGCCAATTTGGCGTTCCAGAGATATCCTTCTTTTTTAGAATCGACTGCCTCAGCAGTCTTGCTTTTCGCAAAATCGGCAGACTGCGTAATGCTCGAGAACCCGACCGGCGTAGGCTGGATACAAGAGCTCGCATTCGGGCACGCTTTCCGCAAAGCTGGACAGTCTGTGTTCGTGTACCCGTACGTTCCTCTTTAGCCACCACTGTTCCCAGTAGTTGGGCTGCGCAGACGGTACCGTCGCTTTCCGTTCCCGCGTCTCCTCTCGTAATAAAGACGTCTCGCCCCCTGTCGACCACTACAAGCCTGTGTGCTCTGAATTTCAAACCATCCCCGAACAACACGATGTCACCCTTGCATAATTCCCCGACCACCACCGGTTTTACGTGAAGAATTTCCCCATCTCGAATCGCCGGTTCCATACTCTTACCGCGTGCTTGGAATCGTAGGCTGCACCCACTGGATAACAACAGATGGCTCAGGCTGCCAAACAGCTGCGATTGTGGTCTATCTTCAGTCATGGAAGGTCAGGATCTGCTCCACTGCGCTCGGTTCTGGAACGAATCGATAGATGTAGCAAGGAATCGAGTTCGTGATATGAAGGAGACAAGAAATTATGAAATCGAGGGATTCACGAGAGTAAAAGGGAGGAAAACAGCGCGCGAACAGTTCGCCGACCGCTCGGCTTTGATCTAACGGTAGGATTTCATTTTGCCCACCGTGTTCGAGTATGAATATCCTACTGATTTTCTTTTTTTGGTTAGTCGCGAAACCCGCCTCGCCGTGCCATGGAGTTCCGTGCATCCAAATGTCGTTCCCAGAGTTGCGCAAAATGATTCGATCGTCACTGAGAATACGAACATTTCGCATCGATTTCCAAAGAAGGGTTGTAGTGCTCTTCCCCGAGCCCGAATGCCCTAGAAATAGATGCCCGCCGGTTTCGAAGTCCACCAAGCCGCACCCATGAACCTCAACCCCTCTCCCGCAGGCGAGCCAGTTCGTGATCATCAGCTCATCTAACGGATATTCGAGTGGATAGACCTGCTCGACGTTAGTAAGACACTGGCGGTTGAGGAATAACTGCGCCTGCGAGAAATCCCTATCGACATAAAGTCGTTTGTAAGGTTGGCTTCCTAGCAGAGAGGTGGCGAAGTCAAAGATGTAGCTGGATCTGTTTTCATACAATGTCCATAACGACCCTGAGTCGAAGATTCTCTTGTGGCTTAGTCTTTGCAGTTGTTGTGTCCACCCGATCCGGATCTCGATGTCGCAATAGGGAGAATCCCTCCTAAAGACATTAAGTTCTTCAGCTATGCGGATGTCGTCTGCGGAACTCGAACTGAGACCAATCGAAACCTCGCCGATTCGGAGACAACAGCGATGCGTTCCGGGGGGTCGGACACAAACCGGCATTTGCGACGTTTCAGTGAACATTTATCGTTTGTAGCGCGACCCACATCGCGATCTAAGATCCAACAGTCATACAGTGAGGAACGGTGCTACACGACGCAGATACTGGACCTGCGGCTGACATGTTCTTGCAATTCCCCAGCACTGCCTCTTCCGGCCGCAAGCTGATCGTCCTTAGTTTTGGTGATTCATAGGGATTTCTTTTGTCTGGAGAACCCGGTTCTTCTTTCATCGTACCTCCATGTTTTTCACCGAAGGGACTGCCCTCCACAGCCAGCACAACCTCCGCCCGAACTCGGGCCTTGATTATTCAGAACGGGAAGAAGAACTTGCGGGCTGATCCATTCGCCTACGTCGATCTCCTTCGAAACGATCCTTTGGGTTGCTTCCAGGGCGCCTGCGTGACGGCTTCCGCCGACACAGAAATCGCAATCTCCATGCGACGGAACTTGAAGTCCGAGGGCCATTGCCCGTAAGTGTGCCACCTGGCAAAGAAAATCAACCGGGGACTCGCGGTCCCCATTCTCTAGTTCGCCGTTAGCTGGGCACATGCTGCACAGGGAGTGAAGGCGACAACTCACACACTTGGATATTCGCTTCCGCTTGCGCATCCGCACATGCAAGAGAAATTGCTCCCAACCCTCCTTCACGCTGCCCGATCTTATGTCGTAGCTCTCCTGATGAGAAAGCACGCAAATGCTCATGTGGCCATAAGGGTCGATCGCAAAGGAGTTCACACCTCCGCCGCAAGAGTAGACAGTTTCGATCTTCTCCAGAGCAGGCGGCTGCTCCATCTCATGTTCTGCTAATTTCCGGTACTCGGCTGCCACCTTCGGTGAATGCAAATCAAGAGCCACAACCTCCTCCGGTAAGAGGCGTACAGCTAGGGGGCTCTGGGAACAATCAATCCGTGGATTGATGAGCGAGTCGAATTTGAATTCGAGGTGCAGCTCTTGCTCCGCGAACTCTTTCATTGCCAGCACTTCGTGCTTGTTTACAGTCGTCGGAACAGTCTTGAGTTTAAGTGGCAAACCGCGCCTGCGCAGCGCTTCAATTCCTCGGAGGCACCGTTCGTAGCTGCCGGGTACACCCGTCAAAGCCTCGTAGGTCTCTTTGGTCCTACCATAGAGTGTGATTTCGATCGCGAAAGGCGGCCATTCGCGCAGGTAATCTGCAGTTTTTTCGGTAATGAGGGTCCCATTGGTGAACAGCGTGATCAGAAATCCTTTTCTCTTCGCTTGTGTGTAGATCTCAAGGAAATCCTTACGCGCAAAAATCTCCCCGCCGGTATAAAGGAGCCAAAGGCAACCCAGTTCCGCCAATTCATCCAGCAGCTTGAAATGCTCATCCCTGCTCAACTCCCGATTCCGAGCTGCAAGGTCTCCCATCGGCAGATTGTTGTAGCAGTGCAGACACTCGAGGGGACAGCGTCTTGTCACTTCGAGGGAAACTTCCAGGGGAACCCGCCGGTTGGCATAGTGATTATGGATTGTATGGCTCAGATCGGTGTAGGTATCAACATTCATAATGAACTTGTCACCAACGTTCTGTACCGCGAAAGTGCGAGTTCTCTACCCACTGACCAAACTGGGTTCCATAAATAAGCCATCCCTGGCGCATGAACACTCGGCATCCGCAACTGCTAACAGACTGGCCGCTTGCAGGTCTGCAAGCAAAAGGGCCACGTCATTGCATAACCTGTCACGGCTCACCTCGTATTCCCGTTCCAATCGGCCAGCCAATTCCTCCACGCTTGATGGCTCGGCAAGGAACTCCCAGATCCTTGTTCCGACTTCATTGAGGCTATAGATCGACGCCAAGTCACCGACGCCGCCTCGCACTGGAATTATGAGGGTTTCTCCCGCGATAACACGGGCCGCAACAGCGTCTGATCGAATGTATTTAATTGTCGGCTGCATGCACCTGCCCCTTACGTGCCTGATTTTTACGATAGCAGAACGTCAGACTGGACCCTATTTGTTAGATAGGTACACCAGTCGTAAGGACAAACTGGCTGGCGAGTCGATCAATGAGCTGCGAAAGGAGGTTCTCTGATAGGGCTGCTGAGAACTCCCGTTTCAATTCCCCTGGAACTTGGGAATTTTTATTAGTCGACGCTTCCGAAAACTGAAGAGTGGTATCAATGCGGAGAAGTATGGAAAAGTGTGCCATGCTGATCCTGCAAAATTGTGGCGTTCCGCTTCAGTAACCGTCGGACGTCGCCCTCACTCAGCCGTTTTCTGATATGGTTGGTGATATTCTCCCATTGAGCCCAAATCAAAAAGGGAATTCAGGCATGAAACCCAATTCCAAAAATTACGGAAAAGAAACCAGCATAGGCGGCAAAAATGGAAAGCGATCAAAGCGATCTTACAAAACTCCCGCCTCGGTGGCATTAACTCCTGCAGAAGCGAAGGCGGAGTTAGAAGCCAGAGCTATGCCTGGAGACGCTGGCGCGGAAAAGATGCTCCACCGGATCAGCCAGCTACTGGAGAGCGATAACGACCGGAAGTAGTACCTGCGGGAACCGCGCCATCTTCTAACGACACCGGCGTGAGGCAATCGTTGTCGTAAGATTGACCAAAAGGAGTTATCCCTTTTCGCTTGTTGTCACCCGCGGCAGAAAAATGAAATGTCGATACCTTCCCTTTCGTAATCGCATCCCTCCGATCGTTCGGGCCTTCCATTTCTATCAATTTCTGGACTTACCACTCCTGATAGGTTTCACCTCAAAAAATCGTTCTACTGTGTCCCGCAAATTTGCCAATCACGCAGCCCTCGGTTGTAGTCGCAACTGAAATGCTAGCGGAGCAACTTGAAGGCTCGCGCGAAGCAATCGCCGACCTGAAACGGCAATCTGATCATTCCATCGAAAGACGCGTTTGCATCGACCATCGCCTGGATCGGGTTGCGCCAACGTTTGGGAAGGTCTTTCAGCATTGCTGTAGGCTCTCGCAGGAAGTTCCTGATTTGTCCAGCAACTAATGGTAGATTTCGCTCATAAGGCGCTTCCCACTGGCTTAGCACGCTTTGAACGAGCCACTTCGGCGGATTGGCGATTCGGTTATTGAGCGGCAAGCCTTCTGCACTTGCACCAAGTAATTGTCGCGCCAATCCGATTGTGCAAAGTATCCAATTCGCGCGTCGCGCGTTTTTGCCAAGACACCGCGTCCAATCAAAGGTCGAGGGTCGCGATTCAAGCGCGGCTGCGATGTCGCATAACCACAATGGCCGCCAGGCGCCATGTTTCAGCAGATGCAAACACAGGATGCGCAGATGATCTTCCGCACTGAGGACCCGGATTACAGTATTCTCCAGCTCCACTAGTTCTGAACAGTTATACAGCTCATCGAAACTTAGTTCCTCGAACCTTCTAATTTGGTCGTGGTGCAAATCAACACAGTAACGCGCGCAGTCCGGCCTGTTCAGCACAGATTGTGCGATCGCGTGTTGCTCTGGTGAAACACACAGATCGATATCTCCTGTCGGACGCAACCCACTCTCGGGATAGTGTCGGCCAATTGCCCAGCCTTTGATTAGGATGGGTTCAACGCCAGCTGTTCGCAGCACTGCGAACGTCTCAGCCACTTCGCGCTGGTGTTTTGCCGCGTGTATGGCGTAGTACATGTAAATCTTTTGTAGGTTCTGAGAAAACGGCGGAAATTGCGCACCAGAGTTCCTAAGCCGCCACCAACCCAACGCCCCCGCGCCCGAGCCGAGAAGTAATGGAATTACCGCGTTCAGTTCGGCCGCAGGCATCTCCAATTTCGGAGGCGACTTGCGCCACGCTCCGGCGAGCACCGCCGCAACCGTACCGCCGCGCAGAGTCCAATTTGTACATTCCGCTCGCACTAATTCTTCCATCTCGGTGCGCATACCTAAAGGCATCGGTTATTCCCACACATAAAGGGCGCACAACACTGCTTATTGCTGCAATCGCCCGCGAGGGGAGCACAGGAAGCTGCTTCGGCCGCGGTCGGCACTAGCATAGAGGTGACCAAGGGTAGCGTTACTATGGCTGCCATGCCCACCCTTCGCATAACTTCCCGGCGTGACAAGTCTATGCTTTGGGAGGTGACGGAACTGGCTCAAGCAGTAAACCCGCTTTGTTCAACTTACGCAACGCCATCCACGCAAGCCGTTCATCAATCGGCGACTTAGCTTTTTCCATGGTGTGGATGATCTCCGAAAGACTCCTCTCCCCGTCGCATAGCTTCCAAACATCTGCTGCGGTCGAGTTCAGACAATGTGCGTGGTTTGTTTCCTTGTCGTACACAATGAATTCATCCCTTAACTGTCGAACGATGGCGTCTTTCCGGTTCGGTGCGAAATGCGTTGCGCCTTTTTTCATCGGTTCAGTTCCCTCGTTCTCACAGCATTGCACAATTCATCGTCCGCTGCTATTCAAATTGGGCTTGCCAGCCGTTGCAGAATGGATTCCACCACTTCACTTGCCTCACCACGGGAGCCCGTGAGAATTTGGGCTCGGCAGACCAACTTTTCCACAGTGGCCAGGGCGCGCTCTGGCTGGCGTCGTGCCGCAAACGCGTTTGCCAGCAACCCGAGAGATGCCCTCCCTGGAGACATCGCTTTCGGGCGCCACCTCGTACCTGGCTTGTACTGTGTCAAGAGTAAGAGCCTGACCAGAATCGGTTTTACGCCGTTCTTGCCTCCCGACGTCTTCCGCCGCGACCCTCATTTGCCCTTGAGAGCCGTGTTCTCTGATGGAAAGCAGTCTGGGAAACGGGTGCACACGGCCGCTTCCGCCCAGCGGGGCGAACTCATCCGAATAGTAGTCCGCTCCCATCCGCAGGAACTCTTTCACCAGCGTAGTCTTGCCGCTGAAACTTCGGCCAGGGATGAGAACAGCCTGCCCTTTCCACCCGATTACGCCGGCATGCAGAAAGAACCACTGCCGGGACCCTTCCGCGATGCTCGAATTTAGATCCGTTTCGAAGGTTTCCAGCAACCCGTCGGGGCTTGCAAATCTCGCTAACCTTTGACTGTTTCCGTACAAGAGATGGAACTTTCGTACGTTAGGTTGTGGTCCCACGCCACCAGCGATAAGTGAATACAAACGTTCCACCCGAGGTGATGGAGCGAATTTCCATCCTGGGGGAAGGTAAGCAAGAACCTTCTCCAGCAGTTCCGGCGTACTCACCCGCACTCCGATGCGCATTCCGAACGAAATGAAGGAAATTCCTGCCGCCCAGACCAGGCAGTCAAGTTTTTCCATTCAAGTGGCCTTCCACTTAAGAAGGGGTAAACGCAGGTCAAGCACAGCAACTCCAATTTAGGGCCAGGGTCGAACAGAACACTATCGTATTCCGTCGAAAATTACACGCACGAAGCCAGCTTCGATGGTTATCTCACAGAGCCTGCCGAGGAACCGCTGCGGCGGCACGGATCGGTCAGTTCCTCGATCAAAAAAGTTCTTCCAACAGGCACGGCCGCCAAGAAGGGCTTAGTAGTAATCGGCGGCATTGCCGTGGTGACTGGACGTGTTTTTTTTGGAGACAAGTCGGCGAGTCACGACGCGGCTCTGTATCGAGCGAAAGGCAGTGACTGTAACAGAGTCGAAATTTGCGACTGAGCTTGCTGGAACCGAAAGCGCGGCTGGTCGTTAGCCGCCTAGAGAACAGGCCATACCCACCGCGTGACTCTAACGTGGACTCCTGACCAACGATGACTCTTTGAACGCCATCTGAGGAGACGGCTTCTTGCCGCAATGACCGTCGCTCAGCAGGCGCATGGCGGTATCCTCGTCGACAAGACGTGAGAAGAAGTAGCCTTGTGCATATTCGCAGTCGATCGCTAGAAGCTCATCCACCTCTTCTGGAGTCTCGACTCCCTCGGCCACCACCTTCAGGCCGAAATTGTGCGCCAATGCAACAATGGTGCGAACGATTGCCCGGTTGTCGGCATCAGTATCGATGCGGGATATGAAAGCGCGATCGATCTTCAATGTATCCGTAGGAAAATGCCGCAAGCGGCTCAGCGAGGAATTTCCCTTCGCCCATGGCAACCGTTTCGACAATCTCCAATTGCAAACTGGATGCTTCAAAGCCAGTCTGCTTCAGCGCCTGGCTGACATCATTTATTAAGGCAGGAGGCGCAAATTCTTTGGCAGTGACGTTCAATGGAGGGTCGGATGGAAATAGGCATCACCCTGGGGTCGACCGGGCTCCATGAGGTCGAGGCGTGAGAGCCTAAACACCAAATTGCGACAGTTTGCCCGATTAGCGGTAAGGCCCAGAGTTTGAGGGCCGCCTCCCCTGGAGCGGCTGGGGGTACCCCGAACGCCATCCCGTTTCTGTCATTCCACCGAGCATAATTTCCATACGTCCGGCTCGCGCTCACCAATGGAGCCGTCACCTACGAACTTTGCGTCAGGAAAAATGCAGGTCGCTGCTACTGCCGGGTGGCGGGGTTGTGCTCGCCGCTGCAGTGTTGCTGCACGCCGGGTTGATGGAAATACCCGCTACAACCGTCACCTTTTATTACTCTGCGGTATTCATCGTGGGGCTTTTGCTGGCCTGGAGATTTCATTCCAGCCGTGTACTATTCACGTTGCTCGTCCTGCTGCTGGCGGAACGGGCGATGGAGTTTTTTACTGGAGTCAAGCTTCCTTACCTTGGCCCGGGACGGGTTGCTTTTAACTGGATCGCCTTGTTGCTGCCACTGAACTTTCTTATCTTTAGTTCTCTGAAGGAACGCGGGGTGACGCCGAGGGCCCTGGCTTCACAACTCCTCGTAATCTTTGTTCAGTCGGTGTTCGTGGCGGTCGTTTGCCGGCCTGGAGCGACAGAAGGTTCAAGCTTGGTTAGCCGTGCCCTACTGAACCAACACCTGTTTGCTTGGACAAAAATACCTCAGCTTGCTCTTCTGACTTTTGTTTGCTCCGGGGCGACCTTGTTTATTCGAGCCCTGCGGCTTCACAGCCCGGTGGAGAATGGCTTTTTCTGGACCCTGCTCGCCACGTTTCTGGCGCTCCAGTTCGGTGGGACAGGCCGTATCCCAACCGCATACATGGCCACGGCTGGACTGGCGCTAGTTGGTGCCCTGATTGAAAGCTCTTACTTCATGGCGTATCACGACGAATTGACCAGCTTACCCGGTCGCCGCGCCTTCAATGAAGCTGTCCTCGCTCTCGAAGATCGATACGCTCTCGCCATCCTGGACATCGATCATTTCAAGCGCTTCAATGACGCTTACGGTCACGATACCGGAGACCAAGTGCTGCGCATGGTGGCCTCACGACTGGCGCGACTTACAGGCGGCGGTAAAGCCTTCCGCTGGGGCGGAGAAGAGTTCGCAATCGTGTTCCCGGACAAATCCACGAACGAGATAATCGAAGACCTGGAGTTGCTGCGTGCGACGATTGAAAACTCATCGTTTCGGATGCGCGGTCTGGATCGCCGGAACCAACCGCGGCAGACCGACCGGCGCAAGCCTGTTAACCCGCGCCGTAAGATTTCTCGTTCGCTACGGTCTACGCCGTCATCGAGAGAGATCCGTGAATTGTCAGTAACGGTTAGTATCGGCGTGGCAGAGGCTGGTACCAGAAACCGCGACGTCGAACAGGTCATTGAGGCAGCGGATCAGGCCCTTTATCGCGCCAAGGCCGCGGGACGGAACCGTGTGGAGGTGGCATCTACGCCCCGTGCCCGGACCTCGCGATCCGTAAAACAGAGCGCTTAGCCTTGCCCACATTCAGTTCACCGCGCAAGCCAGTTGTGCCGTGTACGGCATGCCACGAGTCTGTGCAGATATGGGTTTGCTGAACCGAGTTGTTCCGCTGTTACAGATTCCTGTGGAAATCATGCAGGCCAGCGGCTACGTTCTCACGACTAGCAACCGTCCAAGTGACCATCGAGTTCCCGATTCCCATTTAGTGCCGCCTCGCCATTACTGTCTGATATGGATCGAGCAGGATTTTTCGTGTACCCACGGGGGCCGTGAGTCGGAAATTAGCCTCCGGACCGTCCACAAACACTCGTCCCAGCAGGACTGGCGCTTTCCCTCCCACCACTGCATAGAGGGGAACTGAAGTGACCAGGGATTCCGGCGCTTCCTTTTGTAGTAAGGTTCCACTCACGACGGTCGCATTGCTCTGCGGAAGGTATTTCACGCCCAGTAATTCAAAGCGCGGCAATGCCGTCCCATTTATCCAGCCTTCGAGAAACCAACTTAAGCTCTTTTTGCCTTCAAAGCGTAAGGCCGGCGGCAAGTCCTCCTCAAAGACTCGCAGCAGATCGCCACTGGTGATCACTTTGCCTTCGTAGCGGTCGCGTAATTTTCGCAAACTCCGGATAAAAGGCTCGTTTTCATTGGCGGATCGAAGATCCCTGCTTCCCTTTGCTTCGCCATCACGCAGCATGCAACGAAGCATATGAAAAAGCCATGTTCCCCGTCCGTAGCTGATGGCTTCGTACCCATTGGGAAAGTGAGAGGAGGAGAGCCGCAGTCCCAATGTCACCGGCCCCGCATCTTTCAACAGCTCGCCGTTCTTGTTTTTCTCGAGCAGATCGTCACGGTACCTATCCATTACCATTCGGAACTCCGATGGGCTTTCTGACTCCATCAGCATGAGTGCACAGTAATTTGCCAAGGCTTCGAACATCCACTGATCGCGGTAGCTTCTCCACGTCAGCAAATCGCCCCACCATTGGTGCGCGATCTCATGAGCTAGCGCCTGCCCGCTGAAAATCGTCTCTACCGGGCTGAGATGAAGCTGCTTCTTTTGGTCCGGAGTCAGGAACGCATAACTGGAGAGGAAGACCAAACCCGGCCACCCTTGACTCGATTTGCCCGGCATCTGCGTCATCGCAAGAGCGTCGTAAGGATACGGCCCGAAATACCGCGAAAAGACATCAACCGCTCGCGCCGATCGGTCAGCAACCGACTGTGCGTTACGCGCCGGTGAAGGCGGTGGCGGCGTGACTACTAGGGGAGGCTCGCCAAAAGGGCCCGGCTTACGGATATCGGGAACAGATACTACCTCGCCGGGTGCTCTCGGAAAGTTATGCTCCATTCCGGCTGTCGCGTAACTTTCTACCGTCACTTCCCCGGCGTGAGCAGCAGCTCTGACATACCTTCCGAGATTGAAGCCCGCGAGTGGAAGGGGACGCTGGGAAATCCAGCGCGCTACCTGTTCGCCCTGCACTTCGGCAGGGCGATTGCCTGGCAAAGCAGAACTCGGGATGAGTGGCATACGCTTCCCGGTGGCGACTAGAGTCCAACCCAGGGGATAGTGAAATTCCAAATCAAAATTTGACATGGCAAGCCCGCGATTCGGATACCATGTCCCGCGAGCACCCACATATAGCAGCCCTCCCCCTGCTTCCGAGAGAACGTCGCCACCATACACAAAGCGTAACTCAAGCTTCTGTCCAGGCTTGATTGGTTCGGGAAAGATTACCGCGACCAGGTCATTTCCCCTTCGGGATAGTTGTGATCCTTCCAGCGCTTGGTTGTGAACGAATTCCAGAGGTCGCCCGTTTGATTCGACAGTCTTTAGCTGGAGAAATCTCGACAACTCGAAAAGCAGCGCTCGCTCGCCGCCCCGACCCGTAGAAACCTGCAATCGAGCGTCACCGTTCAATACCGTGGGAGGCTTAACGTCTGCACGAATTTCGTAACGCACGATCGTAATATCATCCGTTTTCTGCTCCGCCTCCTTTTCTGTCTTTGAACCACTCGGTGGTGAGAAGGAAGTCCAGACATCATAGAAAGCACCGCCCTCTATAGTTCTCGTCTGGCCCGCCCACAGTGGTTCGGATGCCGCCGAATCGAAGTAGACGTCAAAAATCCCCAGCGTGCGTCCTTGCAGGCGCGCATGTAGCATCCGGTCCACGCCGGTTCCTGGCGGAGCGGTCACAAGGGGTAGGCTCTCACTTTTTGTAACTGGGAGGAAATTCGCAAAACTCAGAAGCAAGCGCAAAGCATCGGACTCCGCCAGGTTGAGCGCCGAAGCATTCCATTGCGAAATAAATTCCTCGGCATGGTCAGCCGGACGCAATGAAGGTTGAAGCTCGGCATAACTATCATCATTAAAACGGAAGTATGCCGTAGCGAACTGCTCTTCCAGAATTGCCATGCCGGTGAAAAGTGCCATTGACGCTCGCTCGGCTCTATCTGGAGAAGTCATCAGGACCTCTCCATCACCCTCGAAAAAACCGCCCGTAATGTGTCCGAATACATCATGGGTAAAGGCGATGGTGCCATCTTGCAAAGTTATGTGAAGTCCGGACCGATCCAGGGAACCTTCGCGGACGCGATACACGCGTGACTTATCCAATCCAACATTGCGCAGTTGCAGGTAGAGTGCCTCTGCTGTCTTTGGCGTCCGAACTTCCGCCGCGGGGACGTCCTGTGGCCAAGTCCTGATCGCACCCGAAACCATAAGAGATCCGAGCAAAACAACATTGCGAATTCGAATGATTACTTCAGTCACCTACGGCGGTCCTCCGGCAGTTGCTAGAATTTGCTTCAGTGCGCCTGCGTCTCATCGGCTTGCGATTACCACCCTTCAAATTCGCGACTCTCATACTTGCGATTGCTGCGCTTACGATCGCTTTGACAGTCTCTGCGTCGGCGGAGGTTATCCGTCTGAAGAACGGTCGCACCATCTGGGCCGAGCATGTCCGGAAAAACGGCACTCATGTTGAGTACGACATCGGAGATAACTCTTACGCGATTCCAAAATCATCAGTGGCACGGATCGAGAGTGGCGGCCTTCCGCCTGAATATGCGTCTTCCAGAGCAGGCGGCGATGCTCACAATCTGCCTGCTTTTGCGCCGACTGACAGCCTGAGGAGCGAAGGCGATCTGGCTACAAAGATTGTTCACGACGGACATGTGGATGCCGATGCACTCCTTGTCACAGAACGACAAGGCAACGCAGAACTCGCGGCCACAGCGTATTTCCTCGCGGGCAAACATGAGTTCGATCGCGGCGACCTCAAGCAGGCCCGCCACTACTTCGAAACCGCGTTGGGCTTTCAAGCCAATAATCCAACGATATTGAACTATTATGCCGTCCTGCTGGTACGAACCGGCGGCGCGACCGACGCCCTGCCTTATGCGGAGCGTGCGGCTCGACTGGCGCCGGATTCACCGGATGCTCTCACCGTTCTCGGATTCGCGCAATTTTCTTCCGATCATACTCCCGACGCAATCCGTTCATGGAAAAAGTCATTGCATTTGCGGCCTGATGCCACTGTCCAACAACTGCTTGCGAAAGCCGAGCGGGAAGCCTCGGCGGAAGCCGAATTCTCGCAGCGGGAAAGCAGTCACTTCAGCCTGAAGTTCGAGGGCAAACAAACTTCCGAGTCTTTGCGGCGTGAACTGCTGGCCACATTGGAATCTCAGTATGATGACTTGGTCCGCCAGCTCGGCACTTCGCCGCATAGCAGCATCTCGGTCGTACTTTACACCGACCAGACCTTCTTTGATGTCACCCAGGCACCATCGTGGACCGGTGCGGTCAATGACGGAAAGCTGCGCATTCCAATCAATGGAATAACATCCGTCACTCCTGAGCTGGCGCGCATTCTGAAGCACGAACTCGCCCACTCATTTATTAACCAAATTTCCGGCGGACGTTGCCCGCAATGGCTGCACGAAGGAATTGCACAACTTCTTGAACCAAAGACCACGGATGCGCGTGGACATCGCCTGGCGCAACTCTTTCGGGCTCAGCAAGAAATCCCGTTCAACGCGTTGGAGGGCGGGTTCATGCGGTTCTCAACGATAGAAGCTGTCCTGGCATACGATGAGTCCCTGGCCGCTGCCGAATACATCAAGGATACCTATGGACTGAGCGACCTTCAGCGGATCCTCGAGCGCATTGGCCAGGGTAGTTCTACGGAGGCGGCGCTGCGCGCCACTATCCATTCCAATTATGGCGAGTTGGATAGTGAAGTCGGAAAGTATCTGAAAAATAGGTACGGCGACTAGATCTTCCCAGGGCCAGCCAGATACGACTCTTCGTTATGTTTGCCGAAGTTCATTTCCTGTGCTACCGTCTGCTGTGCTACTGGCCTGTTTATGCTCTCCTTCTTCCAGAGTCGCGCACCTGTCTTGCAGCGAAGTGTCGAACCTATCCGAGCGGAAATTCCTACGCTGAGGAATGCCGAGATCGCCGCGATCTTTTATGGGCAACGTATGGGCGGTGATTTCTATGATTTCCGCCGGGTTAGTCCAGACCGCGTCTTGTTCGGTCTTTTGGACGTAGCCGGACGCCGCGATCAGAATCGCCAGATCCTTTCGGCGGCACAAGAGATTTTTCGTGATTCGGGATCCAAGCTTTTCGATAAGGGAGATGTCAACGAAGCCGAAGCCATGATTGAGCTATGCCATCAACTCAATCGCTGTGTCATGCAAAGTGCGGGGGGAGTCCGCGCCTGCCCTGCCTTCACTGGTTGCTACAACGAGGCATTGGGCACCATCTGCTACACCAATTCCGGCCACACTCCCGGCCTGCTGCGCGATGACTCCGGAGTCACATTCTTGCCGGCAACCGGCCTCCCCTTAGGGCTGTTCTCGCATATTCCCTGCGACGCGCCCACGGTTGGGCTGCCCGCTGGCGCGGCCCTGCTGCTGGTGTCAAGAGGAGTGGTGGA
Source organism: Acidobacteriota bacterium (assembly GCA_003225075.1). GTDB lineage: Bacteria > Acidobacteriota > Terriglobia > Terriglobales > Acidobacteriaceae > Gp1-AA124. Next base: position 74,993 of record QIAP01000042.1, on the reverse strand, counting down.
GAGTCACTTTGATGGCGAAGACTTCGGCGTGGACAGACTAAGCAGTCATTTCCGGCTGACAAAGTCCGTCAGTGCCAAAGATTTGGGATTGAGCGTCCTGAATAACGTTCAGCAGTTTATGCGCACTCCGCCCACCCACGACGATGTCACTGCATTAGCGCTGGTACGCGGCGTTACCGCCGGTGCCGCGACGTCATCGGCTGCCTGTGCATGAATCGCGAGATTCCCGGCAATAATTGTCGATTGGCCCGATTCTGCCCAGCGCAGAGCAATTCTCTTCAGCGAATCGCTCTGCGACTCGAAGCACCCTGTTTGCTGAACAATTAACGACGTCGTCCTCTCTTCCGACTGCTGCCTTTCTTTTTGCCTGCCGATTTTCTCCCGCTCGATTTCTTACCTCGTGACCTTTTGGGAGTGGACTTTTTCCTACTGCTCTTACCCCGACTGCTCCGGGCTCGAGTGCCACTGGATTTCTTCCGGGCCGATGCTCTTTTCTTCGCTTTTCTCGCTGATCTTTTCTTAGCTGCCTTTTTTGGCGCGGACTTTTTCTTCTTTGCTGGTCTGGCTCCGCCCCCCCCGCCACCGCCGCCACCTGTCGTAGTAGGACGAGGCTCGGCAGGCATCGGCATCGCCGGCTCGGAGCCAGGTCCGGTCTCCGATATGCCGGATTCTTCTTCTTCCTCTTCTTCGTAATCTTCTTCTAGCGACTCGCCATACGCGCTGGGTTCTCCGTATTCGTCCATTTCGTCATCACGTCCATAGAGGGTTACGTCTTCAAAGGTCATCGTTCCTCCTGAAATTTTCGCCGCCTCCCGCGCCAAAACATCGCGCCGGAGCTGAGCGCCTTAGAGAAATGAAAAGACAACTGCGGACAGAAACTCTATCGCTCGTCAAACGGCGCGCGATTATAGCACAGCGGTTTTTGTCGAAAGTAGCCGCGGCGATTCACAGATGACCGCCGCTTCCCCTGCATATTACACCTTCTGAGCAGGCACCGACCGCGAGGGGGTGAGTGTTGGTTCGTTCGGGACCCTCGACCTCACTTCTTCCCTAAACCGGAAGAAGGCAGGCGCCATGGCGGCCGTCGCAGACTGCAAATACCGACCCTCAGCAATGCGTTTGCGCGCTTGGGTGTGTTGTGAGACTGAGAATTGGGGTCTTACCGGACGTCCTTTATAACCAGAACCATTCCCGGGCGGAGAGTCGCCACGCCGTTGTCGCGTTTGAGCGCCGCCACGGTCGTCTTATAAGAGCTTGCAATCGAATACAGGGTTTCTCCCTGCTTCACCCGGTGGCGGAGCACGCCGTTATCATTAGTGGCGACGCGTTGTACGTCCTTCTTATTCTTGTTCTTGGACCTACCCGATGGTGTACCCGACTTCGCCGAAATTACATGAGGCTCGCGTAAATTGGGAGTGATTGGCAAGTGGACGTATACCACGCGTCGCCCAACTAAGCTGTTCCCTTTCAAACGGTTCCAGCGACGAACCATGGTTGGCGGCACTCCAAAATTATCCGCTACGGTCGCTACGGTATCGTTTTTTCGAACCTTGTAACGGGTCGCGTGGCGCGAATACGCCACCATGTCTTCCCCAGCAGCATGCCTGCCGGGAGCAATCGGAATAATCAGCTTACTGTCCGTCTCGAGAACCTGATCCTCCAGGTTGTTAGCCTCCGCAATCGCCTTCACGGTCGTGCGATAGGTCCGGGCCAACGAAGCAATCGTATCTCCTTGCACCACCTTGTGATAGCGCCACCAAACCCGCATGTCGGGAGGGATTACCGCAATCGCACCAAGGAACTTTTCTTTGCTGCCAACTGGCAGATGGAGTTCGAATTCCTGATCCCTGGGCGTGGTCATACGCAACAGGCTCGGATTTAGATCCTGCAGATCGGCGGCCGAGACGTCCACGCATTCAGCAACCAGGCGCAAATCGACCGGATAGTCAATCTTTACCGCGTCATAGGGGACTGGTTTTTCTCGAACGAGTTCGTCGAGGCCGTACTGTCCTGGATTCTTGGCCATGATTGTGACGGCCAGGATGATCGGTACATAATTGCGGGTCTCTTTGGGCAGCACATTGCGGCGGTAGAGTTCCCAAAAATCGGCGTAGCCGGTGCGCTTCACCGCACTTTGAACCGTACCCGGTCCGGAGTTGTACGCCGCCATCGCCAAATACCAGTCGCCGAACTGATTGAAAAGATCTTTCAGATGTCGTGCGGCCGCTCGGGTAGCCTTCTCCGGATCCTGGCGATCATCTACCCACCAGTTGCGCTGGAGGCCGTAGCCTTTCGCCCGGCTGGCCATGAACTGCCAGATACCGCGCGCTCCGGAATGGGATAACGCCAACGGATGGAAGCCAGATTCAGCCTGTGCCAGGTAGATGAGATCCTGCGGCACACCTTCGTCTTTCAAAACCCGCTGGATCATATCTTGGTACTGTCCGGCGCGAGTTAACGCGTGCTCAAGCGTGGGGCGTCCGCGCGTGGAGAAATAATTGATGTAGCCGGCGACTTGATCAGTCATCATGAGCGGCAGGTCGGAATGTGTGGACTTAATTTCCGCTTCGGCCTTGGCTTTAATGTTAGGGTCAACCGGAAACGTAACATCATTGGCCTCATCAATCGGTGCCGGCTCAGATTTTTGTTCTGTGGCGCCGTCCCCCTCCTGTAACGCCACGAGTTCCAAGCCGTTCACGCCATCCAGAATCCTGTCAAATTCGTGCTGTAGGCGTACGTCGGAGCGAATATCGAGATTACTGCCCATCAGCAGGTTGAACGCACGGTCGAAATTCTGTTTCGCGGCCTCGAGATGCCCCGCTTGGTAGTTATCCTTACCGGCCTGGTATTCCTTTTCCACCTGCACTATGAGCTCACTGACTGAATCAGATTGGGGTCCCAACTTGTCTACGTGAGTGGCTGTCTGTGAGGGTGCGGGGTGAGCGGCAACTTCTGATTGGGGAGAGGAACCCGAGGGTCCTGCAGCCTTCAATGCCGGAGGGGCAGCCTGTGCAGGTGGCAGAAGCGGTGTTTGTTTTTGGGCAGTCTGGCAGGACGTAGTCACAAAGACCACTGCCAAAAGGGGCGCGATTAAGGCATAGAGTTTCAGAACTCTCATATTTCTCTATGGGTTACCGCTGAACTCCCCTTTCCCATCCTTGCAAAAATCGTACTCCCCATCGAATTCAAGGGTCAATCTACAAACGCTCTCGTTCATTACTTTCGGCATGGCCCGGGAAGTTACCCCCCGGACCCTCGCAGGTTCTTTAGAGTCCGAAAACAGCGTTCTTTGATGTCTGTACTGGCTGCCGACGGGAAGTGGCGCTTTCCGAGGCTTCGCACTGGGGCGAAAACGTCAGGAAATAAGCGACTCCCCGGGATCGAACTGCGCTGAGTCATCTCCTCGTCGTTACGAGAAACCGTTCTGAGCGCTGCTATTTCTTTGCTTGCACCGCCGTAAGACAACGCCCGTAGAGTTCGAGCAGGTGGCTTGCGTACTCCTCGGGCTTGGACGCTGCACCACCTTGAAATCCCACCCCCGAAGAACTGGTGCGGCCGTAGCCTGTAGTCATGGCAACAAACTTCATCAGATCAAGCGCGATGTCTTCATTGCGCCGTGCTCCGATTGGCAGGGCGTGTACTTCATCCATGAATGCCTCCCCTTGAATAAAAAGTAAGATTTGCTACCGTTCGATTCCGGAACTTTCCTGCGTCGCCGTCTTGAATGCCCAAGCCATACGCGGTGTATTGTGAGCAATGCCGAAGCGGGCCTGGGCATCGAGCAGGATGATGCCACCATGACCATTTACTCGGTTCTCAAGATGTGAAATCGCTTCCAGCGCAACCCATTCCGGCGCGTTCCCCGCGGCTACACGATCGGCAGACCATTTCGCCAAGACCAATTTCATGATGGGCTCCCCCCAGCCGGTAGTCGAGGCCGCAGCGCTTTCGTTGTCTGCGTAGCAACCGCAACCAATCAATGAGGAATCCCCCAAACGGCCGGGAGCCTTGTTGAGCGTACCTCCCGTTGATGTCGCGGCCGCAATGTTGCCAGCACCATCGAGAGCCACCGATCCCACGGTATCGTGCGAAATAGTCGGCGCGAACAAGTCTGGGTTCTCATCCGAGAGGCGTGCCTGGAATTCGCGTAGGCGCTCAACTTCACGCGGGATGATCAGGTCTTCGTTCTTGCAAAGAGGAATACCATGTTCGGCAGCGAAGCGTTCAGCGCCTTCACAAACAAAGTACACGTGCGGACTCTCGCTTAGGATTTTGCGAGCGGCACGGATTGGATTGCGTATATGTTCGACGCAACCCAATCCTCCGGCACGCAGAGTGGCTCCGTCCATGATGAGCGCATCGAGTTGCACTCTGCCTTCCCGATTGAGGAAGCTGCCGCGGCCGGCGTCAAAGGTGTCGTCATCTTCCATGATGACCACGGCTTCCTCGACGGCATCGAGGGCGGAACCGCCCCGATTGAGCACAGTCCAGCCCGCAGCAAGGGCATTGCGGACGCCATTCAGGTGAGCGTTCACCATCTCATCTGGAATAGCCCATGCTCCGCCGTGAACAACCAGAACAGGATCGTTTGGCAAATCAACCTCAAAAGTTGAAAACGAAATTACGGAAACGACTGGATAGTCTAGCACCGAGAAAAGGCGGCGACTCTCAGAGTGTGGCGCGAGATTTTCAACTTCGGGTTGCGGATTCTTCCTCAAGATTCGAAACGTTCTGAGTGATCATAAAAACTGCTGAGCCAGGGAAGTTTCCCTGCCTGACTGCGGTTGGTCGCGGAAACAGAGGTTCTCGCTTTATTCGGCTTGACGAACCTTAGGCTACGTTATTTCGGCTTTGTTTCGGCGGTGCTTTCCTTGACCGGATTGCCTTCATAGTCGCGCATTTCTACCGGTCCGATGGAAAGCTTCTTGAGTTCCGGTTCAATCTTGGCACGGTCCCCGGCGCCAACTACCACTGCGGATTCAGGGTGAATGTACTGAGTAGCGACCCGCTGGACATCCGCCGCCGTAATTGCGTCTATTTTTGGCGGCAGTTGCTTGTAGTAGTCGAGCGGAAGGTCGTAGGTAAACAAATCGCCGACCGTGCCGGCAGTGCGTTCGCTGGTTTCGAATAGACCCGCGAGCGACTGGGAGAAAGATCCTTTGGCAAGCTTAAGTTCCTCGGGAGAGACGGGGGAAGTCCGGATACGTTCCAATTCATTGAAAAGCTCATGCACCGCAGGAGCGGTGACATCAGTACGAATGGCGCCTCCTGCGACGAAAAGTCCCGGGCCGCGCCGATAGATGAATTGTGAGAAGCCACCGTAAGTGTAACCGTGCTGCTCACGCAAGTTCATGTTGATGCGGCTGGAGAATAGTCCGCCCAATGCGTTGTTCATCACCTCAATCGGCACGTAATCGGCAGTGGAGCGGGGAACGCCAAGGCCAGCCACTACTTCGAGAGTCTGCGGCGCGTCCGGCTTGTCTACCAGATAGATGGCCCTCGAGGTCTTGACGTCCACCGGAGGCGGCAGGTGTTTGCTGGTTGCACCCTTCCAGTTGCCGAAGTACTTTTCTGACAGTGTGTGGGCTTCGTCCGGCGTCAAGTCACCGGCTAACACCAGGGCGGAATTACCCGGAGCGTAGCCCTGTTGCCAGAACTTCTGCATTTGATCACGGGAAATGAGCCGATTGGATTCTTCCGTACCCAGTTCACGATAGCCATACGGATGTTCCGGTCCATAGACGGTCTTGAATAAAACGCCGAGCACCAATTGAACCGGGTCGTCGTGCAATTGCAGGATGTCGGTGTCACGGCGCTTGCGAACCCGGTCAATCTCTGCCGGCTCAAACTTGGGGTTCAAAACGACGTCCGAAAGCAGGTCGAAAGCGGCATCGGCGTTTTGTTTCAGCGTGCGAATTTGGACGGATGAGTAATCCGCGGTGGCCGAAGTGTCCAGGGACGCACCGATCTGCGCAACGTCGTCAGCAATCTGCGGAGAAGAACGGCGATTCGTGCCCTCGTCCAGCATGGCGGCAGTAAATGACGCAAGTCCAGGTTTGTTTGCAGGGTTTGCATCACTGCCGCTGAGCACAACCAGGTGGGCAGCCACAACCGGAAGGTTGTGCTGCTCGACCAGCATAACGGTCAGGCCGTTCGCCAGCTTGAAGCTGGTGGGCACCGGTAAGCTCAAATGGGACAGGGCTCCGGGCTGCGGCGGATTTGCTCGCCACGCCTCTTCCGGCATAGTGCTCGAGACCGTGCTAGTCTCTTTGGCTTCCTGCTCTTCTTCCTGCTTGGTGCGCGGTGGATCGTCGACGACCTTCTTGCCGGGAACGCCATAAACGACCGCGCGTGCGGTGGGCTTCAATTCCTCATTGGCGGCGCGTTTCAAGTCGCCCACGGTGGCGCGATTGTAGTGGTCGAGGTCCGTGGGAAGATATCCTGGATCGCCCAGATAGTGGTTGTATTGGTTGAGCTTGTCGGCTACACCGCCGAAACCGCCGAGCCGTTCCAGCTTCTCGATGATCTGTGCTTCAATCACATTGCGAGCGCGTTCCAGTTCAGCTTGTGAGGGCCCTTCAGTCCTGAGCTTGGTGAGTTCTTCATCGATCGCTTTTTCCAAATCTTCAAGTTTGACCCCTGGTTTGGCCGTCGCCTGGATCTCAAAAACAGAGCCCAAGAGCAAGTTGCTATTTGTCACCTGAACGTCCTGGGCGATCTGCCTCTGGTAAACAAGTTGCTTGTACAAGCGGCTGGATTTGCCACCACCCAGTAATTGCGCAATCAAGTTAGACTCAGCGTCCCCGGGCTTGTAGATGGGCGGGGCGATCCAGCCCATGTAAACGCGAGGTAACTCGACCTGATCGGTGACTACCGCGCGGCGCTCAGATGTAATGGGCGCCGTCACTGCATTGATTTTTGGGACAGGCGGACCGGCAGGAATCGTTCCAAAGTATTTTTCCACCAGCTTCCTCGCTGTTCCGGGGTCGAAGTCGCCAGTGATGGCGAGGCTGGCGTTGTTGGGAGTGTAGTACTGCCGGAAGAACTCGCGCACATCGTTCAAGCGGGCAGCCTCGACGTCACGGTGCGATCCGATCACATCAGCGTAATAGGGATGGTCTTTGGCGAAGAGTTGATGAAAGAGCTGTTCTTCGACCAGGCCATAGGGCGCGTTCTCTACACTCTGCCGGCGCTCGTTGCGAACCACGTCGCGTTGGTTGGCGAGTTTCTCGCGGTCCAACGTACCCAGGAGATACCCCATGCGATCGCTTTCCAGCCACAGCGCCAATTCCAATTGGTTGGAGGGCAAAGTTTCGAAGTAGTTGGTGCGGTCGAAGTCCGTAGTGCCGTTGATGTCGCTGGCACCGGCCGCCTCGAGGTGACGGAAATGAGCTTTGGGTCCGACGTGCTGCGACCCTTCAAACATCATGTGCTCAAACAAGTGCGCAAATCCGGTGCGGCCGGGACGTTCGTTAGCCGGACCGACGTGATACCAGATATTGGCCGCCACCAGTGGAAGCCGGTGATCCTCGTAGAGAATTACGTTCAGGCCATTCTTGAGCGTGTATTTTTCGTATTTGATCTGCGGCGCAGGAGGTGCGGCAGTTGCCGGAGCGGCAAGATTCGCTTGTAAGAAAACGTCCAGCCCCAGGAATAATGTCAGGCAGGCAAAAGAGAGTAAGTGACAAACGCGGTTGCGAACTTGAATCATGTTATCTCCAACGAAGAATGGAACTCACAAAATCCATAGACTCGGAATGCGGGCAAAGGAGAGCGCACTGGCACAGAAAAGCGGACTGAACGAGCGGTCGCAAATCTAAAGGAATCAATGCTTGGACGAGAGGATCTACGCAGCGCGCCCCGCCCCGGCAGGTGTGCCTTCCATCAACTCCGTCTGCCGCCAGGTATAGTACATGCGATGGATAACCGTAATAGTGGACAGAACGGCAATTACCCAGAGCACGGGCGCCATGCGATTGGCTAGCGCTCCAATGATGATCAGCACCAATCGCTCGGGACGCTCCATGAATCCGACCTTGCAGGAGCCGATCAGAGACTCGGCACGGGCTCGAGTGTAACTCACCATGATCGCGCTGATCATCACCAGCGCCGTCAACACAACGTAAAAGAAACGGTTGCCGCGCGCGTAGAAGACCAGCAGTCCAAAAAACAGTGCAGCGTCACTGTACCGGTCCACAACCGAATCGAAGAACCCACCGAAGCGAGTGACCTGATTACTGGCGCGCGCCACCCGCCCATCCACCAGGTCAAAAAAGCCGGCAGCAAACACCACTAGCCCAGCATAGAAGAACATGCGGCGCTGGGTTTCACCGGTGGCGTAGCCAAACAGTAGCGCGGCCACTACATTAATGACCAGGCCCATAAAGGTCAGAACGTTCGGAGAAATGCGGGCTAACGCCATACGGTTGACGATGGCGTACAGAAGCCGGCCGCAGGTGCGTCCGAAGGCACTAGTCCAGGTCATCTAGGCTTCAGCCTCATCGTAGATAGTGCTTAGGGTCAAGATTTCCACTTCCCGATTGCCATTGGGACTGATGACAGTAACGGTGTCTCCCACTTTTTTGTTCAGCAGCGCGCGCCCGATTGGAGAAGTGGTGGAGATTTTGCCAGAGGACACATCTGTCTCCTCACTGGTGACCAGCTTGTACTCCACTTCCTCGTTCTTGGTGCTATCGAAGACTTTTACCTTAGAACCCAAGCCGACCTTGTCTTTCGGGATGCTGCTCATGTTGATCAGTGAGAGGTCAGCCAGTCGCTTGCCTAACTGTCGAATTCTGGCCTTGACGAACTCCTGGCGCTGTTTCGCCATGTGATATTCGGCGTTCTCGCTGAGGTCGCCCATGGCGACCGCTTTCTTAATCTCCTGGGGAAGTTCATGAGTGAGCTCATGTTCGAGCGTAGCTATTTCTTCCTGCAGTTTCTTCTTGAGTTGCTCGGGCATAGCAGATCGAATTATAAACCTTGAACCTTGAGCGAGCGGGACTTCGGCGAAGAGTACAAGTATCTCGATTTTAAACTGGGCATCAGGAAAAGAAACGCATTGCGCAGACAAAGTCTATCCTGCAGAGCAGGTTAGCTTGATTAGGATGGCTAGAGCGCAGTTCCACTATTAACTATCACCCTAATTTTCGCCTGCGAAAAAGCCGGGTCCAGATTGTCTTTTCCCCCCGCTTGCGCTAAGATAATGATAGTGCTTCCCCAAGGTCTCCTGCGCTCGTCGGGTGGCCCCTCATGATTAGTAGCGACGGCAGCTTTCACATCGGCGATAAGGTCGTTTACCCCAACCATGGGGTAGGAATCATTGAACAGATTAGCAGCCGGACGTTTGGGGCAACCGTAGAAAAGTTCTATCTTCTGAAGATAAAATCCAGCAGTCTCAAAGTTATGGTGCCGTTCCACAACGTTGCCAGCGTCGGACTGCGACGTGTGGTGAAGAACGGCGAAATCCAGAAAATCCTTGATTATCTTACAGATGGCGAGTGTTCCAATAATACCGATTGGAAGTACCGTTTCAAAGAAAACTCCGAGCGAATGCGTACAGGATCTTTGCTGGAAGTGGCCGCTGTCTTGAAAAGTCTGCTACTTCTGCACCAGAGCAAGCCGCTCTCATTCCGCGAAAAGAAAATGCTGGAAAGGGCTCGTTATCTTTTAGTTAGCGAGTTAGCAATGGCTAAGAACTGCGAAGAGACGCAGATTGAAGATGTTCTCTCCAAAGCTTTATCCCGCTCGAAGTTACACTTCCCGGAAGCTTCTGAATTTGAAGCATAGCTAGTCGCTAGTGGCTTGATCCTCAGCAAACCCTCAGTCTCGAAGCTACATCAGCCCAAGACCCGGATTCTGACCGCACTCTTGATTTGTTGCCGAGCAGTTACTCTCCCAACCAATTCCCATAGGGACGTAGCGCGTCTACGTGATCGAAGATGATCTTCATGCCTGCAGTGATCGGGACCGCGAGAATTAGACCTACAGCACCCCAGAGCCACCCCCAAAAAAGCAGCGCGATGGTGACGGCCAGTGGGTTTAACTGTAGCCGGCTGCCCAGAAACTTTGGATAGAGCACGTTAAGGCCAAAGAGATGCAAGCCTACGACCGTCAAAGCTATGAAGATCATTTGTGAGGATTGCATCTGGCCCAATCCGACCATTAATGGCGCGATCATTGCCAATAAGACCCCCAGGTAAGGAATCAAGCTGAGGAAGCCGCTGATGAACCCGACGACATAAAAATTAGGAAGGTGGATGGCGGCGAACGCTGCGATGCTCACACCGGAGATGAAAAGTCCGACTAGAAAATTTCCCACCAGAAAACTGCGAATCATGGCCGCGATCAGGCCCAGTGTAGTGTAAGCGGCATGCCGATTCTCCATACTGAAGAGCATGACTGTGGCTGCGCGTGCATGCTGCTCCCACGTCAACATGAAATAAACCAGGAAAGGTATGAACGACAGCGCCAGAACGACATGAGAAACCGAGCCAAATCCCCTGGTCAGCGTATCGGTTATAGTCGACGCGGGACGCACCGTCACCGCGTTCTTCTCTTCTTTGTTGGATTGGAGCACGTTCTCCGTAGTTCTTTGCAGCTTTTCCGCGTTCTGGCGGAAACGGCCAACAATCGAGCGGATCTCACTGGAATACCTGGGAAGGTTGTCAGCGAACGACACTGCCTGGTTATAGGAGAAATACATCACGCTGTAGACCACCCCCACCAGCAGCAATACTGAAATCAGAGCGCCCATGCCTCGCGGAACTCTTACCCGATGAAGCAGATCCACAATCGGGGCAAGGATGAACGTCAGAAGAATTGAGATGAGAATCACCGCCAGTTCCCACTTGGCAAAGTAGCAAAAAGCCAGGACCGTACCCGTGGCAACGATGATTTCAGACCAGTTCCGCTTGCGAGCGGTCGCGGCCGGCTTCGCTGGCCGTTCGGTCCGAATTGTTTCGGGTTGGAGTTCGGCCGGCTCGCTCATGTAGCTATGGTAGCGGAAGGCGGAGGTTCCGGAAGACATATAATCCGGAGGTGAGCTCCAGTTCGGCTGATGTTTCGGCTGCCCGGTTCCCCAAACGGGTTCTCGGGCTCGACGTAGGCTCGAAGACTATTGGTATGGCTGTATCCGATCCGCTTGGAATCACGGCGCAGGGCCTTAAAACGATCCGCCGGCAGAACAAACGGCGAGATCTGGCGCAACTCGAGGAAGTGATTCGTTATTACAACGTCGCCGAGATCGTGGTTGGTCTACCGCTCCGTATGAGCGGAGCGGAAGGCATTCAAGCGGAGAAAATGCAACATTTCGCAGAAGAGTTGCGCAAACGCTTCCAGCTTCCTGTACATCTGTGGGACGAACGACTAAGTTCTGCCCAGGCGAACCGGGTACTGCGTGACTCCGATATGTCGATCAAGCGCCGCGGCGAAGTGGTGGATCAATTAGCCGCCGTGTTGATCTTGCAGGCTTGGATGGAACGTAGGGGTTTTGCGAATGAGAATACCAAGGGGGTCTCAACCTGAGATAACTTTCCCTTTTGGCATCAAGTAGTTGGCGTAACCATGCTGGTAATCGGGTATCTGCTGTATTGTTCCGCGTTGTAAAAGCTGTCATACCCTATGACAGACTTGTGACGACTTCGGTGGGGAGCGACATTACCGCCTCATGATTGCCCGCGCCGAGCCATAAAAGTCTCTCCGCATGCGAACGTATCAAGACTGCGACTTGGGAGGCTGACATGCCGATTCGGATCTTGGTCGCGGACGACGATTCCACCATACGCAAACTGCTTAAGAGATTGCTCGAAGATCATCCCCAATGGGAAGTTTGCGGGGAAGCAGTGGACGGCCTCGACGCCGTGGCCAAGAGCGACGAACTTGCGCCCGACGTCGTGATACTCGATTTGGGCATGCCCCGGATGAATGGCCTGCAGGCGGCACGTGAAATAAGCCGGCGGAATCCCGGTTCTCACTTGATCCTGCTAACCGTTCAGCAACTGTCAGACCAACTTGCGGAGGAAGCGCGCGATGCTGGCTTTCAAGGTGCCGTCTCGAAGAGTACGGGGCGCGAAGTTGTGAGCGGAGTAGAGGCCGTCTTGCAAAATTCAATGTTCTTCGTGGATGGACTTCACAACGCAGTTTAGGCACATTGGAAACTATTCATCTACCGATTTTGCTCGCGAATCGCTCTGCGATAAGCCGCTACATTCCGATTGTGCTCTTCTAAATCGTGCGCGAACCGGTGATGGCCGTCGCCGTCGCTGACGAAATAGTAGTAGTCGGTTTGAGCCGGATGCATGGCAGCTTCGAGTGAACTCCTGCCAGGATTTCCGATTGGGCCTGGGGGCAGTCCCGCATGCCTGTAGGTGTTATAGGGCGAGTTGACCTGCAAATCGCCGTGGTGGAGGGTGCCTTGATAGTTGCCATTCAGTAATTCCGCGTAGATCACACTGGGGTCGGCGTCCAGTGCGATATTCTTGCCCAGCCGGTTGTAATACACGCTCGCCACGATCGGTCGCTCCTCGGGGACGGCTGTTTCCTTTTCAATGATGGACGCCATCGTGACCGTTCTTTGCAGGTTGCTGCTCAAGCCGATCTGCTGGGCCACCTGCCGGAACTGCTTCACCATCGCGGATAACATTTCTTCCATACTCTGGGTACGGGTGAATTGGTAAGTGTTGGGGAAGAGGTAACCTTCCAGGGAATGCGCTTCGGGAGCTAAATCGGCGATAAGAGAGGTCTCCGATTGCGCCACTCTGAGGAAGTCTTGCCTCGAACCTAATCCAGCTTCTTGAATGGCATTTGCGATATCGAACACGGTGTATCCCTCGGGAATCACCACGCTGTGGACGTAGATATCACCGCGCACCAGGCGTCTATGTACCGCGATTTCGTTACCGGAACTTTCGAATAGATATTCGCCCGCCTTCAAGGACCGCTTGTGATGAAAGTAATGCCAGAGGACAAAGGCACTCTGGCTCCTGATGACGCCGGCAGCCTTCAGTTCCCCCGCAATGCGGCGCGTGGAATATCCGGGACGTAGCAAGACAAACTTTTGCCCGCGCGGCGACAGCGGGACGAGCAGGCTCCACCCTATATATCCAGCGGCAGCCACGACCACGAAAAACAGTATTGTGAAAAATCTGCGCAATCGATCAATAGTTTAGATGATGATCGAGCATGGCTGGTTAGTCGGTAGTCGTTGGCCGGGAGTCATAACCCAAGGGTACGCGGCAAGCGCTTGACCACCAGGTCTGCAGGCTGCGATGGAATTTCGAGCATTACAGCGCCGCCGAGGCATCCTTTGTGGCAACTTCTTCGGGGTATACTCATCTGTTAGAGCTGCAACACAATGACATTAGAGAAGTATCAATGAAGTCCCTGCGCAGTTACCAGGCCGTGGCCATTTTGCTGGTGGTGATGCCGCTCACCGGCTGCCTATTCCGTTCCCGCAGGGTGGAGCGCCAAGTTAGCACGGCTCCGCTGAAATCCGCCACCCAGCAGGAATTAATCGCATATATCAATGAGCAGGCAGCCAAGATCCAAACCATGAACGCAACGGTGGACATTGACACCTCTGTAGGTGGTGCAATCAAGGGCAAAGTCACAGATTACAAACAAATTCGTGGCTACATTCTTTTACGCAAACCGGCCATGCTGCGAATGATCGGCCTGATGCCGATAGTACGCAATCGTGCCTTCGACATGGTTAGCGACGGGCAACAGTTCAAACTCTGGATCCCGCCTAAGAACAAGTTTGTCATCGGACGCAATGATGTCATGCCTCGCAGCACACAGCAGCCGCTGGAAAATCTCCGGCCGCAGCACATCTATGATGCTTTACTACTCCGCCAGATTGATCCGGAGAAAGACATCGCGGTCATGGAAAACGGGTACGAAACGGTAACGGACGCCAAACGCCACCGGGTGGAACAGCCCGACTATGAGATTGATGTCATTCAAAAGGCCGATCACGGCTGGTTTCTGTCGCGAAAGATCGTCTTCAGCCGCACCGATCTGCTGCCGCACCGGCAGCTTATTTACGATGAAAACGGCAATCTCGCCACGGATGTGAGTTATGAGAACTACAAGGATTATTCTGGAATTAATTTGCCCACTCACATTGAGATCTATCGGCCGCAAGAGGAGTACGACATCACGCTCACTATCGCGAAGCTGCAACTCAACCAGCAGCTGGCCGACGATCAATTTGTGTTGCAGCAGCCGCCGGGAGCTGAAGTCGTGCGCCTGGATCAACCGCAGTCCGGACGAGCCACTAGCTCGAATGGAAATGACGGGAATAAGAATAAGTAAGATCGCAATTGGCAATTAGCACTTGGCATTAGCCCTTTTTAGCATGATGAACCGCATGATTGTCGCAAACCTGGTGCACCGGCCGATCCGGTCAGCGATAAGTATCGTCGCCATCGCGCTGGAAGTGACCCTGATTCTGCTGATCGTGGGATTATCGCTAGGTATTTTGAATGACGTGAAACAGCGGCAGGCGGGGATGGGAGCAGATGTCATTGTTCTGCCCTCTGGGTCATCGGTGATTTCGGGCGTCTCGGGAGCGCCTTTTTCTATAAAAATCGGCGATGTGCTGTCAAAGCTACCTCATGTGGTTGCGGTGGCGCCGGTGGTGATGCAGTTCTCGAGCGCGGGCGCGGTCGAGATAATTTACGGCATTGACCTGAAGAGTTTCGAGAGGCTAGGTGGGCCCTTTCGCTATGTAGCCGGCGGACCATTTCGCGGACCCAATGACGTCCTGATAGATGACTTGATCGCCAAGTCGCAGCATCTCAAGGTCGGAGACAACATTGAACTTCTCAACCACAATTTTCGCATCGCTGGCATCGTCGAGCATGGCCGCGGGGCTCGCAAGTTCCTGCCAATGAATACACTACAAGACCTAGTCGGCGCTCAAGGAAAGGCATCGGCTTTTTATTTAAAGTTGGATGATCCCAACAATGCTGATGCTGTTGTCAAGGAGATTAAGAGCACGCCCGGAATGGAAAACTACAACGTTCATTCCATGCGTGACTATCTCTCTCTTATGACGCCGAGTAACTACCCCGGGCTGTCAAGTTTTATAGACGTTGTGATTGCGATCTCGGTGATTATTGGATTCATCGTAATTTTCCAGGCGATGTATACCGCCGTCATGGAACGGACCCGCGAGATCGGAATCTTGAAATCCATCGGGGCGTCAAAGTTCTACATTGTGAATGTCATTCTGCGCGAGACCGTGCTGCTAGCCATCGCCGGCATCGTGGCAGGGATCTCGTTCAGCTTGGTGGCCCGAGTTGGCATCCTCCATCGTTTGCCATTGCTGCGAGTTGTGGTGACAGGAGGCTGGATTCTTAAAGCGACGATGATCGCCATCCTCGGCGCGATTCTGGGCGCACTCTATCCCGCGTACAAGGCGGCGCAGAAGGATCCCATCGATGCATTGGCATATGAGTAATGCACCGCGATCTGTTTTCGTGGCTTGGCGTAGCCCAGTAACCAGCAGGTAAATGGCCGGTTCGTTGACTTTTCTCCGCGGGCTACGATATCTTTAAACCTTCGGATGTCTTGCGGTTGCCCGCCTGATACCCTGGCGCTTTCCGCGCGAGGGAGAGACTCAGCGGTCTTCTTTGCGTTTTTTTAATTTCTGGGAGATTTCAGATGTCAACCTATTTCCCCACAGAGGGGGAAATTGCGCGCAAGTGGTACGTCGTGGATGCTTCGGGACAGACCCTGGGACGGCTGGCCTCGCAGGTCGCCCACATCCTGATGGGCAAAGCGAATCCGAAGTACACGCCGTTTCTGGATACCGGCGATCATGTGATTGTCATCAACGCTGACAAGGTGAAGACGACTGGCATGAAGTCGGAACAGAAAAAATATCAGCACTACACTGGTTATCCGGGCGGGTTACGCACGGAAGATTTCCGCAAACGTTTTGCGCGGAAACCTGAACTGGTAATCGAAGACGCGATCACGCGCATGTTGCCCAAGACGAAACTGGGCCGCCATATGGCGAGTAAACTGAAGGTGTATCGCAGCGATAAACATCCGCATGAAGCGCAGAAGCCGGAAGCGCTGGCGCTGGCATAACAATTTCGTCGGCAGAGATGCGGTTTGCTCATCGCCGCCTAGACAAGAGGCTAAATGGCTGAATTAGTTCAATATTATGGTACGGGACGCCGCAAGTCGGCTATTGCGCGCGTTTATTTGCGTCCGGGCAGTGGCGAATTCAAAGTCAATGGACGACCCTTCGAACAATATTTCGTGACCGAAGAGCAACGCTCAAGCGCGCGGCTGCCGCTGGTTTCCACCGAGACCCATAGTAACTTTAATGTGGTCGCCAATGTTTCCGGCGGGGGGGTCAGCGGTCAGGCAGACGCCGTTAAGCTTGGCGTGGCGCGCGCCTTGATCCTCTTCAATGCTGAATTGCGAAAAAAGCTGAAGGCGGAGGGTATGGTCACCCGCGACTCACGCGGCAAAGAACGCAAGAAGTACGGTCAGAAGGGCGCAAGAAAACGCTTCCAGTATTCGAAGCGATAGGGCAGATTTCAAGGTTTCTGCGGTTTCAAAGTTTCAAAAGACGACGCGGGCAAACTTGAAGCTTTGAGAATTTGAAACATTGGTTCAGGTGTTCAATTCTTCCCGTGCCTCGCGGCTCGGGGTCGGGAATGGCAATCTGGAGCGGCCGCAA
Source organism: Acidobacteriota bacterium (assembly GCA_003225075.1). Classification (GTDB taxonomy): domain Bacteria; phylum Acidobacteriota; class Terriglobia; order Terriglobales; family Acidobacteriaceae; genus Gp1-AA124. The sequence continues at coordinate 58,291 of QIAP01000042.1, read as the reverse complement.
GGCACGCGAAAGATGCAGACTCAATGAGGAGGTTGATTGGCTAATATCACCATGAAGGAATTGCTCGAGGCGGGCGTCCACTTCGGGCACCAGACCAAGCGCTGGAATCCCAAGATGAAAGAATACATCTTCGGTGAGCGCAACGGGATCTACATTATTGACCTGCAGAAGACGCTGAAGATGTTCAAAGAGGCGTCCAAATTTGTGCAGGACCTGGCATCCGAAGGCAGACTTGTGCTCTTCGTGGGAACCAAGCGCCAGGCGCAGGACGCGATTGCTGAAGAGGCAAAGCGCTGTGGCATGTTCTACGTAAACCAGCGCTGGTTGGGCGGACTCCTGACTAATTGGGTGACCGTGCAGAAGTCGGTAAAGCGGCTCAAGGAGCTCGACGAAATGGCCACCGATGGCCGTTACGAGCTGTTGCCCAAGAAGGAAGTCATAAAGCTGGAGCGCGAGCGCAAGCACCTCGAAGCCAACCTTTCCGGCATCAAAGACCTCAACAAGCTGCCCGACTCGATCTTTGTCATCGACTCCAACAAGGAGCAGATTGCGGTACGCGAGGCACGTAAGCTGGGCATTCCTGTGGTCGCCGTGGTAGACACCAATTGCGACCCGAGCGAAGTGGATTACGTAATTCCAGGAAACGATGATGCGTTGCGGGCGATCAGATTATTCGCGTCTAAGATTGCGGACTCGATTGTCGAAGGTTCGCAGATGGCCACTGACAAACAATCTGCCGAATTGGCCGCTGCCGCCGGTGCCGCCCGGCAGGCCGAATTGGATGCCGCGGAAGCCTCCGCTGGAGCAGCCGCGGGCGCAGGTGCTTCCCATGCTGGCGCCGACGATTCGGCATCAGAAGACATCAGTATGGAAGAGGTGTTGGGCGCGGGGACGCGCAAGCAGCCGGCTGCCGCTAAGGAAGAAGAAGCCGGCGAGGTACCTGAAGTTGAGACTCAGACTTATTGAGCGTACCCGGTCAGAGACTCCGACCCGCGCGCGTTTTGTCGCCGCGGGTCAAGTTTTGTAGGAGCAATCTCCAGGTTTTCAGTCCCTTCGGCTAGCGCCTTAATGAGCGTGGAAGCATCTAACAAGAAAGTGTTTTAACAAATATGGGCACAACTACAGTGAATATTTCTGCTTCGCAAGTGAAAGAGCTCCGGGAAAAGACTGGGGCGCCGATGATGGACTGCAAACAGGCACTAACTGAGTCCAAGGGTGACCTCGACCAGGCAGTGATTCTGCTGCGCAAGAAAGGTGTGTCGGTCGCTGCCAAGAAGGCGACTCGCGTGACCAGTGAAGGATCGGTCGCCAGCTACATACATGCCGGCGGTAAGATCGGCGTTCTGGTGGAACTAAACTGCGAAAGTGATTTTGTGGCGCGCACCGATGACTTCAAGGAACTGGTGCACGATATCGCCATGCACATCGCTGCGTCGGATCCGAAATTTGTCCGCAAAGAGGACGTCACGCCTGAGGCCTACGAGCGCGAGAAGGACATCTATCGCAGCCAGGCTGCCGCCACTAGCAAGCCCCCACAGGTGGTCGAGAAGATTGTTGAAGGCAAGATGAGCAAGTTTTATGAAGAAGTTTGCCTATACGAGCAGCCCTTCATTAAAGATCAGACGATCAGCATTGCGCAACTCATCGCGACCAGAATTGGCAAGCTGGGCGAGAACCTCGCGGTACGCCGTTTCGCGCGTTTCAAAGTGGGGGATGTGGGCGAGACGATTGCGATCACCAAGCCTGGTGAAGGGAAAGCCGAGTAATCTGAGGGGCGCCACGGCGCTCCTTTTATTTGCTCGGCTGAAGCGAGAACCAACCGGTATCCGAGAACTTACAACTTAAATGTCCACAACTACGGTCTTCAAACGCATTCTGCTTAAGCTTTCAGGTGAAGCCTTGGCCGCGACGCAGGGATTCGGAGTGGACCCCTTTCGCATCCATGAAATCGCAGCCGAGTTGGCCGATGTGCACTCGCTGGGGGTGCAGATCGCAATCGTAGTCGGTGGCGGGAATTTCTTTCGCGGTGTGGCCGAGCAGGCCCGCAACATGGACCGCGTTTCGGCTGACCATATGGGCATGCTATCCACCGTAATCAACGCTCTCGCCCTCCAGGACGCGCTGGAGAAGCAGAATGTGTATACCCGCGTTATGTCTGCGATTGAGATGAACCAGGTGGCCGAGCCGTTCATACGCCGCCGCGCCATCCGTCACCTGGAGAAGGAGCGGATTGTGATATTCGCCGGCGGGACCGGGAATCCATATTTCTCAACCGATACCGCAGCTTCGCTGCGCGCCATGGAGATTAAGGCAGAGGCCATCCTCAAGGCCACCAAGGTCGATGGTATCTACGACGCCGATCCCCTGCTGGTGAAGGATGCCAAGAAGTTCACCCAGATCAGCTATATGGAAGTCCTCAAGCAAGGTCTCAAGGTGATGGATTCCACCGCCATTTCCATGTGTAAGGACAACAACCTTCCTATCATCATTTTTAACCTGAATCATCGTGGCAACATCCGAAAAGTAGTTACAGGCGAAAAAATCGGTTCGCTGGTAAGTGCTTGAACTACAAATCCCGTTCCGCTGAATTAACCCGGCAAAGATCCGGCTGGGGTGCGTAAATCCCCACTAAACGTGCTTCGGTTTATAATGCACCGTTTTTGATTCTTAAAGTTTTGTGGAGCTGACAAATGGCTCAAAGCACCATGGCAGCCTTACCTGGTCTCAGAGAAATGAACATCCAATTAAAGACGCGCATGGATAAGGCGGTGGAGGATTTCCGCAAAGCGATGGCCGCCACCCGCACTGGTCGCGCCTCGGTACACATGCTGGACAGCGTGAATGTCGACTATTACGGCTCGCAGATGCCGCTGAACCAGATCGCGCAGGTGCATGCCCCGGAAGCGCAGTTGATCACGGTGCAGCCGTTTGATCCGTCGTCACTGGGAGCGATTGAGAAAGCGATTCGCGCGGCCGACCTGGGATTGAACCCGATGAATGATGGCAAGATCATCCGCGTGCCTGTTCCGCCGCTCACCGAGGAACGCCGAAAGGATATGGTCAAGCACCTGCACAAGGTACTGGAAGAGCATCGGACCGCCATTCGAAACATTCGTCGGGATGGAAACGATGGGATTAAGAAGGCGCTAAAAGACAAGAAGATTACCGAAGATGAAGAAAAGCGGGCGCTAGACGAGATTCAACGGCTCACAGACGATGAGATCAAGAAGATGGAGGATATGAGCAAGGCAAAAGAAAAAGAAGTGTTGGAGATCAAGTAAAAGAGTGCGCGCTGGTTTAACCCTCCTGAAACCTGGTGCTTTTAAAGACAAGATCTGAATTCCTCTGTGCCTCCGTGTCTCTGTGGCATAAATGAATCTATAATCGCTAATCATGAAGAAGGTTGTCCACGCCGCGTGCCCGCACGACTGTCCTGATGCTTGCGGAGTTCTGATCACGGTTGAAAATGGGCTGGCCACGAAGATTCAGGGCGACCCTGCCCATCCCATCACGCGCGGCTTTCTCTGCGGCAAAGTGGCGAAGTATCTCGACCGGGTGTATTCGCCGGAACGTGTGTTGTATCCGATGCGGCGGGTGCTGCCGAAGGGACCCGAGGTCAAAGCAGGCAATTTCCCAGGCCCAGGATCGACACCAGCTTTCAAACGCATCACGTGGGACGAAGCTCTCGACGAAATCGCTTCTCGCTTTAGAACGATCGTCGCAGAATATGGCGCCGAGGCTATTCTGCCGTATTCCTACGGTGGCACGCTCGCGGTTTTGAACGGCGCTTCCATGGATCGGCGTTTCTTTCACCGCCTGGGCGCATCCCAACTCGACCGCACCATTTGCTCCATGGCGGGGGAAGAGGGACTGAAGTCGGTTATCGGCGTGAAGCTGGGCACCGAACCGGAGCAGTTCCGCGATTCTCGCTACATCATTGCGTGGGGCGCCAACATTCATGGCAACAACGTCCACCTGTGGCCGTTTATTGCGGAAGCGAGGCGCGTGGGTGCGAAGCTGGTCGTCATCGATCCCTATCGTACGCGCACCGCGCGATGCGCTGATTGGTATCTTCCGATTAATCCTGGCACGGATGCCGCCCTGGCGCTCGCCATGATGCACGTCATTATCAACGAGCATCTCTTTGATGCGGATTATGTCGCCAGATACACACTCGGCTTCGAACAACTTCGCGCCAAAGTGCAGGAGTATCCGCCGGAGCGTGCGGCACAATGGACTGGTATTCCAGCGACAGATATCGTCAAACTCGCGCGGGAGTACGCAACTACGCGGCCTGCGGTGGTCCGAGTGAATTATGGTGTGCAGCGCTCTGAGTGTGGCGGCATGTCAACTCGCACTATCGCTATGCTGCCTTGCATCACAGGATCGTGGCAGCAAGCCGGAGGCGGACTTCAACTATCCACCAGCGGTGCGTACGGATTGAACCGTGAGGCTTTGCAACGCGAGAACCTGATGCAGGAATCGCTAGGCCGTTCGGCGCGCACCGTGAACATGGTTGAACTCGGAAAGTCGCTGAACGCACTCGACAACCCGCCCGTCAAAGCGTTGTTTGTCTACAATTCAAACCCCGCGGCTGTTTGCCCCAATCACAACGATGTCGTCCGCGGCCTGCACCGTTCCGATCTATTCACCGTGGTCCACGAACAATTCTTAACCGATACCACCGATTACGCCGACATCGTTCTACCAGCGACCACATTTTTCGAGCATAAAGATCTGCAGACGGCCTATGGACATTATTACCTGCAGATTTCCGACCAGGCCATTGAACCGCTTGGCGAGTGCCGCTCGAATGTGGAAGTATTCCGGGCATTGGCTCAGCGAATGGGCTTCCAGGAGGATTGCTTCCGCGAAACTGTGGACGAGATGATCGACCTGGCGCTGGGTTCAGACGATCCCTGGCTGGCGGGGGTTGAGCGCGAGCGGCTAGCACGGGAAAAGCATGTGAGGCTGAATTTCGGCGCTGCCAGGCAATCTAACCCTGGCTTTGAAAAAGCAAACGGCGAGGGCGCCCGCGCCACACAACACAATCCTTTCCTTCCCTTCGCTCAAGGTAACTTCCGCACGCCAAGCGGTAAAGCTGAGCTTTACAACGAGCGCCTCAAGGCACAGGGCCTTGATCCCGTGGCGGCGTTTCTTCCGCCTGACGAATCGCGTCATGGCGAGCATGCGAAGGCGTTTCCGCTGGAGTTGCTGGCCCGCAAGGCGGACAATTTTCTAAACTCAACTTTCTCCAACCTGCCCTCGATACAGCAAATGGAGGAGCCAGGATTATTGGAACTCAATGGCGCCGACGCGCGAGCAAGAGGCATCGCGGATGGGGACAGGGTCCGGGTCTTCAACAAGCGTGGCGAAATCGTCCTAAAGGCGCGCGTGGACGGCGCAGTTCAACCGGGAGTCGTCTCCGCACACCTCAACTGGGCGAAGCTGACACCCGGAAACCGTAACATTAACGTCCTCACTTCGGAAAAACTTACCGACATGGGCAACTCGGCCACGTTTTATTCCGTCTTGGTTGAGGTGGAGCTAAAAAAGCCAGCCGCCTGAATCGAGCTGAAGGCTGCCTTCTTGGACGCTCCGTAGTGCTCTACCGTATAATTGCGGTTTTCCATCATCCCAGAGACTGAGGTAGTGGCGATTCTTCGTTCTCATCAGGATAGCCCTGTCGTCACGAAGAGCGGGCACGCCCGTTCCAGCTTGGTCCCAGGCTGGTTCTTCCTATTTTCTTTATTTACAAGAATTTGGCGCAAGCCGAACCGGTTCACTTGGATCGTCCCCACGATCTGTTTGTTCCTCGTCGTCGCGGTGCTTTCCGCTCGAGGTTGGGCACAACAGGACGTCATCTCCAAGATTGATGTCAGCGGCAACCGGCGCATTCCTGCGGACACCATCAGAGCCCGCATCTTTACAAAGCCGGGTGACATTTATGACGCCGCAGCGCTGGAGCGTGACTTCAATTCACTGTGGAATACAGGATACTTCGAGGACATCCGATTCGAACGTGAGCAGACGGCCAAAGGTTGGATCATTCACGTCTACGTCAAAGAACGGCCCACCATTCGCGAAATCAATTACGTGGGCCTGAGCTCGGTCTCGACCAGCGACGTTCTCGATCGCTTTAAGGAGCGCAAAGTCGGACTGTCGGTCGAAAGCCAGTATGACCCGACTCGAGTGAAAAAAGCGGAAGTCGCGATTAAAGATCTGCTGGCGGAACACGGGCGTCAGTTCGCCACCATTCGCACCGAGGTACGTCCCATTCCGCCGGCTGCGGTCGGCCTTACCTTCGTGGTCAGGGAGGGAGCTAAAGTCAAAGTCGGCAAGATTACTTTCGTAGGTAACAAGCACGTAAAGACCCGTACCCTTCGCGCAGCGATGAAGAACTTGCGGCCGATCGGAATCCCGCACTCGATTTTTCTGGAAAATCTGTTCTCAAAAACCTACGACGCAACCAAACTGGACGAAGATGTGGAGCGCGTCCGGGCTGAGTACCAGAATCGTGGATACTTCAAGGTGCTGGTGGAAAATCCAAAGACGGAAATTCACGATACCGGACATACCGGATTTCACATCCCACTGGTGCAGAAAGGACCCGGCAAAGCAGTTGATATCACCATTCCCATCGAGGAAGGAGATCGCTATCGCCTGGCCAGGATCACGTTCAAGCACAATAAAGCGGTATCGAACACCGCCGCCCTGCGCGGCCTGTTCCCCATAAAAGACGGCGAAATCTTCAGCCGCGAGAAAGTTGCAAAAGGCCTGGAAAACCTACGGAAGGTATACGGCGAACAGGGATACATCAACTTTACATCCGTTCCCGATACCAAATTTGATGATGAAAAGAAACTGATCACCCTCGATATCGATGTGGATGAGGGCAAGCAGTTCTACGTTCGCCGCATCGAATTTCAGGGCAACACGACTACGCGTGACAAAGTTATCCGCCGCGAAATTGCGTTGGAAGAGGGCCAGGTCTACAACTCGCGGTACTGGGAGCTCAGCTTGCTACGGCTCAACCAACTGGGGTACTTCGAGCCGCTGAAGCCTGACGATCCCAATACCACGGAACGCAAACTGGACGAAAAGAATGGCAGGGTTGACCTGACGCTCAAAGTCAAAGAAAAAGGAAAGAATCAGATTGGCCTTCAGGGAGGAGTCAGCGGCCTTTCCGGGGCGTTTGTGGGTATCAGCTATTCCACCAACAATTTTCTAGGTTTAGGCGAGACTCTGCAGGTACAAGCCAGCCTGGGTAACCGTCAGCGCGACTTGATGTTTGGCTTTACTGAGCCCTATATGTTTGATCGGCCGCTACAGCTCGGCTTCACGGTCTACACCCGAAGATTCAACTTCGATCAAGCGCAGCAACTTTCCATTTTGTCCGGTCAGAGGCTCAACCTTCCCTCTCCATTTTTACAGAACCTACAGAACTACACGCAGTCCAGCACCGGCTTCTCCACGTCTGTCAGCTACCCGCTGCATCACTCCTTCAAACGCGTGGGTATCAGTTACTCGCTTGATCGATCTTCGCTGGTGGCAGTGAGCGACGCGTCCAAGATTCTTTTCCAGAACCTGGCCTTTCGTGGAATCTCCGGTCCAAACTCGCTCACCGGTATCATCACCAGCAAGATTGTCCCCAGTTTTTCGTTTAGCTCAATTGATAGTCCATATGCCCCCAAGACCGGACACAGCCTCTTCCTCGGCGGCGAGATCAGCGGCATTGGGGGAACCGTGAAGTCACTGCGGCCCATCGTGCAGTACAAGCAGTTCATTCCGATGCAGAAGCGCCGCAATGCCATCGGTTTCAATGTTCAGGGTTCATTCATGACCGGGTACGGTGGCTTGGTAGCGCCACCTTTTGAACGTTTCTACTTGGGTGGCGAAAATGATCTGCGTGGCTTCGACATTCGCTCGGTTTCGCCGATCGCATTTTTGCCCGACAAGGCGGTCATTAGCTTGACGAATCCAGATGGCACGGTTGTCCCCAAGGATCCCAGTAACCCGCGCCGGGGTGCTTACACTATCCCCATTCCGACCGAAAGACTGGTCTTCCCCGGCGGCGATATGAGTCTCGTGGGCAACCTCGAATACCGCATCACTATCGTCGGGCCGGTCGCCTTAGCTCCGTTCCTGGACACGGGCATAAATCCGATCCTTCGGACTTCGCAATTGCGCATCAATTCAGGACAGTTGAGTGACATCAACAATACGATCTTCGGTTGTCCCACACTGGATGTCGGTCTGAACTGCGTTGGGGGCCAACGCATGAGTTTCTCGCAGTTTCTGAAGCCGGTTGCCGGCACCAATTGGACTCCGCGCATGTCTACCGGTCTGGAATTGCAGGTAATGTTGCCCATCATCAATGCGCCCTTCCGGATTTATTGGGCATACAATGCGCTGCGGCTGAATACCACCACATCTTCACCGGTTCCGATTACCCGCGACATGTTTCCGGCGGGTGCGGCTGGCGATTTTACCTTCCTGGAGGCCGTCCAGTCTTTAGCGGGGAACTTTACGTTACGCGAGCCGCGCAAGACATTCCGGTTTTCAGTTGCGACCACATTCTGAAGAATGCCTGTTAGCCGCCGTTTAAAGGAGGGTGGTTCGGGCGCGGCGGTTTGCGCTCAGCCAAAGCTATCCGTATAATGCGAGTATCTACACCCTGAAAACTGGAAAGCATAGGGGTGGTCTTCACGCCATCACGTTCGGCGTGCCGAGCTGGGAGATCCGGTTCACCTTCCTCGCTTGCAGCGAACGTCAGATTAACGGCCAGGTAGACCTTGTGGCAGGGCCCAGCGTTGCCTGGGGGACGACATTCTGTGTAATTTCTGGAAACATTCTCCAAGGAGTACAAACGATCCGATGACAAGTAAGTTTGCGCAAATTCTTCTGGCCACTTTCGCCGTTTCCCTGGGCGCATTGGCTCAAACCAACGCTGCGGCAGCTTCTCCGGCCCCGGCATCACCACCCGCGGCATCTCCGGCTGCGGTTCCTTCTGCACCTTCTGTAACCGGCACCACCGGTACCAAGGTGGGGACAATCAACATTGAGCAGGCCATCTTCGCCACCAATGAGGGTCGCCGAGATTTTGAAACTCTCAGCAAGAAGCTGGAGCCAAAGCAGGCCGAGTTGAAGGGCATGAACGACGAGCTCGAGAGCCTGCAAAAGCAACTCAACACTCAGAGTGATAAGCTGAACGATCAAACGCGGGCCAACCTGGTCAAGCAGATCGAGCAGAAGAAGAAAACATTCGAGCGCGTCCGCCAAGATGCCCAGGAAGAGGCGCAGGGGCAGCAGAACGAAATTGCGCAGCGCATCCTCCAGAAGATAGCGCCGGTGCTCGTAAAGTACGCGGGCGACAACGGCTTTGGCGTCATCATCGATACTTCGCAACCCTGGCCGCAGGGACCCGTGGTCTGGCAGAGCCAGGCCGTCGATGTGACCAAGCCGGTGGTGGATGCCTACAATGCGCAGTCCAATGTGCCCGCCTCAACAAGCTCCGGGGCAGCCAGACCCACCGGAACCGGAAGCACGAGGCCGGCTGGCAGCACGACCAAGCCTGCTACTCCGCCACCCAGCAAGCCCCAGACCACCTCGCCTCCGAAATAGATTGCTCGCGACACCTTAGGTGCCGCGAAAGTTCCCAAAGGCCACGCTCGCGCGTGGCCTTTTTTATTTGCTGTTTCTTCGACGACCGCAGACTGGTGGTGTCTGTAGAGATATCCGCAGAAGAAATATCCGCGAGTAACTCAGGAGCACACCATGTTCTCCGACAGCCTGCTGGAATCTCACTGGGCCCCTGGTTCATGGGACAATCGTTCGCACCGGGGTTGGACTACGCTGTTCTCGTTCGCATTGCAAGCATTTGGCATCAGTTTGCTCCTCGTCTTGCCGCTGATCTACACGCAAGGACTTCCGCAACTTCGCAGTTTTGCACCCCTGGATGTTCCTCAACCACCTCCCGCGCCGGCTGTGCGTTCTCAGGCGCGGTACGCGAACGCGGCGCAGAGCAACTTGGATCATGGTGTGCTCATCCCGCCTCGTGAAATTCCTCACGACATAGGGATGATTGCCGAGGAGGTCGCTCCACCTCAAGTGAACCTCGATGACATGGGCGTGCCCGGCGGCACCGGCGATCCGAGGTCGCATGGAATAATTAATTCGATCGCGAACTCAATTGCTGTCGCGACCCCTCCACCGCCCGCTCCCCATCCGCTTCGCGTATCCCGCATGATGGAGGGCAACCTCATCCACAAAGTTCAGCCCGAATACCCGCTTGCTGCAAAGGCAGCGCGGATTCAGGGCGCGGTGGTGATCCGAGCCCTCATCAGCAAAAATGGCAGCATTGAAAATTTGCGAGTGCTCGGCGGACATCCCATGCTGGTCAAGGCTGCAATGGACGCAGTTTCCCAATGGCGCTACCGTCCGTACTACCTTAACGGTGAACCGGTTGAAGTAGAGACGCAGGTCACGGTCAATTTCATTCTGGCTGGAGGATAGACGGAAAGCTGATGACGTTGGCTGGAAGCGTGTCACACTCTCGTAACTCGGAGGCAAAATCATCAGCCGATATAATTGATAAACAATGATCGGCACAATTGCGGAACCAGTAATCCGCAGCGCGACGCGGCCAACCTGGGCCGAAGTCTCGCTAGCTCAGTTGCGGCAAAATTTCCGCACCCTTCAGCTGCATGTGGGTAGCGCGGTAAACGTCTGCGCCGTGGTAAAGGCTCATGCCTACGGACACGGCTCCCTGGAGTGTGCTCGTGCCCTCGAATCGGAAGGCGCGAAATGGTTTGGAGTGACCTCGCTGGATGAAGCGATTCCGCTGCGCGAGGCGGGCATAACCGGTCGCATGCTGCTGATGACCGGCTTCTGGAGAGGCGAAGAGGAAGAACTTATTCGCCTCCATCTGACCCCGATTATCTGGGAAGCATGGCAGGTCGAGTTGATGGAGAAAGCGGCATCTACTCTTGGCGTCTCCAGGCAGCCTGTCCATCTCAAAGTGGATACCGGCATGGGACGATTGGGCGTGGCGTTGTCCGACTTGCCGGCAATTTGTTCTGCCCTTCGTTCAGCCCAACACCTAAGGTTCGAAGGACTCTCCACTCATCTCGCTTCCTCCGAAGCACTGGACTCTGACTCTGTCGAAAAGCAACTCAAGGCTTTCGAGCAAGCCCGCAGCATTGTGCGGTCAGCCGGACTGGCGCCGGAATTTGTTCACGTGGCAAACACCGGATCGATCATCGCGCGTAGAGAAACCTGGAATAATATGGTGCGGCCCGGAATTGCGCTCTACGGTTACCACCTTCCGTTCCAGCGTCCGGCAAAGGAAGTGAACAATAACACCCATCTCGCCATCACGCCCGTGCTCACATGGAAGACTCGCATTCTTTCTCTTCGTGACGTGCAGGCCAACCAGCCCTTGGGGTACGGGGGAACCTATGTCACGAAGGCCCCGGCTCATATCGCGGTGCTTCCGGTAGGTTACGCCGACGGTCTCAACCGGCAACTTTCATCCCGGGGACGGGTAATCGTGCGGGGACACTACGCTCCGATTGTAGGCCGCATTTCGATGGACTTAACCCTGGTGGATGTAACCGGGATCAATGGGATCGCCGTCGGAGACGAGGTGATTCTGCTGGGGTCAGCGGGTGGTCTATCGGTTGATGCCGTTGAGCACGCCACTCTCGCTAACACTGTCCCGTACGAAATTCTCTGTAATATCTCGAAAAGAGTGCCGAGAAGATACAGCAGCTAATACTTGGCAGCCACGACTCGGCCTTCCGCTTGGTGGCCGAATGTTCAGTGCTGAATGCTCATAGCTGCATTTCGCTGTTGCCAACCTGAACTTCAGGCTGCGCCTTTGCTATATTTCAATAGACTCATGCGCACTCGTTACGCACAGTGGATGTACGACTGGGAAAGTCGCCTCACGTCGCTGGACAACAACCGCATCGTGCGTCCCTTGGAATGGGGAGTGGAGTGGGCTGCCGACTGGCCGTGTCGCAACGGACTTCCCGCAGGGCAGGTGCCGGGCAATCCGGAAAGATTCTTTTCTGAATATAACCAGAGAATCATCGCCGATAGCGACGAATTCTATTCCTACCGCGAGCCGTCGGACTTTCGTCTGGACCGGCGCGAGGTACGGGTGTTCAGCACGCGAGAAGTTCCCGATGCGAAGCTCGAAGCCAAGGTGCGTGGAACCAATTCCGAGTTCCTGCGTTTTACATCGCCGGTGCGCACTCCATTTCCAGAAAATAATCTAGCGAATGCCCGCTGGTTTCCAGCGCGCGGCCGCCGGGCCGTCGTGTTGTTGCCACACTGGAACTCCGACGCAATTGCCTACACAAGTCTCTGTCGCGTACTGAACTGGCTTGGCGTCGCAGTGTTACGCCTGAGCTTGCCGTACCACGATATCCGCATGCCGGCTGAAATCAGGCGCGCGGATTACGCTGTGTCCGCAAACATCGGTCGCACGCTGGATGCCGTTCGCCAGGGCGTGGTGGATACCCGCTGCTGCCTGGATTGGCTGGAGCAGCAGGGATACAACCGGCTCGGGATCGTGGGTACCAGCCTGGGTTCCTGCTGTGCGTTCATCGCATCGGCGCACGATCCTCGTATTCAGGTTGCCGCATTCAATCATGCCTCTACATATTTTGCTGATGTGGCCTGGCACGGCCAGACGACGCGGCATGTCCGAGAAGGACTTGAACCACAAATTGACCTGGATCGATTGCGGGGCCTCTGGCTTGCGATCAGCCCCATGGTGTACTTCGATAAATTCGCACGCTTTCCAAAGAAGTCGCTTATCGTCTACGCCAAGTACGATATGACTTTCCTGCCGGAATTCTCAAGGCAGGTAGTAGCTGAATTCAAAAGCCGCAATCTTGGTCACAAAGTTGTTGTGCTGCCTTGTGGCCACTACACCACCGGTGAGACCCCTTACAAATATATGGACGGCTGGCAGCTCGCCTCGTTCTTCCGTATGACGTTTGAGAGTGTGTAGCAGCGCCGTCCCACCCCGCTGTACTATCAATACATGGCTATCACGACGGCAAAGCGGCCAGCAGATCTATACGAATGCCGCAAGGACGAGTTTCTGGTGAGTACAGATCGGTCCCGTTTAGATCTGAATCTAATCCACCACTTTCTAACTGACTGTTACTGGGCAAGAGGAATCCCCAAGAAAACCGTCGCGCGTTCCATCGAGCACTCTCTGTGCTTCGGCATGTACAACGCAGACAAACAGGCAGGCTTCGCTCGTATCATCTCTGACTATGCGACTTATGCCTATCTCGGCGATGTGTTTGTTCTGGAACCATACCGTGGCCAGGGCCTGGGCAAGTGGATGATGCAATGCATCATGGCGCATCCCCGGCTGCAGGGTCTGCGACGTTGGAGCCTGCTTACACGCGATGCCCACAGGCTCTACGCTCACTTTGGCTTCACGCCGCTTAAAGCGCCGGAGAGATATATGGAGATTCACGATCCTACGGTATACAGCCCGATTGCTGTGCAAGAATAAGGGTGAGAAAGATATGAAGCCTGCTGCCATGTATCGCCCGCTAGCGGAGATCGATCCACAGATTGCCACGGCCATTGACAACGAGGTTCGCCGCCAGCACGAGGGACTGGAATTGATCGCGTCAGAGAACTTCGTCAGCGAGGCCGTACTTGAAGCCATGGGTTCGGTTTTTACCAACAAATACGCCGAGGGCTACCCGGGCAAGCGCTACTACGGCGGATGCGAGTTCGCCGATATCGTGGAAGAATTGGCGCGCACGCGCGCTAAGCAGTTGTTTGGCGCCGAGCATGCCAATGTGCAGCCGCACGCTGGTTCGCAGGCCAACATGGAGGCCTACGCAGCCGTACTGCAGCCCGGGGACACGATCCTGGGATTGAACCTGGCGCATGGCGGTCATCTCACTCACGGACATCATCTGAATTTTTCAGGGAAAACGTATCACATCGTTCCCTACGGGGTGACCAAAGAAGCGGAAACGATTGATTACGACGATCTGGAAAAACTTGCCGAGCGCGAGCGTCCCAAGCTGATCATCGGCGGTGGTAGCGCCTATCCTCGAATCATTGACTTCGCTCGCATGCGTCAGATTGCTGACAAAGTCGGCGCACTTTACTTGGTGGACATGGCGCACTTCGCTGGACTGGTTGCAGGCGGCGTGCATCCATCTCCCGTGCCGCATGCTCAAATCGTGACTTCGACGACCCACAAGACGCTGCGCGGACCCCGTGCCGGAATGATTCTCTGCAAACAAGAACACGCCGCCGCCATCGACAAGGTAGTTTTTCCCGGAATGCAAGGTGGGCCGCTGGTTCACATCATCGCCGCCAAGGCCGTCTGCTTTCACGAAGCCATGCAGCCTTCGTTCCGTGATTACGCGCTGCAGATTGTGGCTAATGCCAAGGTTCTCGCCGAGACCCTTGCAACCGAGGGCTTCCGCATCATTTCCGGCGGCACCGATACGCATTTGATGCTAGTCGACGTTTTCTCCCAAGGGATGTTTGGCAGTGAAGCAGAAAAAGCTTTGGGTGAGGCTGCGATTACCGTCAATAAGAACGCCATTCCTTTCGATACTAACCCGCCAATGAAACCGAGTGGCATTCGCATCGGCACTCCTGCACTCACCACTCGAGGCATGAAGGAATCCGAAATGCGTCAAGTCGGACGCTGGATTTCCGAGGCACTCCACAATCCCACTGACGCTGTCGTGTTGTCCAGAATTCATAAGCAGGTGCTGGAACTTGCTGAGACATTCCCGCTCTATTCAGAGCGCAGAGTAAGGGCACAGGCAGAAGTTCGCGCCTAGGCAACATGGAGTGCGGACATGATGCGGGTATACTCGTCACGTGAAAATTGGCATTGATATACGCCGGATGACCGAGTTCGGCGTGGGCACCTACATCCGCAACGTGGTGCGAGCCCTCGGGCGGCTCGATCACAACAACCAATACTTCCTTATGGGTTCGCCGGTGAAGGTAGAGGAGATAGGTCCCTTGCCGGCTAATTTTCATACTGTCCCGCTGCTTGATCCCGACACCGAGCCCAAGGGTTATTTTGAATTCCGGAAAATTCTGAAGCGACTGAGATGCGACCTGGTACACATCCCACACCTGTTTTGGTTGCCGCGAGCGCTGCCATGTCCCTACGTAATGACGGTTCATGACGTGCTAGAGCACTTGTACCGGGCACGGGATCATTCCAGTGTCCGTCGTGCTTTGCACTTGCATCTCACACGACGTGTACTGAAAAATGCGGACCGCATTTTCGCGGTCTCGCAATTCACCAAGAACGAGATTGAAAAACTATTCGGTATCGCTCCCGCGTGTATCGAGGTTGTTTATAACGCTATCGACGAGCGTTTTCTGCGAGGTCACGCTACCGACGCCGACCGTCAATTGATCGCCGAGCGCTACCTGGTGAATTATCCCTTTGTGCTCTATGCGGGGCGGATCAGTCCACATAAGAATCTGGTGCGCATCATTGAGGCTTTTTCGGCACTGAAGACCGAACTTGACAAAGAAAACAAGCTCCGCGATCTGAAGCTGATCATCATTGGAGACGACCTTTCCAGCCATCCTGACTTGCGTCGCACCGTGATCAGGAGCGGAGTGCAAAATGATGTGCGCTTTCTAGGGTTTGTGCCCATAGAAGTGTTGCGGATCTTCTACGATGCCGCCAAGGTTTTCGTATTTCCTTCACTGTACGAGGGATTTGGCCTGCCGCCACTGGAGGCGATGGCGCATGGAACGCCGGTCGTGACCTCGAATACATCTTCTTTGCCCGAAGTAACCGGCAACGCGGCAGTGCTGGTGAATCCAGAGAACGTGTTTGAGATTATGCGCGCCGTACACCGCGTGCTCGTCGATAAAGCACTGCGGGACAAGCTCAAAGAGCGTAGCTACGAGCAATCCAGCAGGTTTTCCTGGGATGGTTCGGTGCGGCGGATTCTTTCGGTGTATGAGCAGGTCGCGGGTAATGCCAAGCTGTCTGATGATTCCAAAACCCGCCCTGGGGTCCACAGCATCCCCGCGTAACCCTGAGTTGCTTCAGTCCTGTTTCAATAGCGGAGTTCCAGGCGAGCTCAAACCGAGGCGATTGATCTTGCCGGTGATGCGGTTCCGATCGGTGTCCGAGGAGGCCGCAGCCAAGCGCTTCCGCAACTTTAGAATTTTTTCTTTACGTGCGCGCCGACGACGAATCTCCGGCCGGCGGCTAGGTGCTGACATAAGCATGACTCCTGACTTGAAATTAAAGGTTGCAGGCAATTCTATCTGCTGGGGAGAGATCCCGGAAATATTTGTTGCGCGGATGTAGAGGATTCCCCGAAGCTAGGCTTAATGTGTTCGGACAATAGAGCGGGCTGGAGCCCGCGCCATTGTCCGAACTAGCCAGTTCGCAGGAGCTACGGGTTATGCCACTTTTGAACCTTTTCCGGCTGCTTTCGCCGCGGCCTTGGGAGTCAACGCCGAAAGTAACCTGGTTCCATCTGGAGTTCCCCAACCGGTGCAGGGATCCCACCCGATGCCTGCCGTATACGTGCCATTGTTGCCTTGGGTGATGTCATGGAGGGCGCCGGATTGGGAAAGTGGGCCGTAGAGTAGCGGGTTGAGATAACCCAAAGTATTTCCCAGTTGCTGATTGATCCTTGCAATCAGTCCGGCCCAGAGTGGTGCTACGGCACTGGTTCCTCCGATGACCTCTTGTTGTCCGTCCACGATTACCGCGTAGCCAGTGTTGGGGTCGGCGTCTCCCGCGATATCGGGCAAGCCTCTTCCTTTGTGGTGATCAGGGTTGGCCGATGAGGGCACGTTGGTTCCGGATTGCCAGCTCGGTAGCGGGAAGAAGTCACTAATTCCACCGCCGGTGGCGCTAGTAGGAGCATCGTCCCAGACGGTTTCTGAAGAAATCGTCTTCCCAGAGGCTTGCAGACTTGTCCCACCACAGGCCAGAGCAAAAGGACTGGACGCAGGAAAATCCACGTGCTGCAATCCATCGTTCACACCATCGGTTGAGCCATTGTCGCCAGCGGCGCAGCACACGGTTACGCCGACGGCTGCGGCATCCTGAAATGCCTGGTCGAAAGCCTGTAAGGCCTGCGTGGTCCAGGCGGATTCTGGCCCACCCCAACTGATGGAAATGACGGAGGGATTGTGCTGCTTATCGTGAACCGCCTTGATGATCGCGTCCAGGAATCCCTGGTCCGTATTGGGAGCAAAGTACACGATCACCTTGCTCTTGGGCGCCACGCCAGCAGCCACTTCTATATCCAGCATGACCTCACCGTCGGCATCCGAGCCGGGATGATTGTGACCGCCATCCACAGATACCGCCCTTACAGTGGGATGTGGCAGTCCAAGCTGATCGAAATATGTTTTCAGATCGCGAGGACGGTAACCGCCGCCCAATTCAATCAGCGCAATGCATTGTCCGGTTCCGTCTCCAGAGGGGAAGTTGTACAGATCTGCGATTTGAGTGGGAGTAAAGGACGTTCCGGCAGTGCGCGCGCCTAAGCCTCTTGGCCGTCGGGTCCTCTGAAAATGCGCTTTCGCCTGCGGGCGATTGTCCAGTCCAAAAACACCTTGCACGATGTCCGCAATATCGGCAGGTATGTGCACTGGGCCGGTGCGTCCACGATAGGAACCTTGGGGATGTTCGAACCGCTGCAGGTCGACATCGAAGGCCTGGTTAAAGCTGGCGACTGTGCCTGAGAGCACAACTCGTCGCTCAGCCGGGTTCGCTTCAACCACGGCGAGGCGATGGTCGTGGGCGAACGCTTCTATTTTGGCAATATCCTGAGGATCAGCGCCGCGATTCTTGCCGAGATCTTCGCGGGTCATGTGTTGACGTTCTTGTGGCATACGTGAAGCTAGCAGTTCGATGTTGGGCGCATCCTTTGCAGCACGCGGACGGAGAAGTACGGTGACTTGAATGGATTCGTCTGGATTGGCCGCGCCCACGGCACGCGCGCCCGGGAGCGGAGCCCGCTCACTGCCTGGTACAGGAATGCGATCTTTCGGAGATGACATATATCCTCTCTGTTCCGGGGAGAGGTGAGAATGCACAGCTACGGAACACCAACAGCCAAGATCCGCTAAGGTAACGGGTCTACTGAAGGCAAACTAGGGGAAGAGAGGGTTCGGCCTGAAAACCTCTGTACATTGAAAGATGTCCCCGGAAACTGCGGGCCAGCTTATCAGAATAATTGAGAGGCGGCAAATGGGATTCGCGGTAATTACGGAAGCCCCATCCCGTATTGGGAAGTCTCCGCCTCTGAGACTCTGCAAAGTCGCCAACCGAAGAATATACAATTCTCACAGTATAGACCGGGAGCGTTCACGCATTTAGTGTTGCGGTGAAATGGTAGTTGCCGGGAATCTTGCAAGATGTAACCCAGGGTTGTACACGCTCTGATCTTTGTTCTGTACGGGAAAGACTATCTGTAGATTGCTGTTAAGCGGGGGCTCAACAGAGGTATTGTCCATGCAACGTCGTGAGTTTCTGAAGGGATTGGCAGTTCTAGGGATGACATCTTCAGTAGGGAGTGATTTTATGGCAGCACAGAGTTCCCAAGGAGACATGCCGTACCGCACGCTCGGAAAAACGGGCGAAAAGATTTCAGCGCTTGGAATGGGTGGCTTTCATATTGGCCAGCCGAAAATCGAAGAGGCTCAAAGCATTCGCCTGATCCGGTCCGCCATAGACCGGGGCATCAACTTTATGGACAACTCCTGGGATTACAACGAGGGGCAGAGCGAGATTCGGATGGGAAAAGCTTTGCAGAACGGATATCGTCAAAAAGTTTTCCTGATGACCAAGCTCGACGGCCGCACCAAACAAGAAGCCGCGAAACAAATCGATGAGTCGCTCAAACGGCTACAGACCGACCATGTGGACCTGATGCAGCATCACGAGATCATACGCTTTGAAGATCCGGACCGGATATTCGCCCAAGGCGGAGCGCAGGAGGCTGTGCTCGAAGCCAAGAAAGCGGGCAAGATTCGCTACATCGGGTTTACTGGGCACAAAGACCCACACGTACATCTCTATATGCTAAAAGTGGCGGCGGACCACGGATTCCGCTTCGACACGGTGCAGATGCCGCTCAACGTGATGGACACACATTTCCGCAGCTTTGAAAAGCTGGTATTGCCAAAGCTCGTCGAACAGGGGATCGGCGTGCTGGGAATGAAGTCTATGGGCGACGGAATTATTTTGAAAAGCAAGACCGTGCGGCCGGTCGAGTGCCTGCACTATGCGATGAATCTGCCGACTTCTGTGGTAATTACAGGCATCGACGGCGAGAAGATTCTCGAGCAGGCATTCGAGGCGGCGCGTAGCTTTCGTCCTATGAGCAAAGATCAGATAGCAGCACTGCTGAAAAAGACCGAGCAGGCGGCGGCGAGCGGACATTACGAGTTGTTCAAGACCTCGGAACACTTCGATTCTACCGCCCATCATCCGGAATGGCTGGGCGGGCAGGCGCCACATGTGGAACAACTGGCGGGGCCGTCGTCGTAGACGTAGCGATAGTCCCCAGAAGTCTGATAGTGAATTGAAATTAGCAGCCGGACCTGTAAGCCGAATTCTGTCTGCCGGAGTGATCCGGCAGGACGGTCATTCCTCTGGGCCACGCATTACTGCGAAGCTCTAGCGACCTACCCGGAGGTGGGACGCGCCGAGCCAGCACGTGTCCCGGCCGAAGCCGGGACTCCCTCCCTATTTGGTCTTGCTCCGTGTGGGGTTTGCCCTGCCCGCCGCATTACTGCGGCGGCGGTGCGCCCTTACCGCACCTTTTCACCCTTACCGCGGCCTTGCGGCACGAGGCGGTATGTTTTCTGTGGCACTTTCCGTCGAGTCATCCCCGAGCTTGCAAAAAATGCAAGGACGGGGCGCCCTCCCGGACGTTATCCGGCACACTGCTCTGCGGAGTTCGGACTTTCCTCTCCCACCGCCCGAAGGGGCGGAAGCGACCGTCCGGTCCGGCTGCCAACTTATTTATTATATTCGATGCCGGTGGGGGTCATAGGAAGCAGGTGGCAAGTTCACAGGGACAGCCCGCCGATCGCAGGGCGCGACGAACTCCTACTTAAACAACCTCGTAAGGGCGGCTGCATCGTGCCTGCTAAACTGATGCTTAGGCTTGCGGCAGGGCTTGCTTCCTGCCATCTGTCACCTCATGAACCTCATAGAAGCCATTCGTATTTCGCTGCAATCCTTGTGGGCGAATAAGCTGCGCTCCGTTCTCACGCTGCTTGGCGTAGTAATCGGCGTGGCTGCGGTAATTGCGGTGGTGACGTTCGTGAATGGGATCAATGGCTATGTCGCGGAAAAGATTTTCAATCTGGGGGCGGACGTGTTCCTCATCAGCAAAGTCAGCCCTGTGATCACGAACATCGATCAACTGCTGGAAGGTCAGAAGCGCAAGGACCTCACCATGGAGGACTATGAGGCAGTAGCCGGAGCCTGCAGACATTGCAGGATGATTGGGGCGTCAATCCTGAATGCCAACGGCCACGTGAAATATGGCGAGCAATCGATCAGCGACTCATGGGTGCGAGGTCTGACGCCTTCAATGGCTACCATTCTCGACCTGGATTTGGGCGCAGGACGCTGGCTCAATCAAAGTGATGAGAATAACCGGTCCAACGTGGCAGTAATCGGCACCGACGTGGTTGATACCCTGTTTCCAGGCGTTGACCCCTTGGGCAAGGAAATCAGAGTGGAGGGCCAGCTTTACCGCGTGATCGGCGTAGGCAAAAAGCAAGGCAAGACCCTGGGACAGAGCCGAGACAATTTCGTGGGCATCCCGATCAGCACTTATCTCAAGCAGTTCGGAGTGCACACTAGCATCCGCATCTCGGGAAAGGCCAACGGAGTCGGCAGCCAGCTCGATGCCGCGATTGATGAAGCTCGCGCCATACTGCGCGCCCGGCGTCACGATTTGCCGGGCAAGCCAGACAGTTTTGCCGCGGAGACTAACGCCAGCTTCCTAAGCATATGGTCGAATCTGAGCGGGACGTTCTTCATCGCGATGATTGCGATCGCGGCGATTTCGCTGATTGTGGGCGGCATCGTAATTATGAATATCATGCTGGTCTCGGTGACCGAGCGCACGCGTGAGATCGGGATTCGGAAGGCCATGGGGGCCACGCGGGACGACGTGCTGCTGCAGTTTCTGATTGAATCGGGGACCATGGCTCTGGTCGGTGGAGTGGTGGGGGTGTTGTTTGGAGTCGCGGTTGCGAAAGGAATTACGGCGATTATCGGCATGCCCTCGGAAATCAAGCTTTGGGCGGTCGCGGCGGGCCTACTGGTTTCCGCCAGCGTGGGAGTGTTCTTCGGGGTCTATCCCGCGCGGCGGGCGGCGATGCTGGATCCAATCGCGGCATTGAGATTTGAATTATAGGGATCGCTGCAGTATTCGGCACGTAGACACAGACACAGAGGAACGAAAGGCTTTGATCTTAGCCATAGACTTCTTCTCTGCGCCTCAGTGACTCTGTGGCTGCCAGGCGTTTTCATGATGCGTAAAGGCGATTACGGTGAGATTGTCCAGATGGCCCTGGACACCATTGTCAGCAATAAATTGCGGTCCGGGTTGACCGTGCTTGGCATTGTAATCGGAGTCGCCGTCGTGATCGGGATCTCATCGATCGTGCGCGGGTTGAATGACAATGTGCGGCAAGTCATCAGCAGCCTGGGATCGAACATGGTTTTCGCTTTCCATGTTCAGCCTTTCAAGTTTGGCCGACCCACAGAGGAAATGCGCAAGCGTAAGGAACTGAGCTTCGAGGACGGCCTGGCCATGAAAGACCTGCCGCACGTGAAGGCGGTAACCTCGATTCTGCAATACGTTCACCCGGAATTTGGTCAGGGTACTTACGTAGTGAAGTATGGCAACCGCCGGGCCAAGAACACTATTCTCGAAGGTAATAGCGGCGCCTTCAAAGACGTGTACGACATACAGTTGTCGATGGGAAGGTGGCCCACTGAAGTCGATGACGAACACCACGCGCCCGTGATCGTTCTTGGCAGGGACACGGCTGAGGAATTATTTCCTAATGAGCAAGTGCTGGGGAAAGAAATCAACATTGAAGGCCAGATGTTTACTGTCATCGGAGTAGCAGAGCGGCGTAAGGACGTTCTTGCGAGCGGCAAAAATCCCGCGGACAATGTTGTCTATTTTCCACTCAGTACATTCCGCAAACTTCATCCTGAGCTGAAGCAATACTGGATCGTTGTCAAAGCCACATCCCACGAAGATATGCCCAAGGCCATGGATGAGATGCGTGAGTTGCTGCGCCGCCGCCGTAAGGTAGCTCCTGACAAGCCCGACAATTTTTCGATATTTACACAGGATTCGCTCTCAGACGTGTGGAACCAGATCACAGGAGCGGTCTTCATTTTTATGTTTGCCGTATCGAGCGTTGGACTTATCGTAGGCGGAGTGGGTGTAATGAACATTATGTTGGTATCGGTCACGGAGCGCACGCGGGAGATTGGCGTACGTAAGGCGATTGGCGCGCGCAAGCGCGACATCCTGCTCCAGTTCACGCTCGAAGCAATCACACTCACCGCCATTGGCGGGATTCTGGGTGTGTTGCTGGGCGCGATCATCACCTGGACGATTCCGGCAATCTGGAGTTCATTGCCGGCACGAATGTCAGTGTTTTGGGCGAGCTTCGGCTTCACTGCCGCGGCCGTGGAAGGGTTACTGTTCGGAATCTATCCGGCATGGAAGGCAGCCAATCTGGATCCCATCGAGTCGCTGCGCTACGAATAATCTCAAAAGATGCATCACGCCCGCCAAGCAATCGAAGTGATCGCTGCAATGGGCACGATCGCGAGCATTGCGTATTTCACGCTCTGCTTGTGGAGTGCCGTCGGATTCTTGCGCGGAATGAGAAAGTCAAAATCGGCGGCCGGGAGCGCCCGCCCGATACAACCTGTTTCCATCCTGAAACCTTTGCGAGGTGCTGACCCTGAAATCTACCAGAGCCTTCGAAGTCATTGTGTGCAGGACTATCCGGAATACGAAATCGTCTTCGGCGTAAACGTTCAAAATGATGCGGCGGTGGAGACGGTTGAGCGCCTGAAGACGGAATTCCCGCGGCTCGCCATCCAACTTGTTATCTGCGAGCAGAACCTGGGAGCGAACATCAAGGTGAGCAACCTGGCGCAAATGCTGCCCGTCGCGCGTTATGAAAATTTGATCGTTAATGATAGCGATATTCGCGTGGAACGGGATTACTTGCGAAGGGTGCTCCAGCCGTTGAGCGATCCTACGGTCGGAATGGTTACCTGCCTCTACCGCGGGGTAGCGGCTCCAACCCTGGGATCGCGCCTGGAATCGCTGGGTATCAGCACGGATTTCTGCGCAGGTGTGCTGGCGGCGCGTCAGATCGAGGGCGGTATGCGCTTTGGGTTGGGCTCGACGTTAGCGTTCCGCCGTCGTGATCTGGAGGCCATTGGCGGCTTTGAAAGCATTGCGGATTACCTGGCGGATGACTATGAGATCGGCCGTCGCTTGGCCGCGCACGGCTACCGCGTATGTCTTTCGGAGGTAATTGTGGAAACGTTCTTACCTGACTACTCATTACGGGAGTATGTCCGCCATCAATTGCGGTGGGCTCGCAGCATTCGCGATTCCCGGCGCTGGGGTTACATGGGATTGCTGGTTACGTTCGGATTTCCCTGGGCCTTCGTAAATTTGTTAGTAACTCGCGGCGCCGGGTGGGCGTGGGGACTGCTTGCTATTGCACTAGGGTTACGTCTTTCAGTCGCATGGTTGGTGGGAGGCGTAGTATTGCGGGACCGGCAGATTATTGATCACTCATGGCTAATTCCTCTGCGAGACTTAATCGCTCCGGCAATCTGGGTTCTCAGTTTGACCGGTCACACGGTAACCTGGCGCGGGGATACGTTCCTTTTGAAGCACGGCAAAATGGTGCGAATGAGCCTGTAGGTTGACAGTTTGTCGGACGCCTGGGGTATGTCTTTAAACACTGCATTTCGGCCAATACCGCATCCGCTGACGGTCCGCTACTTGTGAACACTAGGCGTCGGTAGTATCTTAATACTTTAAGACGCTACCTAACGCCTCGTGTCTTTACATAGATTTACGTTCCATTAGAATTAGAGGTTTGTGCTTCTCGCGGACTGGCCTTGATGACTGGCCTACCGCGTCTTCTTAGATAAAGGTCATACATATGAGCCGAGTTCTGGTTACTGGAGGTGCCGGTTTTATTGGCAGTCACTTGTGCGAGGCATTGCTCGCTCGGGGAGATGAAGTATCCGTCGTCGACGATCTATCCACTGGTCGCGTCGAGAACATCGCACATCTCCAGGATCGTGAAGATTTTCACATGACTGTGGGCTCAGTTTTGGATGCTGCCAGACTGGAGCCGCTGGTGAGGAAGGCCGACGTGATCTTTCATTTGGCGGCCGTCGTCGGAGTGCAAAAAATCATCAATGCCCCAGTGGAGACAATAGAAACCAACGTGCTAGGAAGCCATAATGTGCTGTCGCAGGCAGCTCGCTACGGCAAGCTTTGCCTGATCGCATCTACCTCGGAGGTCTACGGTAAGAGTAATAAAGTCCCGTTCACCGAAGACGACGATGTGGTGTACGGCCCCACCATCAAGAGCCGTTGGAGCTACGCGTGCTCGAAAGCCATCGACGAATTTCTTGCTCTCTCCTATTACAGAACGCAGGCACTGCCCGTAGTCATCGCTCGATTGTTTAACACAACCGGACCACGTCAGACTGGTTACTATGGCATGGTGCTGCCGCGCTTTGTGGATCAGGCGCTTAAGGGGTTGCCAATCACGGTGTTTGGAGATGGCCGCCAAACCCGGTGTTTCGCCGATGTAGCTGACGTGGTGCGCGCTCTGCTTGCACTGATGGAGCATCCAGATGCGATTGGGCAAGTCTTCAACATAGGTAATCCTGAAGAAGTCTCGATGTATGAACTGGCCGAACTGGTGAAGAAGCTAGCGCACAGCAAGTCAGGGATTCGACTGATTCCTTACGACGAGGCGTACCAGCCGGGGTTCGAGGACATGGAGCGTCGAGTTCCCAACATCGATAAAATTTCCCGGCTGATTGGTTACGCGCCACGGGTAAGATTACGCGAAATTATCAGTCGAGTCGTTGCAAACCGCCGCGAGGAACTCATTACGTCCACGGCGATACCGGTTACGGCTGCTCAGCAGCGGGTTGTGCGGGCCGGTGTTGTGGAATGATTCTTCCGCCCTCGGTAAAACGATATGTTTCCCCTCGCCACGTGAAACTGCCGCTCGCGTAACTAGCCGCCCACGTAAGAAATCCCGCTAGGTCCCGCAAGGGGTAAAGCCAGCATAAGCTCAAAGCTCTCGGGTCACCAACGACTCCCCATCCCACGCTCACCGACTGAATCATGCGATTAAGGAATGACGCCACAAAGAGGCCAAAGCCGAGATATGCATGCCCCAGCGCCGTGGCCGCGACGAATCCCAGCATCCCGAATGGCACGGCAAAGGTGAGGCTGGTGCCCAGGTGCCCTTTTGGACGAGAGTAGCGGGTGCTTTTCATCCATCGTAGTTGATCGCCTAGCGTCTGTCTTACAGAACGGGGAAGCAGCACGTGTCCCACAATATAGTGGGACAAAACAACCTTATATCCCGCTGCCCAAACCTCGTTGCCTAACACGAAATCGTCGGAATAATAGTCTGCGGTAGATCCGATACCGCCGATGGCGGCGAGTGCATCCCGGCGCGTTGCTATGGCCAAGCCGAGTGCGAACCGCATTCCTTCCATCATGTCAGCCACCACAACGCCAGAGGGCATTTCCACTGACATTCCCAGTGCCTCCAACACCGACCAGAAATCTTGCGCTGGGATACCCCGGTATAAGCAGGTTACGAGGCCTACCTTCGAATCCAGCAATGGCGCGACGATGTTGCGCAAGAAATCGGGGCGAACCTCTACGTCACTGTCGCTTAGGACCACGTAGGGGTTCGACGATGCCTGCAGCATCTTGTTGAGCGAGAAGACCTTCGCATTCGGCCAAGTAGGCACACCGGAAACAACGATGCGTGACTTCACGTTCGGATAGCGTCGCTGAAGCTCTTCCGCGATCTTGAGTGCTGCATCCTCCGCGGCGCGGGCGCCAAAGATGATTTCGAAATCGGGATAGTCCTGTTGGAAGAATCTCTCCAGATTTTCTCGGAGCTGTGGTTCCGCTCCGTGGACCGGCTTCAGCACAGTGACAGCTGGAAAAGAAGATCGCGGGAGCACCTCAGTCGCTAATGTCGCTGCAAGCGCCTGCCGACGATAACGAAGCGCCGCGAACAGTACCAGGCCAAGGAAAACGGTGGAACTTAGCGTGCCAATGATCGCAATCAGCAGCAGAACACGCCAGATGACGAGTAACGACAACACGCGATAAGAAAGAATGCTTAATAAAACACGAATCATTTTCTTAATCAGGTTCGCGCTATCGGCATAACAGCAGAAGTCAACGCTTCAGGTCCTGATTGGTAAAGATAAACTTCCCTCCATCGCGCGCCAATACATAGAACTTTTCGCCCTCTAATTCCTTAGGCGTTTCCTGGTCACTCCATAAAAAGATGCGCGCCGGCCCAGCCCAAAGGGACGCGAAGGACGCCGGGGTTTCGAAGACATGCGGAGCATCGGGAAAGTGCGAGCCGTACCACAGGCCACTTGAGGGCTCGTGCAAGATGCGCAGTGGAATACCGATGTAAAAATTCAAGCTGGAAGCGCTCTCGTATTCGCCATCTACGACAATTACGTCCCCTGGCCGGTAATGCTGCTCGATCGCAATAGCCAGCTGCTTGGAAGATAGGATTGGCGAGAAAGTCACGAATGCCGAGTGCACGCAGGCGAGCAGGCCGATCATCATCACCGCCAGCGCAAAGTTCCCTGCTGCGGGACGTCCGCCCCGGCGAAGCATCCAGTTCAAGCCGGTTCCGAGCAACAAGGCAAGGGCGGCGCCTAATAACGGTCCGCGAAACGCCCCCATGGCCTGGGGCGTAAGGTCAAGGAAGTGTCCAAAGGAGAGGGTGTAAACTTCCGGATTCCTTTTCAATAGTTCCGAGAGATCCGTTCCGGGCGAAGGCGGCTTGGATAGAATCAGCAGCAACATACTGACAACAAATCCCAGAGACCCCAGCCCGAACAGAATGGCGGAAGAAATCCTGCCCGCGCGACGATCAGCGCTGTTAGCCGGCGACTCAGCCTCCCGTGAGAACCATGCGCCGACCAGCAGCGCCATGGCCGGTATTGCAGGAATTGTGTAGTACTCCTGGCGAGTCGAAAAACTAAAGAATACTACGATGACCATGATCCAAAGAGCGAACAGCAGATTGGCTCTTTGACGTGGGTCGAGTCTTGATCGCACCTCTCGCCAGCGCAAGGGAACCTGTTTCAGGGCTTGCGGCAAGAACGCGCTCCATGGCAGGAGCCATAACACCAGCAGTCCCCAGAAAATTAGAAGAGGAACAGTGTCGTAGTCACGCGGCACCCGTTTGTTCAAATACCGCAGAAAGTGCTCATTCACGAAATAGAGCCACAAAAAACCGCGAACCCCGCCTTGGTCGGGGTTGCGCATCGCCGCCAGGATGTGCCAAGGTGCTGCGACCAGCAGAAAGATAGCAGTGCTCGAGATCAGCCGCAGTCGCAGAATGTGCCGCAGGTTACCGGTCAAGATCAAGTAAAAAGCGATCACCGCCACCGGGAAGACTAATCCGATCAAGCCCTTGGTAAGTACGTTCAGGGCACAGCTTACAGCTAGTCCCCAACAAGCCAGACGTGAGGGCGGGGTCTCCTCCAAAGTCTCCAGGAAGAAGAAAAATCCAAGCAGCAGCCACAAGCCTACAAGCGTGTCCGGGATTAAAAAGCGGGTGTAGATATAAGGGCCGAAGGCCGTCGCCATTATCAGAGCCGAATAGAGTCCGGCGCTTTCATCGTAGATTTTCCGTCCGACCCAGTAGGTGGCGTAAAACAAGGCCAGCATCCACAGTACGACGGGTAGCCGGACAGCCCATTCGCTCTTTCCAAAGAGAACAAGGCTGCCGGCGATTCCCCAATACATCAAAGGCGCCTTCTCCATATAACGAATGCCATTGGCATACAGGGTCGCCCAATCGTGTCGCACAATCATTTCGCGTGCCACCTCGGCGTGTTGGGTGTCGGCGTCGTCAAGGAGGGCCGGCATGCACATCCCAGCAACATAAATAACCAGCCAAAAACCTGTAATCATCAGCAGACATAGGCTAGGACGAAGATGAAACCCGGCAGCAGGGTCTGAGAAGGACGGCTCGGCAATGGAATTACGCTCCCGTAGCGCTACAGGCAGATTCATGTAGGAATTCCGCAGAATTTCAATTATACGGGAGCTATGGTGATGGCTGGAACTGTGGTGGCCTCAGCCCGTGACTGCCCGGGCTTGGTTTTCAGCACTTGCTGTATTTTTGTGCCAGAACTTTAAGACCAAAGGGTTTTTGCAGGAACCGCGCTCGTCGAATGGCAGTTCCACGTTGCAAAACGTTTCTTTCAGCATACCCGGAAACAAACAAGACTTTCGTCTCAGGTCGGATGATTGCGAGGTGCTCAGCCAGTTGAACGCCACTCATGCGCGCGGCATCACCACATCGCTCACCGCGATGTGAATTGGACCGGAATGGCCCTCGGCCACTTCAACCGCGTCCTGACCATCTCGTGCCTCCAGCACACTGTAGCCAGCGCCTTTAAGAAATTTTGTGGTGGCTTGCCTGAGTGCTGGTTCGTCCTCTACTAGGAGTATGGTTTCGTTTCCATTCAAATGGATCCCCGGATTGCTAAGAGCAACTTTCGGAGCAACTTGTGTTTCGTGAACTCGAGGCAGATAAATCTTGAAGATGGTGCCCATCCCGCGCTCGCTATACACCCATATAAAGCCGGCATTCTGTTTGACGATGCCGTATACCGTCGCCAGACCCAGACCCGTGCCCTTGCCTTTTTCTTTGGTCGTAAAGAATGCGCTCAAAAATGTGAGACAAGTCTTTGGAATCGATTCCCTGGCCCGAATCGCTGGCCGTCAACAGCACGTAATCTCCTATGGGCACCATCGCGTGCCGCTGAATATAGGCCTCGTCCACCCGAACATTTGAGGTCTCAATTGCAAGATTGCCACCGTCGGGCATCGCATCTCTTGCGTTGGTGGCCAGGTTCATGAGGATTTGTTCTATCTGGACCGGGTCAGCTTTGACTTTCCAAAGATCGTCTGTGGGAATCACCATTAAATCAATGTGTTCGCCGATCAAACGGGGCACCATCTTGCCCATTTTGGTGGTCACCGCGCTTAGATCTAACACTTGCAGCACCTGCATCTGTTTACGACTGAAAGCCAGCAGTTTCCGTGCGAGGTCTGCGGCCCGATGCGCTGCTTTCTGTATCTCCGCAATGTTGTGACGCAGGTGGCTATCGGAATCAATAGAGTCCAGCGCCAATTCGGCATAACTGCCGATAATCATCAAGAGGTTATTGAAATCATGCGCGATGCCACCCGCCAACTGTCCGATGGCATCCATCTTTTGAGCCTGCCGAAGCTGAGCCTCCAGCTTGCGCCGCTCAGTGATGTCACGATCGTTGCAGATAAAGTGGGTGATGTTACCTTCCGTATCGCTAATGGGAGTGATCGTCTTCTCCAGATAGAAGATGTCGCCATTCTTTTTGCAGTTAGCAAGAGTTCCGCGAAAGACTTTGCCGGACAGAACTGTGGCCCATAGTTCTCCGTAGATTCCCGGCGCTTGTTCCGCCGACTTCAATAAAGCAACGGTGTTGCCGACCACCTCTTCGCTCGCATAACCGGTAAGCGTCTCGAACGCGGGATTCACATATTCAATTAATCCCGCCTGATCGGTAATCATGACAAGGTCGGCAGATTGCTCGACTGCCTGAAAGAGTTTACGCAGCATTTCTTCCGCTTGCTGGCGCTTCTGATGTTTACGGTGGAGGTTGACCGCATATCGGATCGAGCGCCCAAGGTACTCCTCACACAACTCAGATTTCTTGACGAAATCGCAAGCTCCCGCTGCGATAATTTCCGCCAGGGTACCCTCGTCCGCGTACTCGGCAAGAAAGATAACAGGCACAGTCGTATTGAGGCGGCGAAGCTCCGGTAACAACTGTAGAACGATGCCATCCTGAGCTTCATATTCAAACAGGATCAGGTCGTACTCCGTCTCTCCAATGCGAAGTAATGCTTCTTCATATGAGGTTGCGTGTTCTAACTCTGCACGGGTAGCGGAATTGCCTCTGCTTAACAGATCACGGATGACAAAAAAGCTTTCTTCGCCATGACCGATAAGCAGAATTTGCAGTACGGCGTCTTGGGGGATCGGGCTGACTGTCTTCGGCATGCGCCTTAACCCCTGCTACCTCTACATCGGGAAGGCGTTGTTCAGGATTGAGGAGTGCAGGTGAGATTACCAAAGATACGACCCGTGTATTCCCGAATCGAGAGTAAGCATCAATTCGGGAATTACTTTTAACAGAGAACCGTTCAATGCCGCTGGTCGGGGGTGTTTAAATCCGCCGGAATCCCTGCCTGGGGCGGCACTAATTCCCGGAACTCTGCCAGCGGTGCGTAATAGCCCTTGCGCGCGTGGACGTGAAACCGCTTTTTCAGTTTGCGGGCGATAATCTCTATGCGGCGATAGCGGCCATTTTCAGCGAAATCGGTGGGGCGATAGGAAAGCGCGTATCGGTTGCGCATCTCGTCTTCAATAGAAGCAAATGCCTTCACTACTTCTTTGGCGCTATTCGGAGTGAACATCCGGCCTCCCGTCTGTAGCGCCAGCTCTTTTAGCACTTTATCCCCGGGTCTGATTGTGCCGGAGTTGTTAGTACTGATGGTGTAAATAGTAACCTCGTGACGCTGCGCATTCTCGATCGTCTGCTCAAGAGTGGCCTTGCTCGCGTTGTCATCCCCATCACTCAAGACGACAAGGGTCCTGGCCATGGGGACATTGTCCCCTGCACTCGCCAGTTTTCCGCAAGCGCTGCGGAGGGCGTCATAGAGGGCGGTGCCGCCTTCGGACTTCAAGGCGGAAACCCCAGCCGCCAGTTGCCCGGGATCATCGGTATAGTCCTGGGTAAGATTGGCGTGGTCGGAAAAGCCGACTACGAATGCGCGATCCATTTCTCGGCGCACTATCTTTTGCAGGAACCGGGTGGCGGCCTCCTGTTCAAAACGAAAGCGATAATGGATTGAGTTGCTGGTATCCACCATCAGACCCATGCGCAACGGCAGGTCGCGCTCGTGCCCGAAAGCGGAAAGTCTTGGCACCGGCTTACGATCGTCAGTCACATTGACATCTTCTTCACCAAGATCGTCCACAAACTTGTGCCGGTTGGTGACGGTAAAAAAGACGGTGACCTCGTCCACCCGCTTGCGAATGGTCCAGGGATCGGGAGCAGAGGAAGAGGGAGTAAAGCTCAAGTTGGATGATCTAAAACCACTCCCGTTGGGGGTGGCCGGTACTCCCGAATTGAGACATCCGGCACATTCTTGGGAGAAGCTCGTGGACGTGCCCAGCGCAATCAGGAGCGGGAGGATCAGAAGCCAAACAGAGAAGGCATTCTGAGTGGGCCGTGGAAATTTCATAACCGGACCCTCAGGAGGTATGGAACCGGATCCACAAAAGTATACCGGGAACAACCCGTGGCAGGAGAAATATATTCGTACGTTTAGCGATTCTTTCCCAAAACCGTCTGGAAGGACCGAGCGGACGCTCAGCGTTGAACGCTTGCGCATAGCGACTACCTCTAAGACGATTAAATTTCGGCGCGTCCGTGAGATGCTGAAACTGGCTTTGATTTTGTCCCGAGGCCGAGAAATTAATCAGGGTCCCCGCATTAGGGCACTTGGTCCACACAACTCCCGTTCGTTTTCTGGACCGGCACCAGCGAGGGATCGGGAGGGGTGCTCCATGGTACGTTAACGAAATCAAAGAACTCTGTCATATCCATTTGGGCGGCATCTCGGTTAGTCAGGCTGCCCAGGCCGAATCGGGTCTCGATGAGTTTAAGGATTGCAGTGTGATCCGCAGGCGTGTGCGAGACAAAGTGTTTGCTCACGAAAGGCGAGACGACGATCAGCGGCACCCGGAAGCCGGTATAGACAAAATCACAAGTTGGACCTGTAACTTGTGCACACACGTCGCCAGGCCTGAGGTCGCTCGGGGGTATTCCATCTGGGCTAACGGTGGACTGGGGTGGGACGTGATCGTAGAACCCGCCTGATTCGTCCCAAGTGAGTATGAATACGGAATCTTTCCACGATTGACTCTGCATCAGGGAGTTGATAAATCCCGAAACATAGTTCGCTCCGACCTGCACACTTCCACCTGGTGAATTTACCGTCTCAAACGGATGCTCATCCCGTCCGCTGCTATAACCCGGCTCGATCAAGGCGACCTGTGGCAAAGTTCCATTGGCCGCATCTGTCTTGAATTGCTCTGCCGGCACAAAGTTCTGGGGGAAGTGATTGGCGAAAACAAACATGGCAAGTGCGCTGCCCGCGGTCAAGGTAGGATGCGGGTCGCTGACATAAAGCCTCCAGGAAATACCTGCATTTTGCAGCGCTTCGAAAATCGTCTTGTTCTGGAGTTGCGGCGAATTCGACGGCAGCGGATAGGTGTGTCCGGCGGAAGTGGCCGCCAGCATGTACATACGATTTGGTTGGGTTCGGGTCATTACCGGCGAGAACCATCTGTCTGAGGTGGCGAAATTCGATGCCATAAAGTAGTAATAGTTCAGATCGCTGTCGTCGAAGTGCCCCATGGCGCGCAGACCGTCAGTGTCGTTGAACGCTGGGTGCTGATGTCTCGCATCATGCGCCGCAGTCCAAACATAGCCATCCGGCCCGCCCGGCGGGGGAGTGGCGGAGGTTGGATCCTCATGATTAACGTCGTTGTGGCTCTCGTTCCAAGAGGGGCTGGGGTTCTCAGTACATACCGAGCTCAGATGAAAAGAGGCCACTGACGGACTGTTGCTGTCAATGACGCAATCCTGCACAGTGGTTGAAGACGAGTCAAACGGAAACGCAGGATCGCAACCCGGGTTAGTCGGCGCAGGTCCTTGCAACGGGGGAATGCCTGAGGTCGGATTAAATTGCGCGAGCCCATCAAACTGTGCATCTGCGTAGCCATTTTGAGCCCAGTACTGGCGAAGGGCGCCAAAGTAGTGGTCGAATCCTCGGTTTTCCTGGGCCATGAAGATGATGTGATTGATAGATTGAAGGGTTGCGTTGAATGTAGCCGTCACTGTGGTCGCGGCAGCCAAGGACACGGTACATGTTGCAGCCGTCCCGGAGCACGCGCCAGACCACTGTCCAAATGCAAAACCGGTATTGGGGGTTGCTGTAAGCGTGACTTTGGTCCCGCTATTAAAAGTTGCTGCGCAGGTTGGGCCGCAGTTGATTCCCGCCGGGGTGCTGGTCACGGTACCTGTCCCCGAGTCATTTTCAGCGACAGTCAACTGCGCGGAAGTCGGTGGCGGTGGCGGTGGAGGTGGAGGCGTGAAGCTCTGCTTGAGGCCCTGACAACCGGGAAGAAATAATAACGCCGAGATCGTGATGCACGTGACGCATACTTTGGCCAGGAATGACACCGAGATCACCTCTGTTCGATCTTTTCGATGGCGCGACGACTTAGACGGTTGGTTCCGCAGGTAAGAGTGCAGTGTTAACTAATTCATATACGAGGGTTTCCAGGTGGAAAGATCTTGCATATAGCGCCGCCTGGGCCGCCACGCGTGGGGGGCAGGCATCGCCCCTCTCAGCTCCTCTGGTTGGAAGCTGCCTTTTGAACTGATTTGTGGTTCTGCTCTTGTTGAGGGCGCGAAATTCTTCGGCTCCAACTTAACTTTCACGTCTTCCTGGTTGTATACTTCCCCTCCTGCGCAAAATATCGGAGTCTACTTCGTTCGGATGCAGGCATATATTTCTCAACCGTTTCTTTCCCGGCTCGTCCAATAAGTTGCCCGGACGGGCATAACCCGGCTCTCGCTGCCGGCAACTCTTCCAGCCATCGGAGGTCAGGGATGCGTGACGATGATTCGAATAAGAAAGAGAAGCAAGACGAACGCTCCGGCGTTTCCAGGCGCGACTTCCTCAAAATTTCCAGCATCTCGGTAGCTGTACCCCTCGTCGCGGGGCCAAAGGCGGTATTGGCCGCGGGGGAACAGGTGCCGGTCCATGGCCCCGGCGCCGGGGCCATGCAGTTCACCATCAACGGCAAGAAGTACAAAGCGAACCTGGAGCCGCGCGTTACTCTGCTCGATGCTCTGCGCGATGAATTCGACATCACCGGCGCTAAGCGCGTATGCGACCGTGCGGAATGTGGTGCCTGCACCGTGCTGATAAATAACAAACCCGTATATGCGTGTTCGGTGTTGGCCATCGAAGCCCAGGGCAAGCAGGTCACCACGGTCGAGTCCTTGATGCAACAGGGCAAGCTGCATCCGATTCAGCAGGCGTTCGTTGACAATGATGCGTCGCAATGCGGTTTTTGCACTCCTGGCTTCGTGGTTGCGTGCAAGGCCTTTCTGGACAAGCATCCCAATCCTACTGCCGAAGATATCCGCCACGGGCTGAGCGGCAATCTGTGCCGCTGCGGTACCTATCACGGCATTCAGCAAGCGATCGCGCAGGTCGCGCAGAAAGGGGCGTGAGCCATGCCCGACTATAGTTGGCCCGATGCCGGACATCGCACTCTGATTGGAAAGCGCATTTCACGTGTGGATTCCCCGGTAAAAGTATCGGGGCAAGCAAAGTACACCTATGACGTCAAGCGTCCAGGGTTACTCTTCGGCAAAATTTTGCGCTGTCCTTACGCGCACGCGAAGGTGATCAGCATTGACACCAGCGCGGCGGAGAAGATGCCGGGGGTGAAGGCTGTCCACATAATCCAAAAGTCGAACTCGACCATCCACTGGGCCGGCGATGAGATTGTCGCGGTCGCTGCTGTAGATGAACCGACGGCCGAGGACGCCATCCGTTCCATTGAAGTGAAGTACCAGAAGCTGCCCCATCTGGTCAGCGATGCAGAACCGCCAAAAGGAGCCGCGGAAGCCCAAGGGCCCATCAGCATGGACGATATCGATGAGATGCTCGACAACCAGGTTCCACCGCGACAGATGGTTGAGCAAATCCAGCAGTACGGCATTACTTCCAAGCCGGAGGAGGAAACCCTAAACGGCCTCAAAGAGGATGGCGCCACTGATGATGTTATCAACGCCATTCGTGCGGCAACAGTTCATCCCGAGGAAGGTACTCGACCGAAGTCGAATTATCAGAAAGCTGCGGCACAGACGGTTGGCGATGGTGAGAAGGCTTTCGCTCAGGCTGAAGTCAGTTCCGAAGGCTTGTACGGCGCACCGGTCATCACCCATTGCTGCCTGGAAAGCCACGGTTCCACTTCAGAGTGGACGGATAACGATCATCTGCTGGTGCACATGTCCACGCAGAATGTGTCGGGTATTGCGGGTCAGATGGCGGAGCTACTGAAGGTGCCGGCGACCAACATCCGAGTACATCAGGATCATATTGGCGGAGGCTTTGGCAGCAAGTTCGGGCCCGATCGTTGGGGAATTGCCACCGCGGAAATTTCGAAGAAGGCGGATGGTAAGCCCGTGCGGATCATGCTGGAGCGCGATTCGGAATTGAAGGTAGCGGGAGCTCGCCCATCTGCCTATGCCCGGGTGAAAGTCGGAGCGAAGAAAGACGGCACGATTGTCGCTTGGCAATCGGAGTCGTGGGGAACGGGAGGTCCCGGTGGTGGCGGTATGCCCCCAATACCTTACGTGTTGAGCATTCCCAACCAGCGCAAAGAACACACCGCAATACGTAACAACATTGGTCCGGCACGAGCCTGGCGGGCGCCAAATCACCCGCAGGCAGCGGTGATCACGATGTGCGCCCTTGATGATCTCGCGGCCAAGCTCAACATGGATCCGCTCGAGTTTTTCCTCAAGAACATCGAACTCGCGACCAAGGATAGGCAAAACACCTACCGCGAGGAACTAGGCATAGCTTCCGACCTGATGGGTTGGAAACAGAAGTGGCATCCGAGAGGCCAGAACGCATCTGGCAACGTCGTTCGCGGCGTTGGCCTTTCAATGCATACCTGGGGTGGGCGCGGCCATGCAAGCGACTGCGACCTCACTCTGCATCCTGATGGTTCGGTAGACATCAAGCTGGGGACGCAGGACATCGGCACCGGCACACGCACTACGATTCTGATAGTTGCGGCGGACACCCTGGGAATTCCGATGGACGGCATCAAACTGTACATCGGCGACACGCTCTATCCACCCTCGGGTGGTTCCGGAGGTTCGACAACCCCGGGTGGGGTGAGTTCGTCCACGCGGCGTGCGGCCGTAGATGCGCGCGACGCGCTCTTTGCCAAAGTCGCTCCAGCCCTGAATGCTCAGCCGGACGACTTGGAATCCGTCAACGGAACGGTGAGGGTGAAGAGCAATCCCAGCAAGTCGCTGAGCTGGAAGGAGGCATGTTCCAAGCTCGGTGCGATGCCGGTGACGGTGCGTGGCAAGAATCCTGACAAGAGCAAGCCGCCTGACCTTACCAATAGCGGTGTCGGTGGCGTGAGCATGGCCGAAGTCGAAGTAGACACCGACACCGGCGTCGTCAAGGCCAAGAAGATGGTCGCCGTCCAGGATTGCGGGCTGATCATCGATCTCAAAATGGCCGAGAGCAGTTGCTACGGCGCTCTCATCATGGGCATCAGCTATGCACTTTTCGAAGAAAAGGTAATGGACCAGACCACTGGCCGCATGTTGAATCCCAACATGGAGTACTACCGGCTTGCTGGTCTTAACGACATTCCCGAGCTGGTCGTGCATATGATGACGGGCAAAGGATATGACGAGCGCGGAGTCATCGGATTGGGCGAGCCGCCTGTAATCTCTCCCGGCGCGGCGATTTCAAACGCCGTGGCCAATGCAATCGGCGTTCGTGTACCTTTCCTGCCCCTCACCCCTGATCGTGTGCTCGCCGCGCTCAGCCAGAAAGCAGGTGCGTGATGAGACCTTTTGAATACGTGAGTCCGACGACGAAGGCGCAGGCGGTGAGCTTGCTCGCCAGCAACTGGGGACAAGCGGAAATCCTCGCTGGCGGCACCGACTTGCTTGCGCTGATGAAAGATGATGTGGTCGCCCCCAAACGTCTGGTGAATATTAAAGACATCAGGGATCTAACGGGTGTCACTTACAACGCCCAGGGATTGCGCATTGGAGCACTCACCAATCTCGGCGACTTGGCTGACGACGCCAACGTAAGGAAGAACTATCCCGCACTGTCCGATGCGCTGATCGAAGCCGCCAGCCCCCAGATCCGCAACATGGCAACACTGGGCGGTAACCTGTGCCAGCGCCCGCGCTGCTGGTTTTTCCGCAATGGACTTGGCCTTCTGCCTAAGGATGAAACCGGAAAAGAGCTGGTGACCGACGGAGATAACCGCTATCACGCTATTTTGGGGAACGATGGGCCTGCAAAGTTTGTCAGTCCTTCGACGATCGTGCCAATCCTGATCGCCTACGGGGCGAAAATCAGAGTGGAAGGTCCGAAGGGGAAACGCGAAGTTCCGTTGGAGAAGTTCTACGTGATTCCCAAGACCGAAACCGAGCGGGAGCACGACCTCCAACCGAACGAAATCGTGACGGAGGTAGTACTTCCTGCCTCGACAGGCGTGAAGGCCGCCCATTACGAAGTTCGTCAGAAGCAGGCGTTTGACTGGCCGCTTGCAGTCGCCGCGGTTGCGCTGAAGATGAATGGTTCCAATGTGCAAGCAGCACGCGTGGTGATGGGATATGTCGCTCCTCTGCCGTGGCCTTCACCGGAGGCCGAGCAGGTCCTGAGTGGACAGAGCATCGATGACGACATCGCGCAGAAGGCTGCCGATGCCGCCGTGAAAAATGCTAAGCCACTTTCACACAATGCTTACAAGGTTCAACTTGCCCGCGTGTCGGTGAAACGCGCGTTGCTGAAAGCCGTCTCGGGAGGTGCCGCATGATTCGTGAAAGGACGATCAGCGAATCGGATCGCTTCAATACGAATAATCCTAATCTCTGCTCAGCCCTACGCTGGAAGGGACAGTTCGTGCTTTCCGAGCCGGACCCGACGGTTCCACGATCTAACGATGGATTATTCTGGTGCCTCCACACTCAGACTTGCATTGGGCCGGACGGCGAACTGGCAGAGCCCGGCAACTGCTGTTCGAAGGGCAGGGTCTGTCACGGCACGGGCAAGTGTGGATGACACTTCGGGCGACCGGAACGCTTGTTGTTTAAGCGCAACTTAAGTGTTATCAACAGTGTGGACTCGCGTACTGAAAGCTGGCGATGTCAGCTTCTTACTGTATTCTCGCGTATTCTGATTTGGCTTCCCGCAACAGCGGAATATCAGGATCGGCATCCTTCCACAGCGCAAGAAAGTCCTGGTAAGCGATGCGACTGCGTGCGGTATCGCCCTGCAATTCATATGCTCGTCCCAGCCCCAGATGCGCCAGGGCAGCGGTAGGGTCTACGTCATGGACAGACTTAAAATCGATAATCTTTTGAAAGGCGTCGGCTGCCTCTTTGCCCTGCTTTCCTTCCAGATAAGCCATTCCCCTCACATAGAGCACGCCGGAATCGGTACGCGCATACACC
Source organism: Acidobacteriota bacterium (assembly GCA_003225075.1). Taxonomy (GTDB): domain Bacteria; phylum Acidobacteriota; class Terriglobia; order Terriglobales; family Acidobacteriaceae; genus Gp1-AA124. Next base: position 19,539 of record QIAP01000042.1, on the reverse strand, counting down.
ATCGCACTGTCCATAAGATCAATGGCCTTAGCCGGCTGATGATGCTTGAGCTCCACGATCGCTTTGATCGTTGGCACCTGGACGTACTGCACAAAGGTGTCGTAGGGACGTTTGGCGGCGAGTTCATTCGCGAGCTTCAGGGCCTTGTCCTCTTCACCAGCTAGCGCAAACGTGGACGCGACTGTCGGAGTAACTTTGGCTGATTGAGACGTCTGCAACGCCTCGTTAGCCGTCTGAATTGCTTGCGCGCGAAGTCCGAAAACAGCATCCCACAGCGCCTGCTGAGCTCGGCCGGACGCGGTAGCTTCAATCAAGTTAGCCTGCCTGGCCATGTCCTCAACTTTGCTTTCAAGCTCGCGGGCACGCTTCAGTTGGCCATGGTACACGGCGAGCGAAATCCGGCAGCTGAGGGCCACAAATTGGCCCTCGGGCCCGGCAGCCTGCGTCAATTCCAGTTCGTGTTCCATAGTCGTCGGATCGTTCTGGTTCGCGGCTACGCCGGCGAGCATATAGTGCAGCATGGCGCTCTTGGGAACATGCTTCAGCCCGGCATTCAAAGTTGCTTTTGCCTCATCCAAACGGTTCAATCCTGCATAGGCCTGGGCCAGATTTTCGTAGCCGGTGCCGCCTTCTGGGTCGATCTCGACCGCCTGGCGCGCATTGTCTAAAGCGTTTTCGAATTGCCCAAGCTGGTTATAAATACTCGCCACGTTGTTGAATGGAACGAAGTCTCGGGGGTAAGTTTGCTTGTACAGTTCGAGCGCTGTGATTCCCTTGTCCAGTTGCCCAGCATCGGCGTAATAATGCGAAGCGATGTAAAGCTTCTCCCGTTCGCTTGCGCGGTCGCGTAATTCGAAGGCTTTCTTGCGATTCTGCTCAGACAGCTCACTCTGCCCTAAATTGTTGTAAACGGCGCCTAATCGCGCGTAAGCCATGGAAAAGTTAGGATCGAGCTCGACGGCTCTTTGATAGTGCGGAAGGGCTGCCAGTTCTTGACTCGCGTTGTGCTTAGAATCGCCCAGACTTAGTGCTTTCAGAGCATCGAGGGACGACGTTGTCGCCTCGGATAAAGGCATGTCGTACTTTTGGACCGAAGGCAGTGATTCTCCCAACTTGCCCCGTAGCCGCGAGCCAGCCTTATGCAGCGCGTTGAGTACCTCTTCTTTGCTGGGTGCTTGTATCTCTTCGCGGGCCAGTGAATCGCCGCTGGAAGCGTTGATTACGTCCACTGTGATTACATACTGGCTCCCCAGGCTCGCAATTGAGCCTGTCAACATTGCCTTGATACCGTCGCGAAGGCAGATTTCCTTTCCAACTGCGATTGAAACCCTGTCATCTGGCGAGCGCCCCATGAACTGTAGTGTCTGCTGCACCTTTTGATCGGGAAAAACGTTCAGGTAGGGCGACTGTGCTAAATCCACTGCTAATGCTTTCTTGAGCGTGCCATCAAAGACCGGGTCGGTCGTCGTGTTTATGAAATCAGTCACCAGGATGGCATCCTTTTCCGTCAACGCGCGACCATGGCGTGAAAACATGAAAACCCCGGCGACGAGAAGCGCCACGAGGACCGCAGCAAGCGCTATCGTGCCAAATTTTCTTCCTAGGGACAGCGTTGTTATCTGAGAACCCGGCGACCGAGATGTCCGCGAACTTCGCGACGCGGGGATTTCCGAAGTCACAGCTGCGATGGTGCCCGACTCACTGTCGCGCTTCAGGCGCTTCAAGTCCGAGCGCACTTCTGCTGCACTCTGGTAGCGGAGATCACGGTCTTTTTCCAGCAGTTTATTGATGATCTCTTCCAGCTTCTCCGGAACGTCCGGGTTCAGGCGAACCGGCGCTACTGGCGCCCGATTCAGGATGGCCTCAAAGATCACTGCCGATGTATCCCCCCGGAAGGGCAGCGCGCCGGTGGAGATCTCGTAAATTACAGCGCCGAAGGAGAAAAGATCAGTGCGGGTATCTAATTCCTTGCCTCGAGCCTGCTCTGGAGACATGTACGCCACGGTGCCAACCGTGGAGCCGGGACTGGTTAGAAGCCCTTCGTCCAAAGTCGCGGCCGCCCCGAGCGTCGAACCACCGAGAACGGCATGCGGCTGAAGCGCGTGTTTTGCCAGTCCGAAATCGAGAATCTTCGCCTGGTTACGGTTGGTGATAAAAATGTTCGCCGGCTTGATGTCGCGGTGGATGATGTTCTTGGCATGGGCGGCCTCGAGAGCGTCTGCCATCTGAATGGCGAGCTCCAGTAACAGCCCCATCTCCATGGGATGGCCATCCACCCGATGCTTCAGCGTCTCGCCTTCGAGCAATTCCATGGCGATGAAGTGCCGCCCATCAGCTTGCCCGATTTCGTAAATCGTACAAATATTGGGATGGTTCAGCGCCGATGCAGCCCGCGCCTCGCGCTGAAAGCGCTCTAATGCACCAGCATCTCTCTCAAGGTCAGGAGGCAGGAACTTCAGTGCTACATGGCGGCCGAGGTTGAGATCCTCCGCCTCGTAGACCACACCCATCCCACCCCCGCCGAGCTGCTGCATTACGCGATAATGGGAAATGATCTCGTCAATCATGAGGTGAACTTCTCCGGATGAGTAAACTTTGATGGTAGGGTCAGCGCCCCACGCAAGTCAACGCGGCCGGACGTGCTTGCAGCCACTGGCCCCTTTGTTCGACAATATAAGCTACGTTACAAACGACGAGGAGTTCCCTATGCGTGGCTACCTGCTTGCTCTTTTCCCCGTTCTTCTTGTTCTCTCACTCGCCATGAGCGCACAGCAGATCAGCGGCGATTATTTAGAAACGCGCAGCGCCGATATTTACACTGGCCAGTGCTTCGCCAATGCTGAGGTGAACCTGGTGGGTAATGAAGCCATTCTTGCCTGGCATGTCCAAGGCGGAAGTTGGGACGGTGTGCCCCTCCAAGGTCTGACGGTGGCGGCCGCCGTGCGCGCCAACGGCACTCTGGGTGATCCGTACGAAGACCCCTATCCTGCAAAGGCTGTGTTGCTGGTGGACGATCAGGCAAGTCCGCAGCAAAGTGCTGCGTTAGTAAATTTCGCCAGGCACATGGGCGGGGAACTGCTGAAAAATGTGCAACAGGTTGTCAGCGCGCCCATGGAATTGGTTGTAAATCATGAACATCACGGCTCTGCCATGTTGCGTGCCGGCCGTTTCGCAACCATCCAAACGCGCGGGGTCGGGGCAAAGGATCACCTCTGCGGCAACGAAGAAACCTTCTACCCTCCACTCACGGAGATGGCGCATTCCATGCCAGCGGTGGCGTTGACCGATTCATATCGCGGTCCTGGATTGGGTGTCTCGTGGGATCTGCACGGCAAGCGGAGCGCATTTGTGGGGACGTTCGCGCGCTAAATTTGCGAATAAGGCGTTGGATCCAGAGGAGGGTACTTGCACAAAGGCCTGGGATTTCTCTGCGCTTTCCTGCTATTTCCCACTACCTTCAGCTTTGCGCAGAACGGCAAAGTAGAGAACATCGGTCCCCTTGTCGACAAGTCTGTCCCGGATGCGGTGCGCCAGGTTCTCGATGCCAAGGGCTACCATGTCATGCTTGATGATGGCAGCGTGGCCTGCGAGTTGTGGTTGCGAGGAACCGTGCCCGCACAACCCAAGAAAGATGTGCAAGGAGCACTCTACACCCGCCTGGCCGAGTCGACGATGGTCGGCGTGCTCCATTTCCCGGAGGCTTCAACCGACTATCGCGGGCAACCTATTTCCGCTGGCTTCTATAGCCTTCGCTATGAACTAATACCCGATGACGGCAATCATCTCGGGGCCGCACCCAACCGTGACTTTCTTTTGCTCATCCCGGTGGCGTCGGATACTGATCCCAACGCAGCCTTGAAATTTCAAGAACTCGTGAGTCTCAGCCGCAAAGCGACCGGAACCAAGCATCCGGGCCCCTTGAACTTGGTCCAGGCAGAGAGTGGCACGGCAGCGGCGGTGTCGAAAGATGACCAGGAACACTGGATATTTTCTGGCGGGATGAAACTGTCTTCCGGTGAAGAGATGCCGTTTGCGCTGGTAGTGAAGGGCACGGCACAACAGTAATTTGCGAATCGACTGTGGCAACGCTTCCGGGCGGGTTGCCTGTAACTTCTTGCCGACTGGCGAATCTCACGTGGGATAAATGCTGTCGCTTGAGCGTTCTATGAAATCAGCCACTGATGATCGTAAATTCAAGGCTATAAATCGGCGTGAGTTGCTGAAACTGACACCGGTGCTGGCGCTGGGTGCCTTCGCCATCCCGAAATTACAGAAGCCTCTGTTGAAGTCCGGGCTTGCTTTCAGCGATTGGGCTTCTGCCAGGCTTTTCCGCACCGGCCACCTTGCGCCGACTTTTCCCGAGTCTGCTCTCACTCCTTTCAACAAATTTCCCGTTAACGACTACGATGTAGACAACCCGGAAATTGATTTCGATAAATGGACTTTGACCGTGGGCGGCGCGGTCCAGAAACCGGGCGATTATACCTTGGCACAAATTCAAGAGCTGCCCAAGACAGCGCAGAATACCCGTCACGTTTGCGTAGAGGGGTGGGATGTGATTGGCCGCTTTTGCGGCGTGCAGCTCTCTGACTTCCTCAAGGTGATCGGCGCCGACCCCGGTGCGCGTTTCGTTACCGTCGAATGCGCTGACGACTATTACGAGTCACTGGATTTGGCGACAGCAATGCATCCGCAAACGTTGCTCTGTTACGAAATGTACGACAAACCTCTTACTCCCGAACACGGCGCGCCTTTGCGCCTGAATATCCCAACGAAAATTGGCTACAAACAGGCCAAGTATCTGACTGCCCTCCACGTGACTCATGTGCTCGATAAAGTTGGATACTGGGAAGATCAAGGCTACTCATACTTTTACGGGCTGTAGCAGGGAGAACCGGCATGTCCACTCACGCGATTGCGGTCGAGAACGTGAAGTCCGGCGCAGTGACGACGGCAGTCTACGAGCACCCCTTCGTAGTACGCCTTTGCCACTGGATTAACGCCGTCGCGCTTTTCGTGCTGGTAGGAAGCGGACTGCAAATCTTCCGTGCCTTCCCAAGTTTTGGGGCCAAAATACCGCAAAAAGATCTGCTGCACTGGCCGAAAGCGTTCGCGATCGGTGGCTGGCTGGGCGGTGCACTGCAGTGGCACCTTACCTTCATGTGGATCTATATCGCAACCGGGATCTTGTACATCGGCTATCAGATTTTTAGTGGCAACTACAAACAGGTTCTCTTTACTCGGCGAGACCTACCTGGAGTGTGGCCAATGGTTCGTCACTACTTCTTCTTTGGTCAGAAGCCGCCGGTGAAGGAAGCCTACAATCCTTTGCAGAAGCATGCCTACACGTCGGCGATTGCATTAGGAGTGCTGTCAGTATTGACCGGCTTGGCCGTGTGGAAACCAGTGCAGCTTTCCTGGCTGGCGTGGATGATGGGCGGTTTTCACCTGGCCCGGCTTTGGCACTTTTTGATCATGTGGGCGATTTTGGCGTTTGTCTTTGGCCATTTGGTGATGGTCATCCTGCATGGGTGGGATAACTTTGTATCCATGTTCACTGGATGGAAGAAGAATCCGGAATACGTGTCGGAATAATTTCCGGGCGGGACCGCGGTGACTTCAGTTAGTGGTGAGGGGCAATGCCGGCACGAGCCGCTGCGCTGGACAATCCAGCCGAAAAACTCGACGAAGAAGTATTAATTCGCCGTATTCGGGATGGGGAGCTTGAGCTTTTTCACCAGCTGATTCGGCCTTACGAATCTCGCGTGTACAGTGCGGCTTTTGCAATTTTACGCAACCAGGAAGACGCCGAGGATGCCGCCCAGGAGGCGGTCCTGAAAGCTTTCAAACACATCCGGCAATTCCGGGCGGAAGCGCGATTCAGCACATGGCTGATTCAGATCGCAGTAAATGAGGCGCGTATGCGCAGAAGAAAACAGCATGCCGGCGTGATCGAGCCCATCATTGATAGCCCGGACGAGGAAGGAAAATATACTCCACGGGACTTTGCCGACTGGCGTGAGATTCCCTCGGAGACACTGGAACGAAAGGAAGTCCGCGAGAAGTTGGCAGAAGCGTTGGCATCGCTTGGCGAGAAATACCGTGAAGTTTTTGTTTTGCGGGACATCGAGCAATTGAGTATTGACGAGACCGCCAGATCCCTTGGAATTTCCAGCGCGTCGGTCAAGACAAGGCTACTGAGGGCACGACTGATGCTGCGTGATCTGCTGGCGCCTGGGCTCGGAGGGGGTTGGCATAGCCGCTTGTCTTTTGCAAAGGGGAATAAGCCATGGTAGTCAACTGCGAAGAAGTATGGCGCGAGGTTTCGAATTACCTCGAGGGCGACGTCGAGCCGGGATTACGCGCTGCCATGGAAGAGCACTTCCGTGCCTGCAAGCACTGCACCGCGGTCCTCGACGGAACCCGAAATGTGATCCAGCTTTATGGGGACGAACGAATGTTCGAAGTGCCTCTGGGCTTCAGCCAACGCCTGCACCACCGACTGGATGAGAAAATGCCTGGTCACAGGGGAAACGCCTTCGGATGGATGGTCGCCGCTGCAGCCATCGTATTGATTGTCGGCAGTTTCGAGGTGGCAAGGTCATCCGTAACATCACGCCCGGAATTGCGTTCCGAGCATGCGCAGCCTGCAACCCACGTACCGGTAAGCATGATGGTGGTGGTGTCCTTAGATGGGAAAACGTTTCATACTGCCGGTTGCTCTTTTATCCATCACAAGACACAATTGCGCACAATTCCGGTAAGCGAAGCCCTGAGTGAAGGTTACGTGCCGTGCATGCGTTGCATGAGGAAATTCCTGAGCGCAACAGTAATTACTAGCCCCCACTCTCAAGAGAGCGAAGCCCGCATCGCGGAATAGGGTTTGAAACTTTGTCGCCGGTGGCGACTCTAACAACACCGACGCTCTTAATCGCGATTGTTGTGTCAGGAGGAGTTTGTTATGGGTAGCTTTCTTGCGCGGGTCTCTGCTGCATTTCTTATGCTCAACTTTGCTGGCGTCATCGCTTGCGCTGCGGGAGATACCGGAACTGGCGCTGTTCCGAAACCTGCGATAGATGCTGCTCGCGCCCCCAGTCATGGAGAGCAGACCGCCGTTTTGGCTGGAGGCTGCTTCTGGGGCGTGCAAGCTGTGTTTCAGCACGTAAAGGGCGTCACCCACGCGACGTCGGGATATGCCGGGGGTTCAGCCAATACCGCAGAATATGAAGTCGTAAGTAGCGGCGAGACCGGCCACGCCGAGTCGGTAAAGATTACTTATGATCCATCGCAGATTAGATATGGCGAACTTCTTCGAGTGTTTTTTTCGGCAGCCCACGATCCTACTCAACTAAACCGGCAGGGACCCGATACCGGTACTCAGTACCGCTCGGCGATCCTCTATAACGGCGAAGACCAGAAACGCATCGCCGAGGCCTATATTGCGCAACTGGACAGAGCCAAGATCTTTGCGCGTCCGATAGTCACTCAGGTGGTCCCGTTGAAAGGTTTCTATGCCGCCGAGGCTTACCCCCAGGACTATGCGGCGCGTCATCCAGGCAATCCTTACATCGTCTATAACGACGCGCCAAGGGTCGCACATTTACGGCAGTGGTTCCCGGAGCTTTACACGGGCAAGTAATCTTAGAACCTTTAGCGGTTGGGATGCGCCTGATGGATCAGGAAACGCAGTTTGTAAATCCTAAGTTCTGGCTCTCTCGAGCTGAAGTGTGGTGTGGCGCTCCGCCATCTTTACGTAATGCGAATTCTTGACGTTGTACATGCGACGATCGGCCTCCGCCAGAAGTTGTTCGGCGTTGCTACCATCCGCCGGGTAGAAGGCGTGACCGATACTCACCGAAACCGCGATCGCGTCGCCACAAACAACTTGGCCCACCTGGCCGATAATTGTTTCAAGCCGATGGACCATTTCTGCGGCCGCATCCTCATGGAGACCCGGCGCAACGATTACGAATTCATCTCCACCCATTCTCGCTGAATAGTCGTATTCGCGACACGCTTCTTTAAGAGCTGCTGCGAAAATCTTCAGGAGTCTGTTCCCCTGGATATGTCCAAAACGGTCGTTTACCTGCTTGAACCCGTTGAGGTCTGAAACGAACACTGCTAGCGGCATATCGGCGCGCTTACAGCGCGCAATCTCGCGATCCAAGTGCAGGAAGAGTGAACGTGCATTGGGAAGCCCAGTGAGGTAGTCGGTGGTGGCTGAGTCCTCGGCGACCCGGTACCGCAAAGCATTCTCGATAGTGAAGCCAAGTTTCGAACCAATCGCCAGCAAGACGCGCAAATGATCCCTGGTAAATGCCTCCTGATGAGCGCGATATAAAGCCAGTACCGCAACCACGCCGGAAACTCCTTCCAGAGGCACCGCCAGAGCCGAGCGAAGCGTGCTGTACTTGCTGGGGTCATTAAGATAGCCGGGTTCAACCGAGGGGTTGCCGTTTAGAATAGGTTTATTGTTTTGTGCCACCCACCCTGACAATCCTTCTCCGATCGGAATCTTTAGGGATGAAAATAGACGAAAGTTATCGCCGCTCACGTACCCTGCCACCAACAGATTGTTCTTTGGGAGATAGACCGCCATGGAGTCGTGGGGTACGAGACGCTTTAACCGTACGGAAAGCATGGAAAGCGTATCGTCCAGGCTGAGTGAAGTCCCCAGCTCATGGCTGAGCTCGAAGAGCATTTGTGCCTCTTGGCGAGCCGCAGCGATGGACGAAAGATAATCATGTCGCGCGTCGGGCTGCTGCACGACGGGTTTTTCGGATTCTGAGAAACCGGCTGCCGGAGCCAACCCTCGCTCAACTTTGATATCTGTGGATAATTTCGCCGGAGTCTTCGAGGGCTGCGCATGCGCTAGCTTTTCCAATTCAACGTAGCGGCGCTGCAGAACCTCTACTACGCGAGGATCGAAACTGGTGCCCGCTTCCTTTGCCACCTGCAACATAGCTTCGTGCAATGGAAGCGCCCGCCGGTACTGCCGGTCTGAGGCCAGAGCATCGAGGCAGTCTACCGTCGCCAGGATTCGCGCTCCCAGAGGAATGGCTTCACCTTTCAGCCCGTTAGGATAACCACTGCCGTCCCATTTCTCGTGGTGCGCGTGAACGATGGGCACGACGGGATAAGGAAACTCCACTTGTTCAAGAATCTCCGCCCCGATGATGGGATGGATTTTCATTTTCTCGAACTCTTCCAGAGTGAGCTTCCCAGGTTTGGAGATAATATGTTCTGGAACCGCTAGCTTGCCTATGTCGTGAAGAACCGAAGCGGCACGCAATGCCTCGGTTTCGTCCTCGCTCAGGCCAAGGTCCTTGGCGAGTTCCATGGCGTAGATACGAACGCGTTGCAGATGATCGTGAGTCGTATGATCTTTGGCCTCAATCGCCAGGGCGAGGGCCTCGATGGTTCGCAGGTGGAGACTAGATACTTTCTCGGCATGCCGCTTTTCATCCTCTAGCTTTCCCAGGTAAAGGTGATAGGAACGGTACATCAGGTAGACCGGCGGCACTACCAGCAGAGAGGCCTGCCATCCAATATGGCGGTTCAGGAAGCTGATTAAGCCGGCGATTGCTGCTCCAACCAGGTAATAAGGGAAGGACCAAAAATAGCATTCGGACCACACTTTTAAGATCGGCTTGTTTTCTGTCAAGCGGATGATGACGGACATTGCCAGGGTGTTAAAGGCAAAGTATCCAATCGCCGCCAAGAGCAGTGCGAGCGGCCCAGGACCATGCAGGAGATAATTGCTGACGAGCCTGTATATGCCGTAAGCAGCGGCGGTCCCCACCGGCAACTGGGATAGGTTGAACAGGACCTGAATCGGTTCCAGCCGCTTGGAAGATCTCCAGCAAGATTGGACCAGAACAGCGGCGAACCCGATCGCCAGGGTTTCGCCGAAGCTCATTTCCAAGACACCCAGGAGGATGAATAGAAAGTTAAGGGACATCGTCCCATCAATGCCCGGAAGTTTTATCTTGAGAGAAGAAGCCAGGAGTGCTACTGCCAGGTAGCAGCAGAACTTAATTGGGTCACTCAATTGCCAATATGCGAACGCAAATGCGAAACAACTCAACGCCGCCAGCGCCATTACCGAGATAAACAGCTTCGCGCCAAGTTGACCACTGCGTGCCATTCTAAGATTTTGCGCGAAGTGCAGGTAGATGTCCGGTCAAATTCGCTATGGCACGTTACCACGGTGTTTTTCTTATAGGTCAAGCACTTACCTCACCTTTCTGCAATAGCCAAGCTGTGGTTTTTCCTTACAACTGAGCCGGATCGCCTCCCAGTGGTCACATGCGAAATAAAGGACATCCCTCATGCCTGCGATGACGTGCCGGTCGAGGACATGTTGTCAGGTCGCGGCGGGGTTGCGATGACAAAATGTCCGCTTTGCCAGGGAAGAATTAACCTAACCCATTGATTTCGTTGGCTTGCGGTTCGGTCTGTGACTTGCCAATCTAATTGTGCGATCCCCCTCTGTGACTTCTCCCCTGCTTAGTTTGGGTGAAATGTGTTCGCCCAACTGGAGGCACTCCGGATATGAAGAAGTTCTTGGTCGTCTGTTGTTTGTTTGCGATGGTCACGGTGGCGTTTGCCGACAACTCGAAGTTGTCGCCGGATTTGCTAAAGTGTTCTGCGCCCACCGCGAGAGTTATCGTCCAGTACAACAGTCCCCCGGCACTTCTTGATCTCCAGGGCATTACGAACCTGTTGGGCTCGATAGTGAGTCAGTTGCCACTGATCAATGCGGTCGTCGCCGACCTGTCGCTGACGGATATTCTTTCACTCTCGAATCAATCGAACGTGAGGTACATCAGCCTGGATCGCACGTTGGCGCCTACGCTAAGCAATGCAGGACCTGCGGTGAAAGCATATGCGGCATGGCAATCTGGCTACACCGGGTCGGGAATCGGCGTGGCGGTGGTTGATAGCGGCATCAGCAGCCACCCGGACTTGAATGGCGGCTTTCTGGGATTGTCTCGAGTTGTGTACAGCCAGAGTTTTGTTCCCGGCACTTCGAGTGCGGCCGATCAATATGGTCATGGCACTCACATCGCCGGGCTTATCGCAGGGAATGGCGCAAGCTCCAAGGGCTCAAAATATACGCACACCTTTCAAGGCATAGCGCCCGGCGCGAACTTAATTAATTTGCGTGTTTTGGATCAGAACGGTGCAGGGACTGACAGCGCTGTGATTGCCGCCATCTCACAGGCGATCGCATTGAAGCCGTGGCTCAACATCCGTGTGCTTAATCTTTCACTCGGCCGACCGGTATATGAGAGCTATAAACTCGATCCGGTTTGCCAGGCAGTGGAAGCAGCGTGGAAAAACGGCATCGTGGTGGTAGTCGCGGCCGGGAATAACGGACGCTATCAAGCCACTGATGGATACGCCACGGTTACGTCGCCTGGCAATGATCCCTATGTGATTACCGTGGGCTCGATGAAACCGATGGGAACGCCCACTCGAAATGATGACCTCATTGCCAGCTATAGTTCAAAAGGGCCCACCGCGATTGACCATTTCGTAAAACCCGATGTTGTGGCGCCGGGCAACTTGCTGGTATCGCTTGAGGCAGCCGGCACTCTCTACAATGCCTATCCTGGCAATCGTGTTCCCTACAGTTATTATGTCGCGGGGGGAACCAGCGCATCTTCTTCCAGTTACTTCACGCTGAGCGGGACCAGTATGGCCGCCGGGGTGGTTAGCGGAGTAGTTGCTGACCTATTGCAGAAAAGTCCCGGACTTACGCCAGACCAGGTGAAGGCGCGCCTGATGAAGACGGCCTGGAAGTCCTTCCCTGCTTCCAGTAGCGTAACCGATCCTACCACCGGGATCACCTACACCGATCATTACGACGTCTTTACCATCGGGGCGGGCTACGTGGACGTAGAAGCCGCGTTGAATAGCACTGATGTAGCAAAAGGGACAGCAATGTCCCCAAAGGCAAATTACGATTCCAGCTCGGGCAACGTGTTTCTCGGATTTGATCCCTCTTCGGTATGGAACAGCTCGGCCATGTGGGGAAGCTCGACCGTGTGGGGACCTTCGGAATTCGTTGGTCCCACGTCAGCAATGTGGGGATCATCGGCTTTGTGGGGCTCCTCGGCGATGTGGGGATCGAGCACTGCAAACGGATTCGGCACCGTATGGGCGGGAAGTGCAATGTGGGGAAGCAGCGCCATGTGGGGAAGCAGCGCGATGTGGGGTAGCAATGGAACGTCGGGAAGTAGCGCCATGTGGGGCAGCAACGCGTCATCGGGAGAGCAAAATTGAATACTGCCGGCACATAGTGCCGAAAATTCTGGTTGGGGCGGATTGCCCCAACCAGTACGGCAATCCATCCACTCATTTTAGCGATAGCTTTTCTTCCATTAAGCCTGGTTATCCCGTACATGATTCTTGAGAATCCGGCGACAGGCGCCTATCGTGCATCTCGTTGACTTACTCGGCCTACAAACCTAAGATGTGCGTCAAATGACAGAGCCTGACCCTGGAGACTGTCCAGCTCTTATTTACATCGGTCCCCTCGAAAAGCTGATCCGAAATCGCCCCAGCCTCGCACCTCACTCCCATTACTCAGGACATTCGAATGAATTTTAGAAACACCGCAAGTTGTCTTCTGGCTTCATGCTTCTTGTGCGTGGTGATCAGCCTTGTGCTTACGACGGCTGAGGCGCAGACCGTGCGCGTAGACGTGACCCCGGAGCATGTGGCGAACTCATTTCGTCCTACGGAGGCTCTCGGCGCTGGCGTCGATCGCATACCTCTGAAAGCGACAGACAAGATTTTTACCGAACCTGTTCTCAAACAGATCTTGTCTGCCGGCTGGCAAACCATAACTTACCGTCAAAACACCGAACTGTACGTGGAAGCGTGGCACTGGAATCCTAAGGGTACGTGGAGTGAGCCGGGAAACAAGGGTTACTTTGTGGGCGATTCGACCCCGACGGAGTTCATCCGCCACTCCTTCGGTTACCCATTGCCTCATGCGGGCTTTTCGCATCCCGACGGCACCAGTTACTCGCGGTTGACGGATGGCGACCTAAACACGTACTGGAAGAGCAATCCTTATCTGACGAAAGCGTATACCGGCGAAGAAGACACGCTGCATCCGCAGTGGGTTGTGGTTGATATGCAGGGCGTTCAGGACATCAACGCCATTCGTATAAATTGGGCCGATCCATACGCCAAGCGTTATTTGGTGCAGTACTGGACGGGCACGGATCCCATTGAAGAGGCTGCAAAAGGAAGTTGGGTAACTTTTCCCGGCGGCGAGATCAACACCGGGAAGGGCGGTAATGCGACGCTCCAGCTTTCGCAAACTCCCCTGCCAGCGCGATTCGTGCGGATATGGATGACGGAGTCATCGGGCACATGTGACACTCACGGGTCTGCCGACCGTCGCAATTGCCTTGGTTATGGCATTCGCGAGCTCTTTCTAGGAACGACTACGCCGGATGGGCGGCTTCACGATGTGCTCCGCCACACCGCCGACCGTGGACAGACGACGACGATCTGTTCTTCAGTGGATCCCTGGCACGAAGTTTCCCTCGTTAACGAGCACGGTGACCAGGTCGGCTTTGATCTTTTCTTCACCAGCGGGATAACACGCGGACTGCCCACGATGATTCCGGTCGCAATGCTCTATGACACACCCGAAAACGCTGTCGCTGAGATAACCTACCTGGAGAAACGCGGTTATCCGATCTCTTACGTCGAAATGGGGGAAGAACCGGACGGCAAACATACCTTGCCGGAGGACTATGCTGCGCTCTATCTGCAGTGGGCGACAGCACTCCACCGCGTCGATCCGAAACTAAAATTGGGAGGCCCAATCTTCGAAGGCGTAAACAAAGACATAGAAGTTTGGCCGGACGCTCGCGGCAGAACTTCCTGGATGGGCCGTTTTTTTGATTATTTGAAAGCCCATAACCGCATATCCGATCTTTCGTTTGTGTCGTTCGAACATTACCCCTTCACTGCCTGCAAGATGCATTGGAGCGACCTCTACGACGAAGCAAGTCTGGTCACCAATATTCTTCAAGTGTGGCGCGATGACGGCTTGCCACCCGGTGTTCCCATGTTTATTACGGAATCCAATATCGCGGCGGGATCCGATGAATCGTTTGTCGACATATTCGCTGCGCTCTGGTGGTCGGATTATGTTGGTGCTTTTCTGCAGGCTGGCGGAAATGCGGTCTACTACTTTCACTATATTCCGCTCGGGCTTTCTCAGGGTTGCGAAGGGACATCGCCTGGTACCTTCAGCATGTTTACCACCGACGCAAACTATCAAATCCTGCAGCCAACATCCCAGTATTTTTCAAGCCAGATGATTAACCTGGAATGGGTTCAGCCGGGCAATGGGCAGCATCGTATGTTCCCCGTCACTAGCGACATTCGCGACGCCGCCGGTCATATTCTGGTAACGGCATATGCACTGCACCGTCCTGATGGCCAGTGGTCCTTGATGCTGGTCAACAAAGATCAAGAGAATGCGCATCCTGTACGCATCGAATTTCAAGACACGAGCAACAGGGTTAGCCGTTTTGCCGGCCCAGTGAACATGGTTACGTTTGGGAGCGAGCAGTATCAGTGGCATTCAAATGTGAAAGGCGGAATGGCGGACCCGGATGGTCCGGCCGCGCGCTCCGTCATGACTGCGGACGTCGCCACGACCTTCACGTTACCCAAGGCATCAGTCACGGTGTTGAAAGGGCAACTCGCAGCGAATCCGAGCTCGGTGGCAGGGGCTAAGTAGGCCGGCTGCAGGCGCATGTCTAGGATTGTTTTCTGAAGGTTTCCGCGGCGGCGATTACGGTATTGCAGTGGATGGTGACCGTATCCTCCACGCGCCGAGCGTAGCCACCCGCAAGAGTCACCATCACTGGAAGGTTACGAGCTTGCGCCACGCGAAAGACGAGTTCATCGCGGCGCTTCAGGCCCTCAGTGGTTAGCGCGAGTCCGCCTAGCTGGTCTTCCCGGTAAGGATCGGCGCCGGCAATGTAGCAGATCAGTTCCGGATCGAACTGGCGCAGACCGGAACTGAGCGCATTGTCCAGCCATGCCAGGTAATCGTCGTCGCCAATTCCGTCGGGGAGGTCCACATCGATCGAGGACGGCGGCTTCCAGGCCGGATAATTGTTCTCCTGATGAAGCGAAATCGTGAACACGTCCCCGGCGTGGGACCGGCGTGATTTTGCGGGGCGGAGCGGAGCTAGTGTCGTTGGCGAAGACGAAGGTAGGGGATCGCTGGGCACGCGCGTACCGGCGAAGATCGCCGCTGTCCCGTTGCCGTGATGGACGTCGCAGTCTACGGTCATGGCGCGGGTAATCTTGTGGTCGCGTTGCATGCCACGAATGGCGACAGCCACGTCGTGAATCATGCAGAAGCCTTCGCCATGGTCGGGAAAGGCATGGTGGAAGCCGCCGCCGATGTTGAAGGCGATGCGATCTTTCAGCGCATTGTCCGCAGCCAGGATCGACCCACCCGCAGCAAGCCAGAAGGCGCGGACGAGTTCGGGCGAATAAGGAATCTCCATCTGCATCTCTTCCTGCGCCGAGAGAGTTCCAGTCTTGAGTTTGCGAACGTAGTCAGAAGTGTGGACCAGCAGGATGTCCTCATCTGAAGCGCCCTCGGGAGTCAGGAAATCGGAAGTCTCGGCTGTGCGGGTCTGGAGCAGGCGATCGTGGATGTGCCGATATTTTTCGGCTGGAAAGACGTGGGCCCCGATGGGGAGGTAGTAGTCGTCACTGTAGACGAGCTTGAAGGGGAGCATGGGAGCAGTACGCAGTCAGCATTCAGCCGGGCATGATGCTGAAAACTCACTATGATACGCGCCTTAACTGCTTGAAGTTGGCGAGCTACTTTCTCTTAAGCGGGGGAGGTGGCGCCACAATTGTCCTTCGCAAGGGAACAATGGCGCCTCGCGACGGGTCTGCGGCGGCAGTCGCGCGGGATAGAACTTCTTCTTGTATGTACTTCACAAAATCTTGTATCTGGCGCTGCATTTCTTCCATGCGCTCGCGCATTTGCAGGATGATGGCAATGCCACTGATATTTACTCCCAAGTCACGCGCTAGTGACAGAATAAATTCGAGGCGCTGCAAGTCTTCGTCGGTGTAAAGGCGGGTGTTGCCCTCGGTGCGTGAAGGCTTGAGCAGGCCTTCGCGCTCGTAGAGGCGCAGGGTCTGCGGGTGGATGCCGTACATCTCGGCCACCACCGAAATCATGTACGCTCCTTTAGATTTGCGCTTAGAAGCCATCCGGAGTCCCAGGAACCGATACTACCCTAAAAGGACAAAGCAGACGCAGCAAGGGCGTTTGTACAACAGCACTTGAGCAGGATTTAAGCTCTACGCGGCGGCTTCCGGCTTCTCTGCCGGCGCCCAACCGGAAGGTTTCAGCAACACATTCAAGGCGTAGGCGACGACGCCTGCGCCGATCAGAATCATCCCAAAGGCAAACGAACTCATGTCCAGCACCTGCTCGCTCCGACTGCGGACAATCGAAAAACCGAGCAAAAGTATGGGTGTGACGCCGACAGCCACGGCTCCGAACATCCCGCCCGGGACACGGAAGACGCGAGGCAATTCAGGCTCGCGGATGCGCAAGACGACCAGCGCGACAAATTCCAGAGCTAGACTGGATCCGTAAAGCAGGATGTCAATGGTCACCAGTCGTTCAAACCCCAGGCCGAGACACATGGCCCAACCCATCGCACAAACTACGATCGCCACCCACGGAGCACGGGTGCGCGGGTGCAGCTTGGCAAACACGCGCGGTAGCATGCCGTCCTGAGCCATGGCCAGCGGAAGGCGGGAGTAGCTCATCACAAGTGCGTTGAACATGCCGAAAGCACTGATCATGCCACCCAGTACGAGAGCCACTCGTAGTAGCGGCCCACCGAGCATGCTAGCGATCTCCGCCCATGAACCGGTTTCCCACGCACTGGGCGCGAGTCCTGTCATCCACACCGCGGCTACCGGCACAATATACGTGAGAGCGACGATAGCCACTGCCACCAACATGGCACGAGGATAAGTACGTTGCGGGCGCTCCACTTCAGCTGCGATGGTGGAGGCGTTGTCCCAGCCCATGTAGTTCCACATGGCGATAAGCAAGCCGCCGATCATATCCACTTTTGACGAGGTCGGCGTAGTGACGGCGTGCAGGAGCGCCGCGTACTTGAATGGCGCCAATACCACCATGAGCGCAAAAGGCGCGGACAATGCAAAAAAGAGCCAGAGCGATGTGGTCGAAACCACGCGGACGCCGGCGATGTTAAGCAGAACGCAAACGACAACCACGGCGAGGCCAACCATGACGCCGCGATGTCCCTGGGCAAACCACGGAAACATCCGCGTGAGATAGGCGACAAACAAGGTCGGGTAGATTGCCATGTCAAAGATCGAGGCCACCAGCGAGAGCCACGCTTCCTGAAATCCCCAAAAGTTTCCCATGGCGCGCCGAACCCAGGCGTAGTAACCGCCTTCGAAGGGCAGAGCGCTGGAGAGCTCGCCGATCATAAACGCCGTAGGGAGGCTCCAGAGAAGCGGGGTCAGCAGCAAGATGAGGATGGCGCGACCGTAGCCTGCGCCATGAACGATGTCTTCCGTTCCATAGGTTCCGCCAGACACCATGAAAAAAGTGGCGGCGACGAGCGGCCAGAGCGTGAGGCGGACGGATTTTTTCTTTGCAGGGACAGCGAAAGGCTGATGGGGCTGGCTGGGCGCGTTAGTTGTTGCCAATTTCGATGGCTACCTCCGTGGGCGATCCTCGCGCTCTCTGCATGCGACTGCGGAGCGAGTTCGCATGCGAGAGAATAAGACAAATTGGATGCGCTGTGTGGAAAAAGTGAAATATTTTTTTGAGGAACGTACAGAGGTAACCGGAGACGAGGATCTGAACCGCAAGGGAAGATAGGGGAAAGGAATCAACCCCGAAGGGATGTCAGACGCTTTTCCAGAGATCCGCGCGGGGATCCTCGGGATTGAGCTTCGCCAATTCGCGTAGCAACTCCTTGGTCTTTTCGTCGCGAGGCATGGGGACGGTGACCTTGACCTCGACGATCTCGTCGCCGCGCGCGCCCTCTTTGCTTGCCGAGGGTACGCCTTTTCCGCGCAGTCGCAGTTTCTGCCCGGACTGGGTACCTGGCGGAATTTTGAGAAGAGTGCGGCCGTCGATGGTCGGCACTTCAATCTTAGCGCCCAAGGCTGCCTCCGTCGCGGTAATGGGGACAGTCAGATAGATATCGTCGCCCTCACGGCGGAAGATTGGGTGGTCTCCGCTTCGGATGATTACGTAAAGGTCTCCGGCGGGTCCGCCTCGCAGTCCGGCATTGCCTTTGCCGGGAATACGAATGCGTTGACCATCTCGCGTGCCCGGTTTGATACGGACCTCAAGGGGCTCCGTGCGTTCGATGCTGCCTTCACCGTGGCACGTCGGACAAGTCGAGATGTTCTTGCCGGTGCCGTGGCAACGCGGACAGGTCACGTTGAACTTCATGCGACCGCCGGTTTGCTCGATGGTGCCCTTGCCCTTGCACTGGGGGCAGACACCCGGGGCTTCCACATAACCGTGGCCAGAGCATGTCGAGCAGGCATCCCGGCGCGTGATATTCAGCCGCAGCACGCCGCCACGAATGGCGGTCCAGAACGGCACGTTGACCTGATATTCGAGGTCATTGCCAGGCTCGGGGCCTTCGTCGGCCACGCCACCACCGCCGCTGAACATGCTGGAGAAAATGTCGCGGAAGCCCCCGCCGGAGGAAGCCTTCTTTCCGCGGCCTCCTTCAAACATGTCAGAGAAATCGAAGCCCCCGAAATCGAAATGCGTCCCCTGGTTTCCGGCGCCACTTCCCGGTTGTGCTCCAGGGAATCCGCCGAACCCGCCGGCACCTGTGGGGCCGCCGCGAGCGTAGGCTTCGGCTGCCGCGGGATCAATATTGTCGGAGTAAAAGCCTAGCTGATCGTAAATCTTGCGCTTCTTGGGGTCGCTGAGAACGTCATTGGCCTCGGAAATGGCCTTGAATTTCTCTTCTGCGCCCTTATCACCGGGGTTTACATCGGGGTGATACTTGCGCGCGAGTTTGCGGAAAGCCTTGCGGATCTCATCTGCCGAAGCAGACTTCTTTACTCCGAGCAGGCCGTAATAGTCTTTGGTTTGAGTCGCCATGGCTTACGAGAGCGCAACTTCAGACAATCTTTCTCCCCGAGTTTACCGCGTCCTTCTCGACACACGCCTGGCTTCCCGAATCGCAGCCCGAGCAGCCCGTTTGCCGTACATCGCGGTCAGCGCCTGGACGGCTATGTGCTTCACGCTGAGTCTGGCGCTGATCGTGGCCCATTTGTACCCGTACTCCGCCAACGCCTGGCCACCGGTTGCTCGCGGATGATTTATGCGCTTCATTGTGTCTCCCCAAAACACACGATTCGCTTAATGCTTTGCCACTTCCCCGGGCAGGCTGAATCGCTCGTGCGTCGCCGCGTCCACGTAGACCGGGATGCGGCGCATCCCCG